>JBIQLF010000167.1:0-5352 GCA_044464585.1 Thermomicrobia bacterium
TCCTAAGGAGTAGTAGCCCAGCCTTTCAAGGTTGGGACCGTGCCGGAGCGACGGCGGGTATCCCGCAGTGTCCAAGCGGATTCTGTATTACTGCTGGTCCTTCTTGCCGCGCACGCGATCGAGCAGGGATCGCCGGCCGGTATTCGGATTGGGCCATTGGGCGCCGCCGCGATTGCCACCCCGGAAGCGCTGGGCCACCCCCCAGATCGAACCGCCCAGGATGACGATCATGAGTATCCAGGGAAGCCAGCCAGGGCCGTTGTAGGTGAGCTGACGGTCGGTGACCATGGCCCAGATCATGATTCCAGCCACGATCAGGCAGAGTCCGGCCAGAAGCACCCCGATCAGGTTTTCGCCTTTGAACATGCGGTCCTCTCTCCTGAGGGCTCGATACTGATACGCAGCGTACCGCATCGGGATCGCGGTCGTTGATCCGGCGCCGGCTCCCGGGGCACTCGGACCGATCAGCGGGGCGGAATTGCGCCGGTAAAGACGCTCGAACACGGAACGCCGGAAACCAACTTCCCGGCGTTCCGTGTTCGAGTGGATGCAGTGTCGAAGGGGACGGCTTACCCCGCGGGGGTCGCTTCTGCTTCCGGCGAAGCCAGGGGCAACATGCCCTGTTGCTGGACCCGGCCGAGATGATCGACTTCCGACCACGATTCGACGCTCAGTCCACATTCGAGCTGGTGGATGTTGATCCCCGTCCAGGTGGCCGTCTTTTCGGATGCGGGAATGCCCATGAAGTCGGTTTCCTGAATCCCGATCGCGATCCAGCGGATGATCACCGTGTCGCCGGCCAGCCATACCCGATCGATCGTCAGGTGAATGCCGGGGAAGGCGGCAAGGAATGCGCTGGTCGCCGCGGTCAGCTCGTCCGCGCTCGTGGAATCGGTCCCGATTCCCCAATGATGGACGGTATCTGGCGCATAGAGCGCCATGATGTCGGCGACATCGTGCGAATTCCAGGCGGTGGTCCAGGCGGCTGCCCAGGCATTGGCATCCGCTTCGGTCAAGGCGGCGCATGGCGTCGCGGCATCTTGCGCCGCGGCCGAACCGGTCATGGAACCATGCGCGACGAACGGGGTCGCTGCGATCGCGAGCAGCAGCGCGAGGGCGAAGAATCGGGACATGAACCGTTGCACCGGCGACTCCTTCTCTTGTTTTCGGATGGGCGCGCGGTACGCGCGCTCGGTCGACGATTGGAACTCGTTCGATTATATCGAGTAGAAATGGGCGGGTTGATTTTCGATGGGGAGCGTCTTCCCGGTCGCGTCGCGCTGATCGGGAACTCCCGATGGGCGGCGGGGATCGTGGACGGAAGATCGGGATGAAGCGACGAACATTCCTCGGGGCCGGGACCACGGCCGCGCTGGCTGGCCTGACGGGCGCCCATTCGGGCGATGCGCGGGCGTGGCGAATCGAGGACTCCCCCGCGTTTCGGGTGCGGTTCGTGCGGCACGCCGAATCGCAATTCGACGCGGGGCGTACGGTCGATGTTCCGGGGCAGATGCTGCCCCCCAAAAACGAGACGGGGTATCCCTTGACCCAGCTCGGTATGGAACAGGCGACCGCGCTGGTCGACCGATTGCCGGATGATCCGGTGCTGGCAGTCGTTGCCAGTCCACGACCGTGTTGTATCCAGACGGCGGATGCGATCGCCTTCGCGCGCGGGACGACCGTGCAGCTGGCCGCGGGGATCGAGGAGGTTGCCTTCGTCCGCCCCGGAATGACCATGACGGCTGGCGATTATGTCGCGTCCATGCGCGTGCTATCGGGCTGGATGCAGGGCGATCTGGATGCCCGCACACCGGACGGCGAATCGCTGAACGACATTCTGGAGCGGTTTCTGCCGGTGGTGCAGGACGCGATCGACGGACATGCCGCGCAGTCCGGCCAGTTGATCTTCGTATCGCAGAGCACCGTCTTGTCGGCCGCGTTGCCGTTTCTCTTCGACGATCTCCCGGCCGCCTGGACGTTGACGCATATGCTGCCCGCGACCGGGATGGCCACCGGAGCATTCGTCGATGGACGGCTGGTCTGTATCGATTGGGATGGCGCGCTGCCTGGATGATCTCGGCATCGAGACGCGCCGCGGCGTACAACTGGGAATCATGAAACGTGTGAAGGAGCTATCGATGAGCGATCGTGCCACCAGACTATGGGAAGGGATCGAACCGCATCCCGATTTTCGGGTGTTGTTCGTCCGGCATGCGGAATCGCAGATCAATGTCATCCCGGAGCTCGAAATTCCCCGGCATGCGTTGCCACCCGACAATGGGGTGACCTATCCGCTCACGGTCAAAGGGATGCAGCAGGCCAGGGCGATCGGTGACCGACTCTCTAATCTGAATCTGCAGGCAATCTATTCCAGCACCCGCACCCGGTGTATCCAGACGGCGACCGCCATCGCACTGCCGCACCGGCAGTCGCTGGTGCTTGCCGAAGAAATCGTGGAAATCGCCTTTACCGAGCCGGACGCCAGTATGGGCATGATCGAGGAGAGCGAGGTCCGCGCGGTGATGGGCCGCTGGGCGCAGGGCGATATCGAGGCCGCGCCGCCAGGCGGTGAGAGCCTGGCGGAGGTATTCCATCGGTTTCTGCCCTGGTCGTACCGCACGATCGGCACGCATGCGGCAGCGCCGGGGACCGTGGTGATCGTGGCGCATGGCGGCGTCATGGCCGCCGGATTGACGCAGCTCTTCCCGAATATCAGTCCGGCGTTCGCGCTGTCCAATATGTTCGACAACACCGAAACAGCCACCGGCGAGTTCATCGACGGCCGGTTGGTCTGTGTCGATTGGCATGGGGTGAGTCTTGAGTCTTGAGTCTTGGGTCTTGAGTCTTGAGTCTTGGGTCTTGAGAGGTGGGTCGTGCGGTGTGGTGGGCCTCATGATACGAGGAGGCAGCCTGCCCACCAGGAACCAACCTCGTCTCTCAGGGCTCAGGGCTCAGGACCCAAGACTCAAGACTCAAGACACAGGACGCGCTTCGGTGATCGAAATCGTCCGGTTCGAGGAAAACGGCGTATCTTTCTTCGGCTGTGAAGCATGCCACTGCTGGACCCCGCGTCGATACGAAAGGCATCTGCATGACCAATGCGTCTCCCAGGCAAGCGCTCATTCCGGTTGGACAACCGATCATCGAGGCCCGCGGTCTGGTCAAACGGTATGGATCGCTGACCGCGGTCGATGGCATCGATCTGACGGTCTCTTCCGGAGAGATCTTCGGGATTCTCGGTCCGAACGGCGCGGGAAAAACGACCACGCTCGAAATGATCGAGGGGCTGCGCCCGCCGGATAGTGGCACGATCATGGTCGCCGGGTTCGATGCGCGTACCCAGACCGAGGATGTGCGCCGCGCGATTGGCGTGCAACTGCAGACGACCGCCTTGTTCGATTACCTGAATGCGGCCGAGCTGGTCCAGCTCTTCGCCAATCTCTATGGGGTGGAGGCTTCGCCGGAGCGGGTCGATCGCTTGTTGGGGATGGTCGGACTGCGTGAGAAACGGAATTCGCCGGCCAACCAGCTCTCCGGCGGGCAGCAGCAACGGCTCTCGATCGCGCTGGGGCTGGTGAACGATCCGGCCGTGGTCTTTCTGGACGAACCGACCACCGGGCTGGACCCGGGCGCGCGCCGGGAACTCTGGCAAACCGTGCGCGATGTGCGCGATCAGGGCGCGACGGTTGTGATGACCACGCACTATATGGAGGAGGCCGAGGTGCTCTGTGACCGGATCGCGGTCATGGACCACGGGCACATCATCGCGCTCGATACGCCCGTGCGGTTGATCGAGTCGATCGATGTCGAAGCGACGATTTCGGCTCGTATGCGTCAAGGCATCCTCTCCGACCGGCAGTTGCGCGAATTGCCCGGATCGAAAGCGATCGCCATCAATGGCGATCAGATCGAAGTGCGCAGCGACGATCCCCAGGCGACCCTGATCGGGCTGCTCGATCTGGCGCGCGATCAGGGAATCGATCTGACCGAGCTGCGCAGCAACCAGGCATCGCTGGAAGATGTGTTCCTCACCCTGACCGGGCGCTCGTTCGAACCCGCCGCCGACGCATCGGCGCAGTCCAATGGTGAAACGACCAAACGCCGCTTCTGGCAACGACGAAAGGCGGCATAGATGACCGGTTTCCGCGCAATGACCGTCGGATTCCTGAAGATGACGGTGCGCAACCGCACCGCGCTCTTCTGGAATCTCATTTTTCCGATCATTTTCATCTTCGTCTTCGGTACGGTGTTCAACGCCAGCGATTTTTCCGCCAAGGTTGGACTGGCCGGGGCCCCCTCGGATTTCCATAGCTCGGTCGCGCAGGCGATGGAACAATCCGATGTATTCGATGTGTCGTCGAACGAAACGGCGGACCAGCAGCTCGCCCAGCTAAAAGACGGCGATCGCGATGTGGTGCTGATCTTCGGGGACGAACCGGCGGGCGGGGGATTCCCGACCGTGCAGCTCTATTACGACGAGGCTGCCGGACCGAATGCCCAAGTGTCGGTCAGCGCCATTCAGCAATTGCTGAACAGCGTGGCGCAGGGGCCGAGCCCGGTGACCGTCGAGGCCAAGCCGGTGCAGACATTGAACATTTCGTATATGGATTTCCTGCTGCCGGGCATTCTGGCGATGTCCATCATGAACTCGGGGGTCATCGGGCTCTCCACCACGTTCGTGACCTTCCGGGAACGCGGCATCCTACGACGGATCAAGGTGACGCCGTTTCCATTGCCCAGTTTCATTACCGCCCGGGTGGTTTCGCAGTTGATCATCGCGGTGCCGCAAGCGCTGATTCTCTACATGGTTGCCCATCTCCTGTTCGGGGTCGATATTCAGGGGAGTGTCTGGCTGGTGGTGATCTCGATCTTCATCGGATCGCTCGCATTTCTGGCAATGGGATTTGCCGTGTCCAGCATCGCGCCCAATGTGGAAACCGCGGCCAGCTATTCGAACCTGATCACCTTTCCGATGCTCTTCTTTGCAGGCGTCTTTTTCGATGTCGATCAGGCGCCGGCCTGGTTGCAGCCGATCATGAAGGTGCTGCCCCTGCGCTATCTGGTCGATGCCCTGCGCGAGGTGATGATGCGCGGCAAGGGCTTGAGCGCCATCTGGCTCGACTGGGTGATTCTGGGGTTGACGATGGTGATCTCGGTGGCAATTGCGGTGCGCTTCTTCCGCTGGGACGCGAAGTCGGTGTAGGGCGGGACCGGCAGGTCTTTCGGATACATGGCAGAGCGCGGGAGCCGGGATGGAGATCGGATTCATCTGCTGGTGATCGTGCGGATTCCGTATGAGTGGTCTATCCATTCGGCAGTCTTCAGCGGCTGTTGCACGCATTGCCTGCACCC
>JBIQLF010000168.1:0-5332 GCA_044464585.1 Thermomicrobia bacterium
CGGATTCCGTATTACTCCCAATCCACGATCAAGGCGTCGACGGCCATGCGAGGGCGCCGGACCGGATCCTTGGCCGCTCGCCCAACCGGCAAGAGCGCGTGCGGAATCAGCGCCGCATCCAAACCCAGGTATTCTCGCACCAGATCCGGGCAAAAGAGCGGCGCGCACATCCATCCGGCATCGAATCCGGCGGCATAGATCGACAGCAGAAAATTCTGGATCGCCGCGCCGATACTCTGGATCGCCATGATCCGTTCCGCTTCCTGCCGGTCGAGGTCCGGATAGACATCCAGATCGGCCAGATAGAGACACGGAATCACCAGCACCGGTGCGTCGACCAACCGGCGTTTGCTCTTTTCCAGCCGAATGCGCACGATCGTCTCATCCTGCCCATCGAACCGCAGTTGCGTGTCCCAACTCGCCGCCATCGCCTCGGCCAACCCCGCGCGTCGCTCCGGTTGCTCGACCACCGCAAACCGCCACGGCTGTCGCCCGTGCGGTGACGGCGCCCAGCCGGCCGCTTCGATCGCGGATCGCACGATCTCCGGCGGCACCGGCTCGGACGCGAACGCCCGCACCGACCGCCGGCCCCGAATCACCGCGTCGAGATCACATTCCCGTTCGATCCGACCGGCCGAATCGCGCTCATTCATGGTGCTCATGGCAAACAATCGTATGCTTCGGGTTCTGCACTTCGAGGTTCATGCGCGGATCGCCATTCCACGCGGCCCCGAGCCCCGGACGCTCGAGCCCGTTTCTTATCCACGCCGGGTCGCAATCACATACTCATCCGCGCGCGGAGACCACTCCGGCGCATCCTTCGCGACTCCATAGATCGCGGTCAGGCTATAGAGATAGATCGCGGCCGGATTGTCGTGCATCTCTTTACCCAGTTCCCGGCCGATCGCGGCGCGTTTCTCCGGGTCGGCCTCGGACGAAAACGCTCCGATCAACCCGTCGATCACCGGATCGTCGAACCGGGAGAGAAATCCATTCTCCGAAAACATCAGGCTCAGCAGCGTATATGGATCGAACAACGGCCGCCAGGTGATCAAGCGCAACTCCGCCGCATCCTTCGCTTCTCCGGACCATTGATCCGGCGCGTTGAACACCGCCAGTTCCTTCTGCGTGACCCCGGTATCGATTCCGACGTCGCCCAATTGGGCGGCAACTGCCTGGGTGATATCGAGCCGCTCCGATGCCGAAACGTCCATCGATGTCGAGAATCCATTTTCCAATCCGGCCGCCTGCAACAACGCGTTGGCCTGATCCGGATCGAAGGCGTAGGGCGACAGTCCGGCGTCGTAGCCGATGCTGCTTGGCACGAAGAGATTCGCCAGCGGCGTCCCGTTCCCGCCCAGCAATGCATCGATGATGCTCTGCACATCGACCGCCATGTTCATCGCGATCCGCACGCGCGGATCGGTGAAGGGCTCGACCGTATTCGCGATCCGCACGAATGCGCTTCCGGACACCGCCTCGGTCAAAGCCAGCGCGCCGTTCTCTTCGATCGTTGCGGCCTGATCGACTGGTACCCCGGCAACGATCTGGGCGCTGCCCGAAAGCAGATCGGCCACCCGGGTGGACGCATCGCTGACGAACCGATAGGTCACCGCGTCGGCAATCGGCGTCCCCTTGGGGCTCTCCGGGAAATAGTCCTCGTTTACCGACAACTCCACCGCCTGGCCCGCCAACCACTGGTCGAATCGGTAGGGTCCTGTTCCGACCGGATTCCGCGCGAAATCGTTGCCGGTCGCATAGTCGGGCGGCAGGATCGCCAGCCACGCCGCAATCTGCGCCGGCAACCAGGGCGCCGGTTGCGACAACACCAGCTCGAAATGCAGATCGTCGATTGCATTGAACGATTCGATGACCTTGAAATTCGCCGCTACCTGCGAGGCCGTTTCGTCGGCGGTGATATGCCCGAGCGAAAACTGCACCGCTTTGCTGGTCAGCGGTTCGCCATTGTGAAATGCGATATTCGGACGCAGCCCAACCGCAATGGTCGTCGGCGAGGTCCACTCCCAGTGTTCGGCCAGTAGCAATTGCAGATTGCCGTCGTTGTCATACTGCAAGAGTGAGTCATAGACCGAATGGACGATCGACCAGCCATTGGCATCGTAGGTCGTGGCCGGATCGAGACTATTCGGTTCGCTGCTGAGATCGATCGTCAACGATTCCACCCGGTCCGGCGGGGTGGCCATTGGCGATGCCGACGGACTTTGCGCCCCAGCCACCGAATGCGATGCCACGGTCGCGCCGAATCCGGCGCCGATGGCCGCCAGCAATTCCCGGCGACTCAGATTCCAGTCGTCGATCGTTCGAATCCAAGATTCACCCATTGTCGATTCCTCCAAACTCAGCGAACTGGCGCTCCCCGCCGTCGCATACCAATCCATTCGCCAATCGAATTGAATCCGAGCACCGCCAGCGCGATGAACGCGCCCGGCACGACAGCCACCCACCAGGCATCGAGCATCGACTCGCGCCCGTCGGCCACCATTCGCCCCCAGGTGATCGCATCTGGCGGCATACCCAATCCGAGATAGCTCAACGCGGCTTCGAAAAGGATCACCGCGGCCATCTGCTGCGTCGCCAGCACCGCGATCGTTCCGGCCAGATTCGGCAGCAGATGCTGCCGCACGATCCAGCATTCGCTGGCCCCGATCGACCGGCTTGCTTCGACGAATTGCGCTTGCCGCAACGAGCGCACCTGCACCCGCACGACCCGTTGATAGGCAACCCACCCGGTCGAAAACAGAACCAGAAAGACCAGGGTGAATCCGGGCGCGAAGAGTGCCGACACCGCGATCGCGATCACGATGACCGGGAGCGCGATCTGTACATCGACCAGAAATCGGATGCTCTCGTCGAGCCGCCCCGGCTGCAATCCCGCCACCAACCCCAGCACCGACCCGGCGACTGTCGATGCCAGTGTCACGGCCAGCGAGAGCAGCAAGGTCACACGCGCGCCCGCGACCACCCGCGCCAGCAGATCCCGCCCGAGCCGGTCGGTTCCCAGCGGATGACTCCAATCCCCACCGGAGAATACCGGCGGCAGCAAACGATCCCGCAACGCCTGTTTCTCCGGGTCGCCCGCCCATGCCGGACCGATCAGCGCCAGCGCCACCAGCCCGCCGACGATGAGCAGTCCGAGCAGCAATGAGGGATTCAGTCGCGGCCAGGTGCTTGGAACGCGCGTCCCGGCCATGGCTTCCGGCCGCCTCCGCGTGTGGCCAATCACCGGAAACGGGCGAACGTGGATCATCGGCCCCCTCCCGTCGCCGCGTCTCGCAATCGCGGATCGGCCAGCATCGCCAGCAGATCCGACGCCAGATTGGCCAGCACGATCAACACCGCGGCCACGGCGACGAATGCCTGGATCACGGGCAGATCACGGCTCGCGACCGATTGCAGAGCCAATTGGCCGATCCCCGGCCAGGCGAAAACCGACTCGACCGCAACCGCGCCGGCCACCAGAAAACCGCCGGCCACTCCGGCATAGGCGATCACCGGCAGCAGCGCATTCCGCGCGACATGTCTCCAGAGTACGAGCCAGCCGGGAAGTCCCTTCGCATTTGCCGTGCGAATGAAATCCGCACCGGCCACATCGGCCACCGAAACCCGCACGATTCGCATCGAGGTTGCGGCCGGAAACGCCGCCAATGCCACCGCTGGCAAGATCAATGACCGGAATCCGCTCTGGCCAGACGATGGCGCCCAGCCCAGCCGCACACTGAATACGAGGATCAGCACGGTGCCGAGCCAGAATGCCGGGAGCGCCTGCCCGGCCACCCCGGCCATGCTTGCCAGCCAGCCAGCCAGCCGGAATCTCCCCGACCCAGCCAGCACTCCGAGCGGAACCGCCAGCAGCAGCGCCAGCACGAACGCGCTTCCCGCCAGCAACAGCGTGGCGCCCAACCGTTGCATCACCAGGTCGAACGCTGGTTGCCCGGTTCGCCACGAATTCCCGAAATCCCCGGTAACGGCATGTCGCATATAGTCGGCATACTGCCGGGGCAACGACCGGTCCAATCCGAATTTCGCTCGCAGCGCCGCCACATCGGCCGGATCGCTCCCCGGCGGAATCAGCGCATCCGCCGGATCGCCGGAGAGCTGCAAGAGTGCGAAGACGATGCTCATGGCGGCCAGCACCACCAGCACCATGTAGATCGATCGGATTACGAATGAGCGAACCATCTGGCGCGATTCCAGTACTCAGGCCAGATTCCGATCCGGCCGGAGCGACGTGTTTCGACGCCTTCGGAATCGCGCCCGGTCCAACCGCCAACCGCGCGGCGCAACGAAAAACGCCCGCAACGGCTGGCCGTCGGGCGTCGAACGATTTCGAGGAATTCGCAAAGCCAACCGGACAGGCGAGCCCGGTTCGCACATGCGCCTTCTCCCATCCGGACTTTACCGTCGGCTCCGGAATCTCACCGGATCGTGCAACTGGTACGACCAGCCGCTCGCGGGCTCTCACCGCCGGTCGGGACTCGACCGTCATAGCGCGCGGTCTCACCCAAACCCCGAAGGCTTATTTCCAGTAAGGATAGCGCACATTCCAGAATCGGCCCGGTCTATGCTTCGCGCATATCTCGAATCGTGTGCCGGATGGATCGATCCGCCTCCACGTCTGGAAGGGATGCGCGATATGAGTGTCGCGGGAACCGAACAGTCGAACGATGGCCAAACACTGGCCCGGCTCCGGCAGCTCTCGCGCCCGCATCAGATCGAGGTGCTCACAGTCGTGCTGCTGTCGCTGGCGTCATTCGTCGCCACTTGGAGTGGATTCCAAGGCAGCCGCTGGAATGCCGGCCAAACCGAACGCTACAGCCAGGCGTCCGCCGCGCGCACCGAATCGACCAAACTCGCCCTGCTCGCCAACCAGCTCGAATCGATCGATCTGGAAACGTTCAATGTCTATGCGGTCGCCGTCGCCAATGGCAACACCGCCCTGGCCGACTTTCATGCACGCCGGTTCCGACCCGATTTTCAAGCCGCCTTCGACGCCTGGATGGCGCTCGACCCGCTAACCAACCCGAACGCTCCACCCAGCCCATTCCTCATGCCCGATTACCGCTTGCCCGAATTGGTCATGTCCGAAACCAAATCCGAAGAAGCAGCAACGTTGTTCGAACAAGGCACGAACGCGGCTGCCAACGCCGACGCTTATATCCTGACCACTGTTTTTCTCGCGATCGTGCTCTTCTTTCTCGGTGTTTCGGCCCGCATCGACCTGCTCCCCGCGCGCCTGGTCATGATCGGGGTGGGAGCCGCCATGCTCGCGTTCTCGATCGTCCGGGTACTGTTGCTTCCGCGCGCCTGATCC
>JBIQLF010000169.1:0-5311 GCA_044464585.1 Thermomicrobia bacterium
TTTCCCAAACGCCGGAATGTCCAGAGGTGTCGGCTCCGACTAAACGAAAACACCCGCTTCGATCGCATCAAGCGCCGCGTTCACCCGATCGATCTTGCCTGCAACAAGATAGTCGAATGGGAGGCCTCCACCAAAGTACCCACTGGGAGTGTGCAGCCAACGCTCGACCCCGTCATGCGATGCAAACATCGTATCGAGCCGCTGCTGCAATGCGGTGAGCGCGCAGATCGCCGCATCGATCTGGATTGGGGATACCGACCCATTCGGAGTGCGACTTCCCGAATGCACCACCGTGGCGAGTGTCGCTGGGTCGAGCCCGAAAAAAGAGCTGAGCTGCCGAAGCTGGTCCTTCAAAATCACGGTGCCAGCCATAAAGAATCTCCTCGGCCGTCTAGCGTCCGGCCCGCAATACCCGGGAGACGCGAACCGCACCCGTCGAGCACGGCCACGCTCGCAACGACATCCTGTACGGATTATCGTCGAGTCGGCAGTTGGGAACAATATGCATGGAAGCTCTCGTCATGGGCTCTCGCCCTTCCTGATGGCTCCCCAAATACAAAGAGAACCCGGTCGCATACGACCGGGTTCTCTTGAAGACCAATCCTAGTAGTTGTACGAGCTGGAGCGGCGTTCCTGGAAGCAGGCCCGGCAATAGACCGGCTTGCCGGCAGTCGGCTGGAACGGAACTTCCGTCTCCTGGCCGCACTGGCTGCAAACGGCCGGATACATCTGGCGCGGACCGCGGTTGTAGCTGTCGCCACCGTAGCCGCCCCCGCGGCTGCCATAGCTGTCGCCGCTGCTGTACCCACCGCTGCTATAGCCACTACCGTAGCTATCGCCGCCGGAGGCATTACGCTGCTGCTTGCGGGTCGCGCGGCATGACTGGCAGCGCATCGGCTCGGAATAGCCGCGCTCGGCGTAGAACGCCTGCTCGCCGGCTGTGAAAACAAAGGTCTGGCCGCAATCGCGGCACGTGAGCGTTCGATCACTCATGGAAGGAAATTCTCCTGACAGTGCGCCGGAATACGTCTCCCGGCACGAAATGGACGAGTTCTAGATAAACCAAAGGACGAAACTGCGATCACAGCCACTCAGGCCGGCCATTTCCTCTTTACTGCGTGGATTCCTCCCAGAATGGTGTCGAACTAACGGTGGCGGAAGGTGATGCGCCCACGGGTCAGGTCATATGGTGAAAGCTCGACCGTCACCCGATCGCCGGGGAGCACACGAATGTAGTTTTTCCGCATCTTGCCGGCCAGATGCCCCAGCACGTGCTGGCCGCCATCGAGCTCGACGGTAAACATTGCATTGGGAAGCGCCTCGAGCACTTTGCCGTCCACGGCAAGCGCATCGGGATTCTGACGCGGTCCGCGCGTCTCGGTGGTTGAATGCGCCGGGGTTACAGGCCGCGGCGGCTTTCGGTAGACAGGCTTTTTTGCCATCGACTAACTCCTTGCCGGTCCTTGTCCGGTTCGCCATGCGCGCACGGCGGAACGTCCGGCAGGCATCGAAGCGCCGGAATACTGCACGTCCCCATGCGCCATTCCGCAGTAGCTCGGAAGGCCGGACGTTGAATCTACGAACTTCGAGGGTGGAAAAAGGAAAATGCTCAGAAACTCGCCATCGACTACAAGACGCAAGCGGCTATGCTTGCGCGATCCCCACGATGGCTACGACGACGCCTTGCGCCGCTGCACGCACCAATCGCTCGAAAAACACCCTGAACATCTCTCAGAGTCGCGCGCGTCTCTTAGGATAGCACACGACTGGCCGCGCTGCTGATCGTTCGATTTCGCCAGTGCGGCGCAGCTTCGCGGCATTGGCGAGCGCCGGGGCGCCTACGCCCTGGGTCCGGTCGAAATTCGAACTGTGGCCAACCCGGCATCGATGCGCGATCCGCTGCCGGTTCTTCCATGGTCGAATGCCAAGGCAGGATAGAATGTCCCCGCGGTGAAAAAGAGGACCCGATGCGAGGGGAACCCATGGCAGCAGCAGGCGAGCGAATGTCGATCGATATGCTTCGGACCGTCTCGATCTTTGCGGATCTCCCGGCGGATGCGCTGGAGCGATTGGCGCAAACGGGCTTGGTGCGCTCCTATCGCCGCGGGCAGATCCTCTGCAGTGAGGGCGATCCCGGCGAATCGCTCTTCCTATTGGAAGAAGGGCAGTTACGGGTAACGCAGCTGAACGCGCTCGGCGACGAAGCGGTTCTGGCCGTGGTCGAAGCGCCGGCGGCCGTCGGGGAGCTCTCCTTGCTGGATGGTTCTCCACGCAGCGCCAACCTCACCGCGGCCGGTCCCGTGCGGATCCGGATGATCCCGCGCAAGGCATTCATCAGCCTGCTCCAGGAGCAACCGCAAATCGTGCCCGGACTCCTGGCAACCCTGGCCGCCATGATCCGGCGCGGCAATGCTCGCCAGGTCGACCTGCTGACGCTCGATGTGCCCGGCAGATTGGCCAAATGGTTGATCGACCGTGTGGAACGCATCGGTGTTGCGGTGGAGAGCGGGATCGCGCTCGATCTGGCGCGCAGCCAGGGAGAACTGGCGGCGGAAATTGGCACGACGCGGTCCACGCTCAATCGCGCCCTGCGCGGATTCGAGGAACAGGGCATCGTCTCCATCGACGGCCCCCGGGTGACCGTTCTCGACCTGGATGCATTACGCGCCTTCACCAGATAAGCGACCCAAGCGATCCGGATCCCCCCCCACCAACCGACATCCCCCCACCCACAATCCCAACGCCCCAACCCCCACGGCTCAAGTCCCAAGACTCAAGTCCCAAGTCCCAAGACTCACGACTCAAGTCCCAAGACTCACGACTCCAGACCCCCTCTCTTGCGTACAATGCCCCCTGAGTCGATTGTGTCTTGTGAAATCCGGGATTCGATATTCCGGGCCGATTGGAGGAATGCGCCGGTGAGCTTGCTGATTCGCTTCGTCGTCACGGCGATCGCCGTTGCCGCTGCCGCCTATTTGGTGCCGGGTATCCAGGTGGGAGACAACGCCGCCAAGGCGGTCATCCTCACCGCCATCATCCTCGGTGTGATCAATGCCATCATCCGGCCGGTGCTGAAGCTCTTTTCGTTTCCGCTGATCCTGTTGAGTCTGGGGCTTTTCATTCTCGTGATCAATGCGATCTGCTTCTATCTGGCCGCATGGATCAGCCGGACCATTTTCGATGTCCGGTTCACCTTCGACAGCGTCTGGGCCGCTCTGCTTGGCGCGATCGTCATTTCGATCGTCTCGACCGTGCTCAACTGGGTGCTCCCGGACGATGGGAAATAGCGCGAACCGATCGGGATGAAATCCCGGTGTTATGCGCATCGGACCGGGCTGGCGGGCGGCCGGCGTCTCCATACGGGGGCATCGCCTCGTTTTCGGTCCGGAAATACCCGGAATCTGGGGATTCCGGGGTAACACCCCCTATTGCATTCATTCTGCTCTGCCGATAAGATGCAAGGGTAACCGCGTAAGTACATGCCGCCCGGTTGGGAAGCTGGGCAGGTTGTCCGAGAAATCGTAGGCGGGAACGGGAGACATCGCGCCGTCGAAGTCGAGAACTTGGCCAGTTCTCGAGTCAGGGATAGTTGCCGGGTGGCAACGGGGCCTGACGGGAGCGGGGATTTGGAACCGTACGATCGCAAGAGAGCTGGGTGCCGGAACCCGGGCTGCGCGTCTTCCAGACGCAGCCCGGGCTTCGCCGTTTCCAGGCAGCGAGCGAGCGCGCGTCCTTCGTTGGGAGTTCGTGTGACCGCTCGTCCGGGTGATCGTGTGCGACGGTTGGTGCGTATTCGAGGCTCATGTCGCGGGGACCCCGACCCAGTCGGCTCCAGATGCCGGGGAGGACCGTAGCGCCAGGAAACGACGCATGAATTCTCCGGTCAGGCACGCAACACATCGCAGCACGCACTGCACTACAGCACGGGAGGGGCGACGGATCGGCCCCTGGGATTTAGAGGAGTAGTTGGATATGGCATCGAGACGAACAGCGAACGCGCTACGTGCAATTGGCGCGGTCGTCATGATTCTCAGTCTCTTGACCTATGCCACCGGCGTTCAGGCCGCGGGCACCTCCAGTTCGGGGAAGGTCAAGGTCTCTCTCGCCCAATCCACCGGAACAGCCAATGGAGGGGACGCGGGCAGCGGTTCCTCCGGCGGCGCGACCGGCGGGAGCGGCGGTAATGGCGCGGATGGTTCCAGCGGCGGCGCCGGTATTGGCGGCGACGCCACTGCCAATGGCGGCAGCGGCACCGGCGCGGCGGCCTCGGGTGGCAATGCGGTTGGTGGCAATGGCGGAAACGCCGGCGGCGATACCACCGGCGGCGATACCTGGGGTGGCAGCGTCTCTGGCGGCGCCGGCAATGGCGGGACCGGCACCGGTGGCAATGCCTCGGCTGGTGGAAATGCCGCGGGCGGCACCGGTACCGGTGGCGATGCTGGCGGTACGGTCTCCGGTGGATCGGCCACGG
This sequence comes from Thermomicrobia bacterium, assembly GCA_044464585.1. Taxonomy (GTDB): domain Bacteria; phylum Chloroflexota; class Chloroflexia; order Thermomicrobiales; family UBA6265; genus JAMLHN01. The sequence goes on from JBIQLF010000169.1 coordinate 4,472, forward strand.
GCGGTGACGCCTCGATCGATGGACCTCTCTCCGGCGGTGGCGGCACCTATACCGTCACTATTGGGAGCACCGGCGCGGGCGGCTACGGCGGTCCGGGCGGGAATGGCGGCGACGCTGACAACATCGCGTCCGCGAATGGCGGCAACGGTGGCAATGGCGGCGGCTTCTATGTCAATGGCAGTGTGAACGGCGGTGGCAACACCGGCGGTTCGGTGTCTATTGGCAGCTTCATTGCAGGTAATGCAACAACCGTGACGGTCGGCGGTGGCAACACCGGCGGCAATGGCGTCGGCGGCAATTCCGTCAGCGGTTCGTCCGCGGGTGGAGTCGGAGCCGGCGGTTCCGCGGTCGGCGGTTCCGCGATTGGCGGCCAATCCACTGGCGGCGCGACGATCGGCGGCGGCAACACCGGCGGCAATGGTGGCAGCGCCATGGGCGGCAGCGCCTTTGGTGGCGACGGCGCCGGCGGTAATGGCGGCAGCGCCACGGGCGGCAACGGCACCGGTGGTCAGGGCGGCCAGGGTGGCGACGGCGGCAACGGCGGTACCGGCCAGAGTGGTGACGCGGTTGGCGGCGACGCCGGCAGCGGCAGCTCGGTCTCCAAGAGCATCAATGGACAGGATCCGATCCAGTCCTATGGCGTCGGCGGTGACGGTGGCACGGCGACCACCGCAACGGGTTATGGCGGCGATGGCGGCGAAGGCGGCCTGGCTGGTACCGCGGCGAACGGCTACGGTGGAACCGCCGAAGCGAATGGCGGCGACGGCGAAGGCGCGGCTGGCGCCGGTGGATACGCGGTCGGCGGTGACGGCGGTGCCGTCTCGGGCGACACCATCGGTG
>JBIQLF010000170.1:0-5288 GCA_044464585.1 Thermomicrobia bacterium
CAGCTGGGATAACCCCGCTGCCTGCGATTCCTCAAAGTGTACGGAAGTGAGGGGTCCGGGGTCCGGGGGATGATCGCTCGTTTTCCCCGGACTCCGGCCCCAGCACTCCGGACTCGGTCTATGGCGCCGGCGTGCCCTCGGCCAGCGGCTTCCCCTGGAAGGTGACCTGGATATAGTGCAGCACCTCCCAGATCTGCTCATCGGTCAACGTCGAACCGAAGGCCGGCATGTCGGTTCCGGGTTTGCCGTTCTGAATCCAGTCGAAGAGCTGACCGTCGGGATGCACTTTGGTATGCGCCGCGCTGAAATCGGCGGGTTTGGGGAACATCCCGTCCGCCAGCGTGCCATCGCCGTGGCCATCGACGCCATGGCAGGAAAGACACTGCTGGGTATAGGTCGTTTCTCCCCGGGCGATCACATCGCTCGTGGCGGGAAGGGGGTTCACCAGATTCGGATCGTACCCCACACCGGCCTCCATGCGCCCCTGCGCCATGAGAATCAACCCGAGCACCGCCGCCGCGGCGCCGAGTCCGGCACTCTCCATGCGGAGGCGCCCCTTGCCAGCTCGCCAGGCAAAGACGAACCCGATGAGCGCAATTGCGATGAGCGCAAGCCCGATCACTCCGCCAGTTCCGAACCGCCACGGGGGTTTCGGCGCGGATGAACCGCTCGTCCCGATCGCGATCTGTTGCGTATCGGTCCATTCGAATTCCCCGATTTCGCGCACCAGCAGTTCGACATCCCAATCGCCGGTTATGCCGAATTCACTTCCGTGGGTTTCGAACGTGGCCGGCGTGGTGCGGTCGAGCGTGACCTCCTTGGTGCCGATCTGGGCGTCCGCAAGCGTCAACCGCAGCAGCGCCTCGGAACTGTTCGGAACCGGATCTCCCGGAATGGTGATCACGAAGTGGTTCGGTCCAGCCGCCCCCGGAATCAACTGCAGCGTGACATCGCGGCCGTTCAAATCGAAATGCGCTGTCTGGCCCGTGCGTTCCGCCGCGATGACGTCGCGCCCCGGTTGCTGGCTGGTCATGCGTCCCACGGCCAGCAGGATGAGCGTGGCCAGGAGGATCTCGGTGACGACCGCGTAGCCGAGTCGCCCAGCCCAGCGGGGGGCGGAGTCCGGACCGGTTGTTCCCAGTTTGCGCGTGATCAGCAGCAGATTGGCCGCCGCGATGAGCAGCACGAACCCGGCCACGATGAGCTTGAAGAGGAGCGATTGCCCGTAGGCGGTATGGCGGAGAGCATCCCAGCTTCCCACCTGCAGCCACCAGGCGTAGAGACCGGTGATCGCCAGCAGTCCCCAGCAGACCAGCGCCATCGCGGAAAAGCGCGGCATTGCCCGGGCCAGGACCGCCCGCTGGGCGGATCGGCCCCGTAACGAGGGCAGAAATGCCCCGGCCAGCACCACCAGACCACCGAACCAGAGCGACGCCGTCAGCAGATGCACATAGTCGAAGACGATCGCAGCCGTGCGGCCGGTGCCCAGCGCGGAGGCATGGGCATTCAGGCTGACCGGCACCGGCAATAACGCGGCGACGACAAGCCCAGCGGCGGTGATCGCCCGCTTGCCAAGCGGGTCGAGCCAGGAGACGACTCGCAGCATCACCGCCATCAACATCAGGAGCCCAATGCGCGCCAGCCAGAGTCGCCCGAATCGGGTGTCGGTCACTGTCTGGCTCATGCGCGAAATGAGCGAGCCAGATTCCAGAAAGCTGGCCTGCACACCGAGCATGAGCAGATTGGCAAGTAGCGCGACGGCGACGGCGCCAGACCCGAGTTTGCGCGCGCGCATAGCGAGCTCGCGAGTCCGCTCGGAATCCTGTCGCCCCGCCGGCCACAGGACCAGCAGCCAGACGGGCCAGACGGCGATCGCCACGGCGAGCGCCAGCAGCACGAGCCAGCGGGCGACCGATTGGAGCCAGAGCGGCGCGCCACCGGTATCGATCAGAACCGGAGCGGCAACCGGCGCCACATCCATTGCCGAACCGACCGTGAAGGTGAAATATCCCTGAAGCGGGTGCCCATCAGCGGAGGAGATGTTTTTCCAGACGACCGAATAGGTGCCCGTGTCGAGCGGTTCCGGCAACGGAATGACCAGCGATTTGGCGCCGTCGCCCGGTTCGGATTCGATGTTCGGGAGCTCATTGCCGGCCTGGTCGTACAGACGGGCGCTGCTTTCGGCTTGTTCGAGCGGTTCGGTGAACCAAAGGCGAATTTCCGACGGCGACTCGGCCAGCACGGCATTCGCCTGGGGATCGCTTCGATCGAGGGTGGCGTGCGCGCCGGCCGACTCAGGCGCCAGCGCGCCCGCCAACGCAACGAGGACGATGGCCAGCGACGCAAGCCATCGCCACGAGAGACGTGGACAGATATTCATAACAGTCACAGTCGATCTACGACATCGTCCCGCCAGCGCCGGCCACGGGCTGGTCGCCGGAAGAACCAAAATACAAGGAGCGCAACGGTTGCCAGCACGGCCCCGGCCACCCCGATTCCGTACCGAAACAGATTCCGGCTGGATTTCCCGGATTCGGCGTCAACGTCGATTGCAGGAAATTGGCCGGGAGCCTGCTGGGCGACGACCTGGGGAAGCGCCTGGGGCGACGCCCCGGGATCGATCGTGAACTGGTAGCTCCCGCTGACCGCATCGCCGTCGATTGCCGATACCGATGTCCATTGGACGATGTAGACCCCGTTGTCGAGCCCGGAATGCACTCCGACCGTCATATGAGCGCGGTTCGGATCCTGCAGATCGAGCTCGGCGTCGTCCAGGTCCACCCGGGTTCCATCGGCGGCCAGCACCTCCAGGGTCGTACCATCGGATTGGACTTCTTCGGAGAACCAGACCTCGATCGTGGTCGGCATAACCGGTACGGCCTGATTCATCGGGGGATAGGCCTTTTCCGGAACCGCATGCGCGGATACGGTGCGTGGGGCCAGCGCCACCGTCACTCCCAGCACGATCATTCCAAGGATGAACTGGCGAACATGGCGCCCGTTGCGTCGATGCATCGTGTCGCGTTCCTGGGAACACCGGCGTGTTGCCACGCCGGTGTTCCGGTCGATCGGCCGGTCAGCCGGCCTTCGGGAATTCCAGATCCGAGCGTGACTCCACGGTCGAGAAGGTCTCCGGTCCAGCCGTGAACATCTCGTCGATCTGCTGGCCGTCGATCTCACCGGTGATATGGAAGCTGTAGTCGCCTGGCTGGGTGGGGATGAAATAGGCCACATAGTGACCGGGATCTCCCCATTTCGCCTCGACCGGCAGGGTGACCTTCTGATCGCCGAGGATCACTTCGAACTGGAGCGAATCGGCCAGCCCCGTGATCGGGGTTTCGGCAACTTCGTCTTCCCCTTCAGCAGGTGTGGCATCGGCCGGCGCTGCCTGGGTGATGCGCACGCTGACCGCGTTGACCTCATCCTGAATGGCCGGCTCGTTCAGAAAGCCGACGACGAAGGTGTAATCACCGACCACGCGGTGCTCGTGCGCGCTGGCGCTTTGGAACCCACTGGCGGTCAAGAGCGCACCGGCTACGAGCAGCAGCGCGCTGGATCGGAAAAACGTCCGACGGTTCATCGTTTTCGAAACTCCTTCATTGGTCTCGTTCAAGTCACGATGCGGCTGCCTTCATTCGAAGACAGCCAAATGAGTTGGCATCCGCTCGCTGCCCGTTGTGGCGGCGGAGGAACAGGGGCATGGTCGATTCCAGTGGCGGAGCAATCCGCATGGGAGGCAGCCACCACCATCTGCCGGGTTTCCTCTAAGGTGCCTGTCGGAAGCGCGACCGCGAGCTTGCCGACATCTCCGACGACGAACGGCGCCACCGATGGACCGGACGACTGTATCGCCCCGCGCGCCCCGCCCGGCTCCGGTCCGATCTCGTGTTCGGCGGCATGCTCATCGCCGTGGTGCTCTGTCGATCCATGATGGTGATCGAAATGTCCCGATCCGGCATCCATCAGGAACTCGACGAAAGCATGCAAATGGGGAGCAGACGCGCCGCCCCGATAGGAAACCGGCGTCCCGACGAGCGAGAGGCAGAGCAACAGGATCGGAACCGGATGGCGCAGCAACAGCGGCATCGTCTCAACCAGTCTCCTGCGCCGGGCTCCCGATGCCTGTGCCGTGCGGCCCCATGGTCATCGCTCAAACAGCCCGGTCGATGGTTCCTGGCGCCTGGAAAACATCGAAATAGAGCTCGGTCAATTGCAGCCGCACCGCCGGGGCAAGCTCGTCGAACCGCTGTTGGGAGGCTGGGTCGAGCCGGGTGCGCAGCTGCCAGACCTGCCGCGCCTGGGCACGGTCCAATGCGGACAGATCCTGGCGCGAAACACTCCATTCCCGGCCAATACGGTCGATGGCGGGATCATCCAGCGGGAGCAATCGTTCGACGACATAATCGAGCGCCTGCGCATCGTTGCCGAGCGTATTGCGTGAAAGTCCCGCGGGCTGGAAGGGAATGATCTTTCCCCGCCCGGACGCGGCCGGCAATCCGAGCAGCGCGCGCAAACCACGCGGTTCCGCATCGGAGCGGCGGGTTTCCAGAACCCCAAGAAAGATCACCACGATACCGATGGCCATGGAGATATAGAGGTATTCCCGGTGGCCCAGACCAGTCAGCGTACCACCCGAGGCGACGATGAAGGTGCCGGCCGCGATCAGGACGCATCCGATCATGCGGCGACGTTGGGTGCCGAGCTTGCGGAATTTCCAGGCCGACCAGAGGGCGCCAGCGATGAGGATCAGACTGCCGCCGATATTCATCAGCAGCGTGATCGCCATGAGTCCGGGGTTGCGTTCGAGCGCGGCCCACCCCTCGTGCGCGAGCTTGGTTTGGTCGATGGGCGCATCGAGCACGAGCGTGATCGCCAGCGCGGTGAGGAGCAACGTGACGCCCGGCGCAAATTTGGCAATCCGCTTGCCCGCCAGCAGATAGAGCTCGCCAAGCGCCAGATAGCCGACCACCAGCACCGCGCCGGTGAGGTAGTAAAGCCGGACGATATTCTCGGTCCAGCCAGTGAGATCGCCAACGACTTCCGCGGTCGCGGCGATGGCGAAGGTGGCGAAGGCAATGGTCCAGACGATGCGATCGGGCCGGGGGCGGCGGAGCGTGTCTTTTCCGATCACCGCCATACAGCAGAGACTGACGACCATGGCGATGAGGGGAAAAACGACCAAATCCGACCTGCCTGCCCGAATGACGGAACACGCTCCGGCAGCATATGCGGGGCTGCCGGTTCATACAGGGCAAGTATAGGACGCAGGCGGCAGGCGGCAGGCGGCA
>JBIQLF010000171.1:0-5263 GCA_044464585.1 Thermomicrobia bacterium
GGCCCGCCGATGCCGCAATTTCCATAGGAAACGGTTCGGTCCATACAGAGCACATGACCACCCCAGACGGTCAGGCACAGGCAGTTCTCGCATTGCTGCCGAGGACAATCGCCGGTGCCCGACGGGCAATTCTTGAAACACGCCCCGTTCAGGCAGGTGCGGCCATTCGAGCATGTTCCAGTCAGGCAAACACCGCCGCAACCGTCGTCTCCCCCGCATGTCACATCAGTGCAATTGGGCGCGCATTCGCAGGTATGGGATTCCTGGTCACAGCGCGATCTCTCGCCGCAATCGTCGTCGGTGCAGCATGCCCCCGCTTCCGTTCCGATGCAGACGTTGTTCCCGCAGCATTGCTGCTCGTCGCCGCAGCGCGAGGTTTCGATACAGGCGCTGTCCGCACAAGCGCCGGCGACGCAGGCATCCGGATCGTCGAGCGCGGTGCAGTCGCTATCGGCGCAACATCGCCCTGGGCCCAGACAAACCCCATCGCAAACGATCTGACCACTCGGGCAGCACCGTTCTTCCCCAGAGCACGCGCCATAGCAGCATGCGTTGTCGCAGCATTGCGCCAGGCCATCGGGGCAGCAATCGGGACCGCAGGTGGTCATCCCGTCCGGGCAGACGCAAGCGCTGCCATCCCAGGATTGCTGGCCCGGACAGGTAACGGGTTTGGGCGCCGGCGTCGGCCGGCGTGCGGCCTCCACATCCGCGACCGTCTGGCGCATGGCGAACGCACTTCCGATCCCAAGCGCCGACTTGATCAATGCCCGGCGAGATGCGCCATGCGCCAGCTCACGGGCAATATGATCGAACCGGGACCCATCCACTACGGCCAACCTCCTTTGGGCAATACCCCATCACTCGAACCAGCTCCGTGCTTGGCACTATCATCATCGCTGATAGCACGGCCAGCGCAAACCCTGCTTTGGAAGGGTTTGGCGCATCCTGCACCGCCTGTCCGGTCGCCAGCGCCGGATCGAGCGAACTGGCATGGCGATACCCGCGTCGTTTCCTCCCCCAGCGCCTCGTGCCGGGGAGAGCGCGCGGCCAGTTTGCCCTGCCAGCGGATCGTCTCGGGCGCCGGGCATACCCGGTCCTGGATCCGGTCAGAACCGTCCAGATCCCATGCAGCTCCCGCTGCTCGCCCAGCAGGTGCGCCCGGCAACGGGTCGCCGGGGGAACATCCCAGATACGCATGTTCGGTCCCGCACCCGACCGCGGCGCGGTGCACGGTCATCGAAATGGGCAACCGGCATATATTCCACCGGTCTCCACGCGAACCCGACCGTTTCGTTGTCGTATAGTCAATTCATTGGAATATTGCCGGTCGCGCGACTGGCGGGAGCAACGAGCGCACCATTATGAAACCGATCCTCATCGATCCCCAAACATTCGATCCCGATGGCGCAAAAATCTTCCTCGCGCAGGAAATCCGTCACGCCGGCGCCCGGTTTCACAAGGGAGATGAGATCACCGGCGAGATGATCGACCGGTTGCGCGATTTTCCGGGACACCTCCGCGCGGTGCAGATGGAAGCGCACGAGATTCACGAGGACGAGGCCGCGATCGCGATCGCCACGGCAGCCGCCGGGCAGGGAATCGAGATTCGCAAACCGGTTCAGAGCCGGGTCAATCTCGCGGCGCAGCACAAGGGGCTGTTGCGGGTCGATCGCGCCGCGGTCGATGCCGTCAACGCGCTTCCCGGTATCGGGTTCTTCACCCTCTACGATCGTATGGTCGTCCTCCCGCGCAAGATCGTGGCCGGTTCCAAGATCACTCCGATCGCAACCCGCCGGGCAATCGTCGACGAAGCGGTTCGCATCGCCAGCGCCCACACGGTGATCGAGGTAAAACCGTTTCTGCCGCTGAAGGTGGGAATCGTGATCACGGAAACGATGGACGAAAAAACCAACGCTCGTTTCGAAAAAGCCGCCAACGCCAAGATCGCCTGGTATGGCGGGGAGCTACTCGGATTCCAGCATGTCGACAACGCGCCCACCGCGGTCGCCAATGCGCTCTACGGGTTCCTCGACCGGGGCGCCGATCTGCTCATGACCGGTGGGGGCAATACCCTCGATCCAGCGGATGGCGCGCTCGGCGCCATCCCGCTCGTGGAAGGACAACCCGTCCGCATCGGCGCGCCGGCGCATCCGGGCAGTCTCTTCTGGCTGGCCTATACCGGCGATGTGCCGATCTTCAATCTCGCGTCCTGTTCGATGTATTCGAGATCGACGGTTGGCGATCTGGTGTTGCCCGGCATCATGGCTGGCGAGCGCATCACGCCCACCGATCTGGCCGGCATCGGCTATGGCGGGCTGCTCGACCGGGATATGCAGTTTCGCTTTCCACCGTACGATTCCGACACCGGGAACGACGACGATGCGGAATAGGAGACCAGCGCGTCTTCTTCGATCCGGAGAGATCGGTTCCGGCTGGGCCCGGAACCGCCGCCCATCGCGTAGGATGCAAATCTATCCAGAACCAGGTTTCCCGGCTCGTTTCTGCCATCGCAGGTGCAATTCGGATGCGATTCAGCTACATTAGACGAAATATCAAACTGCGTGCCCATACACCTCCGGAACCGTTCGGAAGAAACCCGCATGTTCTTTCGCACACGCTCCTCCATGCCTGCACCAGCGAACGAACCGAACGGAAGCGACGCAACATGGATGGGCAACGTGAATCTGGGGCGGCCGAACTCACCTGAAATCATTCAGCGGACGCGGTTGCTCGATCTCATCGACGAACCGGAACAAGCGCCGATCACCTTGATCACGGCCCCTGCCGGGTACGGCAAGTCGGTGCTGGCTCGCCAATGGGCAGCGCGTCACCCCCATCTCGGGACCGGCTGGTTTTCGATTCGCGGCGCCCACAACACGCTCGATCTCTTTCTGCTCCGCCTGTGGCAAACCATCGACGAGGCGACCGGAGCTTCCGCCCCGCCGCCCACCGGCGTCACCACCGAACACATTCTCGAACGACTCGGGACATACGCGCTTCCGATGGCGCTCATCTTCGATAACTATTCGCTGATCGAGAACGATGCCATCCACCGGTCGATGAGCCGCCTCTTCCGGACGTTGCCGGATTCCGCGTGCATCCTGATGCTCGCTCGCAGGATTCCCGCGATCCCCATTGCCCGGCTCCAGGCCCAGCATCGCGTGCGTCACCTGACCGGCAACCATCTCGCGTTCGATGTCGATGAAATCGAACGTGCCTTCGCCAATATCCGGGTCGACGGGCAGGCGCGTCATCTGGTCGAACGCGCGCAGGGTTGGATCATGGGTCTGCGGCTCGCGCTCGCGTCACCAGACGGAGGCGGGAATCACCCCCCGGGGTCGCCCAGCCGCGACTCGTCGCCGGACCGGATGAACCGGCTGCTGAACGACTATATCGAAGAGGAGATACTCGATACCTTGCCGGACGAGCTGCGCCGGTTCGTGCTCGATACCGCGTTTCTCCATAGCCTCGATCCCGATCTCTGCAATGCCGTTCACCAGACCGGCGCCAGCCAGCGATGTCTCGACCTGCTCGAAGATGGGCCCGTGCCCATGCGCCCCGGTGGATGCCAAGGACACCCGCCGGGTTATAACCCGCTCTTCGCGAGCTCCGTTCAGCAGATCCGCGCGCGCGCGGTCGCCGAACCATCGATCGATCAACTGCGGCTGCGGGCCGCCTCCTGGCATCGAGAACGCGGTGAGCTGCAGGAAGCCGCGTCCTATGCCCTCGAAGCCAAAGCCTGGGAGGACGCGGCCGAGCTCATCCGCGCCTTCCTCCCCGATATCACGCAGCGGCTGGATGACCGGGGCCCGCTCTATTGGTTGCGCCAGCTCCCCGAATCGTTCCTGCGCGCCGACCCCCGGTTCTACATCATCTATGCCGCATCGCTTCTCGCCGACGGCGCCGTCGATATCGCCCGCCCGCTGATCGAGACGTGGCCGCGTATGCCGGGGATCGAGTCGATTCCCCAGGTGGCCGGATGGCATGCGGGACTCAAAGGGCTCCTCGCCTATTGCGACGACGAGCGGGACGAAGCGCTGTATCAGAACTACCGCTCGCTCGCATTGCTGCCATTCGAATCGACCGGCGCTCGCCTGCTGGCCTGGTCCGGCGTCTATCGGGAAGAACGCGCGCGCGGCAATAGCGAGGTCGCCAAGGCAGCTCTCTGGCAAGCCGACCTCATCCGCAAGCGGGTGCCCGGCGAATCGCTCTATTGGCACTTTCTGCTGGTGCACAGTGTCATCAACGACACTGCGCTGCAGGGCAATCTGACCGCCGCCGAAAAGATGACGCGCCACTTCCTGCATGAATTGCCCGCATCGTTACGGAAACAGGATGGACGATATCGGTATTGGCTGCTTCGTATCTATTTGGAACGCAACCAGCTCGATCTGGCCGCCATCGAAGCCGCCAGCGCGCTGAAAGAACTGCAGACCCAGCACTACCGGCTCTGGCATTCGAATTCCCGGCTCGCGCTGGCCGACTACTACCTCGCGCTCGGCGATACCGACCAAGCGGAGTCCATGATCCAAGACGCACTCCAGTCGAGCAGGGAGCATGGCGGTCTCCTGTTTGCGCGCGGGGCCGAAACCGCGCTCGCCGATTATTGGCTGCGGACCGGACAGGAAGAGCTGGCTCGACTCTGGGCGGACAAAACCCAGCCATCCCCCCACCTGACACGCGATTTCGGCGAGCTCGCTTCGCACGCCGTGCGTCTTCGCCTGTTGCGCCGCCAGCACGCCTTGCGGGAAGCAGAGGAGCTGGTGACCGGCTGGATCGATCTGGCGCGGGCGTGCCACCATGTTCCGGCCGAGATCGAGGGTCTGGTCTGGGCTTCGGTGCTGGCACGAGACCGTGACGCGGTGGACGACGCGGACGAGCTTCTCCGAATGGCGCTCGAGCTCGGAGCGCCGGGGGGATTCGTCCGTCTGTATGGCACCGCCGAGGAGGATTTGGGACCCGCCATCCGGGCGCTGCTGCCCGCGCTCAGCGACCGGGCGCGCGATCATGCCATTGCGCTTACGGTCGAACCCACATCCCGGGATCCATTCGACGACGCGGGATTGACCGGGCGGGAACGCGAGGTTCTGGCCGAGCTGGCATCCGGCAAGAGCAATCGGGATGTCGCCGAATCCCTCTTCATCACCGAGCGAACGGTCAAAAAGCATCTGGCCAATCTTTTCCGCAAAACCGGAACCACGAACCGCACCGCGCTGGCGCTCTGGGCGCGCGAACGCGCATCCGGGTCATCTGGCGCAAGCGC
>JBIQLF010000172.1:0-1103 GCA_044464585.1 Thermomicrobia bacterium
TCAGGACTCAGGACTCAGGACTCAGGACTCAGGACTCAGGACTCAGGACTCAGGCAGCGGCGACATGACCGCATCGGGATCGAGCCGTTTCAGCATGTCGAAGCCGATGCGAGCCCGGCGCAATCGCTCACGGGTGAGCGCAACCGCGGTCGATTCGAGATGGCTGCCCGCCGGGTAGATGTTCGGCGCATTGCGCAAACCGAATTTGAGATAGACCGGCGCGCAAACCCGTACTAGCTCGGCGATCTCGTAATGGCGCACGAATCCGCCGATATCGTCGGGAACTTCCACATAGATATCGAGCGGCATCGTGGTGGCGGCGCGAATGGCGGCCAATTGCGCCAGCGACAGATCGGTGGGGGTATTGAAGGTAGTCAGCCCCAGGTCCTGCAACAATCGGACCGACGCCGGATTGGCCGCGCCGAGCATGACCGAACCTTTCAGGATCAGCTCCCGGGGCAATTCTCCGGCCGCTTTCATCTTGCCCAGAACGAGCAGCAGCCCCTCGTCGGTGACGAGCACGCTGGTGATCCGGTGTTCCAATGCGCGTTTGACATCCTCGACCGCATGGACGAGCTGGTCCATGCCACGCGCTTTCGGTCCGACGATCTTGCCGGCGCTGGTATACGCCATGGCGCCGGTGTCCCATCCGGCGCGCGGTCCGACGAAGAGACTGATTTCGATTCCGCGTTGTCGCCCGAGAATGGCCATTTCGTCGAGCTCGTCATCGGTCAGCAGCATGACGCCGCTGCCCTGACTGACCCGATGCACGGGAACCCCAAATTCGTCGGCAGCGGCGTAGACCATACGCAGGGCATTCGGCCCCTCGACGGACGGGATCTCGATGCGCCATTGGCCGCCATCCGGAAACCGCTGTTCCGAGGACGGCAGGTCGCGGAGATCGTGATCGGGAAGTCCGATACCCCGCAAAAACGCCCGTGTCGATTCGATACCGTTCATATGCTCCTCGCTCACTCCCATGGGACCCATCATCATGCGGATAGGGTACCCGGCGGCGGGGGAGCGCGAGGAGGCGTGCTCAGACGTCGAAGCGCGTTACCAGGGGAAGCGAGAATCCAGGGGCGATATCTTCACCAGCGAGG
>JBIQLF010000172.1:1203-5251 GCA_044464585.1 Thermomicrobia bacterium
CTGGATATCGGACGTCTCATCCGTTGGCGAAATGACGTCGATCGCCAGGTCGAGCGGGCCGGCCGGGGCGTCTGGTCGCCATGGAGCCGATTATGGTGCTTTGCCGGCACGGGGCCGGTGGCTATGGCGTGGGAGTGGGCGAGCCGTTGGTGCCGAGGCGGGTCAGCACCGATTTCGCCTGATCCGCGACGGACCGGACGATCTCGGTCGCGGGCAGTATCTCGTGCATCACGCCGACGCCTTCGCCGGCATAGAGCACCATGCTTTCCAGATCGCCGGTGGTGTGCGCTCCGGGGAAATCATCGTGATAACGGATGATCGGCACCCCCTTGCTGGTGTGGCCGATGACATCGTTCTCCCCCGGTCCGCGACCCGGTTCCGGCCGGCCGGCATCCTGCCAGAGCTGAAGCGATTTGTTTTGCAGGGTGCGCAAGGGGGTATTCGGGGGCCAGCCACCGCGGAAGAGCGTAGTGTAGACCGTGTCGCTGGCGCCGGCATCGATCAGCCAGCCCTGGTAGTCCGGATGAGCGTCGGCTTCGTTTGCCAGCAGGAAACGCGTTCCCATCCAGACGCCCGCGGCGCCCAGGCAGAGTGCCGCGGCAAGCCCGCGGCCATCGCCGATACCGCCAGCAGCCAGCACGGGGGTCGGGGCGACCGCATCCACCAATTCCGGAAGGAGCGCCATGATTCCGGTTTGCCCCTCGACATGTCCCGATGCTTCCAGGCCCTGCGCCACGATCGCGTCCGCCCCGCAGCGTTTCGCAGCGATGGCGGCTGCCGTCGAGCCGACCATATGCACCAGCAATGCGCCGGCGTCATGAATCTGCTCGACCCAGGGAGCCGGATCTCCCCAGGAGAGGGAAATGATCGGCACGCCCTCGTCGAGAGCGATTGCCAGGCGCTCGGCGGCGTCCCAGAGCAGCACCAGATTGATACCGAAGGGCCGATCGGTGAGCGCCCTGGTTTGGCGAATCAGCTCTCGGGTCTCGTTCGGATTGCGCCAGGTGAGCGAAAGCATCCCCAACCCGCCGGCATTGCTGACCGCGGCCACCAGCTCGGGGGTACTAGCGGTGCCGATCGGCGCCTGAACGATGGGAAGCTCGATTCCAGCCAGGCTGGTGAAATCAGTGGCAAGGGATGTCATGCGTTTGCCGTCCTCGGTATCAGTGTTCGAGCAGCCAGCGGATGCGCGAATAGGACAAGATGTAGATGAGCGCCGCGAAGGTCCAGAGTGTTTCGGCGGCCCAGCGATAGCCAGTGTGCCAGAGACCGATACCAGCAAGGAGAAAGAGCCCGATCTCGATCGCCAGGCGCACCGGTCCCGGGGTGGGGATCACGCCCCCTTTGTTCTTGCCCATCATGCCGGGTGGCCGGAAGAAGGCCCAGACGAGAATCGCGCCAATACCGAACCCGGCGGCAAGAAACCAGCGGGTGATGCCACTGCCCATCTTCCAGCCGGCCCAGAAACAGGAACCCCACAATGCCAGCTCCAGCACGAACATGAGCACGTCGGGTAACCCGATCGACGTGCTCTCCGACCATGCTGGCCCGGAATCGCTCATAGCGTTTTCGTGCCCAGCTCCGCTTTCTTGAGCTCATCGAGATGATCGGACACGTGATTGCCAAAGATCGAGACGATCTTTTCCAGTGTCTGCGTTCCGTTTTCGGGGTGTTCGATGGTCTGCGTCCAGGCGCTGTCCGGGAGCGCCCGCAAAATCGCGAGATTGACCCCGCGCAATGCCGCCAGGGCATCGAGCAACAACCCGTCCTGCACCTGATCGGTGGGAATGCGCGCCGAATAGAGATCCTGATCGAATGCGAGCACCGGGCTGCCAGGATTCGCGATGGCGACGCGCATGCGGGACGAGAAATGCAATTCGGTTTCGAAGAGATGTTCCAGAATTTGCCGGGCGCTCCAGCCGCCGTCGATCGCCTGGGATCGGCGCGGTGCCGGAATACTCCGGTAGTACATGACGAATTCCGTCATGGCGTTGTTCCAATCAGCGAGTTGGGCGTAATGGCTGTTCATGCAAGATCCTCGCTCGTCTTCGAATCGAATTCCTCGGGGGCTCGCTTGATGATCAGGCAGGCATTCTGACCGCCGAGGCCGAACCCGTGTTTGGCCATATAGTCGAAGCTGTGCGGTCGCGCTTCCCCGGCGACGATATCGAGCTCGATTTCGGGATCGGGGGTGCGATAGTTGGCGGTCGGGGGAATGACCTGCTCGGCCAGCGAGAGGATACCCATGGCGGTTTCGATGGCGCCCGCCCCCCCCATGCAATGGCCGATATTGCCCTTGACCGACATGACCGGAATCGATGCGGCCCGTTCGCCATAGACTCGGTGGATGGCCCGGGCCTCGGCCAGATCTCCCGCGGGCGTCGAGGCGGCGTGCGCCTGAACGTGGCCGATCTGGTCGGGGGCGATTCCGGCATCGGCCAGTGCCGCGGTCATTGCACGCGCCGCGCCGACGCCTTCCGGTTGGGGCGCGATCGGATGATAGGCGTCGTTGCTCGATGCGAACCCGACGATCTCGGCAAAGATGGTGGCGCCGCGGGCCCTGGCGAAATCGTAATCCTCGAGGATCAGCGCGCCAGCGCCTTCACCGAGCGCGAACCCGGCCCGGGTGGCGTCGAACGGCCGCAATGCCCGTTCGGGGTCTTCATTTGAGTCGGTCACGAGCGCCCGCATGGCAGAGAAACCAGCGACGCCCATCGGATGCACCGTCGATTCAGCGGCCCCAGCCACCATGACCGGCGCAATTCCCGATTGGACGATATGGAAGGCTTCACCGATCGCCTGGGTGCCGGTGGCGCAGGCCGTCGACACCGTGCTGCTGGGGCCGCCCATACCGAACCGCCATTGCACCGTATACGACGCCATATTCAACGGGAATTTGACATGCAGGTGCGGGGAGAGCTTGTCCGGACCGCGCGCATGGAATGTGTCATATGCGGGCAGCAGATCGTCGTAGCAACCGCCGACGCAGGTGCCGATCACCGAACCGCCGGGGAGCAGATCGAGCAGAGGATTGCCTTCGGCATCGACCAATCCGGCCGAGATGAGCGCCGAACCGGCGGCTTCGAGCAGCCAGAGCGAATACTGGGAAGTATTGCGAGCTGTCTTGGGATCGAGGAATCGGTTGGGCAGGCGGTCGGTTTCCAGATCGCCTCGCACCTGGCAGGAATAATTGCCCTCGGCCAGCATCGGAATGCGCTTGATTCCGCTCTTGCCTTCCAGAATATTGCCCCACGCTTCTTTGGCGGTGAGGCCGACCGCACAGACGGCGCCCAGGCCGGTAACGACGACGCGACGCCGGGCACGCGCGCGCTGGCCATGGAGTCCGCTGCCGCACGAGCTGCAGAAACGCTGTGTTCCGGTAACCGATGCGCCGCAGACTGGGCACGTATCCGGCGAAGTGGAATCGAAGGTCATGAAATGGTCCTGAATGGAGCGAACGACGAGGAAATCCGATGGAATCCGAATGAGAAACCGCTGCCTATTTCTATGAAGCTGGTCAAGTATAGCGGTAGCTCCCAGCGACACGAGTGCCCGGCCAGGAGGATCACTCCAGGGACCGGGCACTCGATGCTAGGTGGTTCGCTGCCGAGGATCACGCCCCGCGGTCGCGAACGGTTTCCAGTGGGGCGGTGAGGTGAATTGGACGCGTTGCCCGGTTGCACACCGGCCCAACGGTACTGAGGCAGAAAAGAGGCAGTTAGTGGAAAAACGGGTGGCTATGCCCGTTCGATCGGTTCTTTAGGTTCGGTCGGTTCCCCCTTTCGGGTCGATGACCCCCAGACGATCCCGAATTGCTTCGGGCCGGCGCTTCGCTGCAACGATGCTGCGCCGGTTATTCTGATAAACGTCGATACGTGGCAAAAGGTTTCATCGGTGACGGGATGTCATCGCGTACGTATGCGGTGGTTGGGACTCTAGACTTGGGTCTTGGGTCTTGGGATTTGAGATATGGGGTTTTGGAGATTGCGGGCGGAGCTGTCGTGAGAGCGGGCGAGACGGGGATTCGAATCCTGGGGCGTCGACCTAG
>JBIQLF010000173.1:0-5201 GCA_044464585.1 Thermomicrobia bacterium
AGATCTACTTCGATTCGAGTAAAGATCTAATTCCGAGGGCGTGATGGTATACCGGGCGGAGCCTCTCCGAGAATCGTCCATCGAGCATCCACTACCAACTACAGAAGAGGGGTTCAGAACGGTTCTGGCCGACCCGCCCTGGCGGTTTCTGAATCGGACTGGCAAGGTCGCCCCTGAGCACCGGCGTCTCGATCGCTATTCGACGCTCGACTTGAATGAGATTGCGGCACTACCGGTATCCGATGTCGTTGCTCCAAATGCCCATCTCTATCTCTGGGTTCCGAATGCCCTGTTGCCAGACGCGCTCAAGGTAATGGATGCTTGGGGGTTTCGCTACGTCTCCAACATCGTCTGGGCAAAGCGGCGCAAAGATGGCAAACCCGATGGGCGTGGAGTGGGATTCTATTTTCGGAATGTGACTGAGCTGCTCTTATTCGGAGTGCGTGGCAGTATGCGGACCTTGCAACCGGCGCGCTCTCAAGTGAATATCATCGAAACGCGGAAACGCGAGCATTCCCGTAAGCCAGACGAGCAATACAAGCTGATCGAGTCATGCTCGCCGGGTCCTTACCTGGAGCTCTTCGCGCGCTATCCGCGCAAGGGCTGGGTGGTGTGGGGTGATGAATCGGCAGAAGAAGTCACTCCCCGTGGACAAACTCACTCAGGGTATGCTGGCGGCCTAATCGAAACTCCTGAACTCCAGCTGCACATGCGACTCGAAGAGGAAACCGCGGCCTATATTGGAGCCGAGCTCCGGCGCCACTATGAGTCGGGACGCTCCATTCGAGAGCTTTCCGAAGAGACGAACTATCCGATTTCCCGGGTGAGATCGCTCTTGCAAAAGGCTGATACACCGATCAGACCCCGCGGCAAGGCTCGGGGACAAGCGGAATCTGAGATGAGCCTGGCCGCCACCGGAGAAATCGACCTCGTCTAGCCGGAAAGACGATCGTCAGCGAGATCTGCTGGCGATCATCTTTCCGCTTGTCGCGACCGGGGCTCCCGCTGATTCGCAACCAGCGGGGTGGCCCGTCTTATACGAAACCCGCTTGAACCCTACGGGATATCCACCAGCGCTCCGGCACGGCCCCACCGTTGCAACGCTGGGAATGCCCGACCCATACTGAAGGGTCCAAGCGGATTCCGTCGTAGCCATTCCCGCTGTCCGGTGCGCGTCACCTGGCGTTCCGCTCTGCTAAACGACGTACTCCTCGCGAATTTCCTCGAATACGTCAAATTGGCGATGTTCACTCTGAATCCCGCGCCCGATCATAAGCGGCGTCGGATGTACGGGCGATCGCATCCGGCCTGAGATAAGTGGAGATCGCCGGTTATGCGCTAAGAGGGAACCGTCATGTATTTGGAATCGAGTTTGTCCCGTCGTTTCGCGCTCCTCGCCGAACCAGCCGATCTGCTGCGCAAGCGGGTTTCCAGCCCAGTCTTTACCGAACATGATCCGGGGTATCGGGACGCTCGCAAACCGTCGGTGCTCGTTCCCGATCCACGCCCCTATGCCATCGTCCAGGCCGAGACGGCCGAGGATGTGGCAGCCACGGTCGATTTCGCGCGTGAGATCGGATTCCCGCTGGCGGTGCGTGGTGGTGGCCATAGCCTGAGCGGATTCGGCACGGTGGATGATGGGGTTGTCATCGATCTTTCGAGGATGAAGCGGATCGCGGTCGACCCCGCCACCGGAATCGCCCGGGTGCAGGCCGGCGCCACCACGGCCGATCTGGTCGCGGCGGCCGGGCCGCATGGTCTGGCATTGACCACGGGCGATACGGCCTCGGTCGGTCTCGGCGGACTTGCCACCGGCGGCGGTATCGGCTTTCTGGTGCGCAAATACGGTCTGACGATCGACAATCTGCGTTCGGCCGAAGTCGTGCTGGCCGATGGCCGCATCGTCACCGCGTCCGAATTCGAACATTCCGATCTCTTCTGGGCGATCCGCGGTGGCGGTGGCAATTTCGGGATCGTGACCGAATTCACCTTCCAACTGGCACGGGTCGATACCATTCTCGGCGGCGCGCTGGTCTTGCCGGCTACCCGGGACGTGGTGCGCGGCTATCTCGAACAGAGTGTTGCCGCCCCGGATGGGTTGACCACGATTGCCAATATCATGCACGCGCCGCCGGTTCCTCCGATTCCAGGCGAATGGGTCGGCGAAGTCGTGTTGCTGATTCTGGCTGTTTGGGACGGACCGGTCGAGGAGGGCGAACGCGCGCTGGCGCCATTGCGCGCGCTGGCCGAACCAGTGGCGGATACCATTCAGCCGATGCCCTACGCCGGCATCTACCAGTACACCTCGGCGCAGGATATGCCCCACGCCGCCGCGGCGCGCATGATGTTCGCTGCCGATCTGAGCGACCGTGCGATCGACGAAATGCTGGCCGCGGTTGCCGTGGCTCCCGGTCCGATGAGCGTCGTGCAGCTCCGCGGTCTGGGGGGCGCGATGGCGCGCGTCGATGCGGCCGCCACGGCATTCGCACATCGCCAGCAACCGCTGTTTGCCTCGATCCTAAGCGTCTGGATGGACGGTAGCCAGGATCCGGCGCCCCAGCGCGCATGGATGGAGGAACTCTGGCGGAAGATTCGCGACGAGGGCTCGGGCGCGTATGTGAATTTCCTCGAATCGGAAGGAAACGACCGCACCCTCGACGCCTATCCGGACGAAACCTATGCGCGTCTGGCCGCGATCAAGCAGGTCTACGATCCGGAAAACCTCTTCCGGCGGAACCAGAACATCCAGCCGCGCGGTTGATCCCGCTCATCTGACGAACCGGGGCTGTTCCCACGGCCCCGGTTCTTGCATTCCCGAGCGATCGATTACGCTACCGTGCGGATCACATGCGCATTCTCGGGGAGAGACGTTTGCATGACTGCTGCACGCGAGATGCTCGAAGGACTTTATCGCCACAGCCAGTTCGCCAATGGCCGGTTGCTCGACCAGGCGGAACGATTGACCGGCGCGCAACTGGATGCTGAGCGGCCGGGTGCGTTCGGTTCGATCCGCGTCACTCTGATTCACATGATGCAGGCGCACTACTCCTGGCTGCGGCGTTTTCAGATGCTCGATCCCGTCGAACCGTGGTCCGAATCGGCATTCCCGTCCATCGCCGATCTCAGGGTGCGCTGGGAGGCGCTCGATACCGAAACGCTCGCCGTGGTTACCTCGTTCTCCGATCAGGAGCTACTCGAACGGATTCGCATGCGAGCCTGGTCCGGGTGGGAAATCGAGGCGCCGCGCTGGCAGGCGCTCATCCATCAGGCGCTCCATCAACACCAGCACCGCGGAGAGATCGCCATGGTGCTCACCACGCTCGGCTATTCGCCCGGCGAGATCGACGGGTTCGACTGGTTCGAGATCGAGGGCAGCGCGATCGATTTCGTTCCCAGACGCCCCTGAGCGCGAGTCACGATCCGCCTTCCCGGCCATCATCGCCGGCACAGGACCGGCAGCGGGATTACGCCGCATTGCCGAATTGACGTCGATTCCCCGCGAACGTACGATAACCTTTGGGATTTCGACGGCGATCCAGGGGAAAGGACGAAACGGATGACAGGCGGACGACGACTACTGGGAGCGCTGGTGGCATGGCTCCTGATCATGAGCGCCTTCGTCCAGACCGGATCGAATGCACGAGCCCAAGACGAATCCCTCATCGTCGTGGCGCGCGGTTTGACCAAC
This sequence comes from Thermomicrobia bacterium, assembly GCA_044464585.1. Classification (GTDB taxonomy): domain Bacteria; phylum Chloroflexota; class Chloroflexia; order Thermomicrobiales; family UBA6265; genus JAMLHN01. Next base: position 3,689 of record JBIQLF010000173.1, read on the forward strand.
CCCGGCGGATTCACCTGGAATGCCAACGACATCCTGTTCGTGGCGCTGGCGGGGAGTAGTGGCAGCGAGGTCGTACAACCGGAGGCCCCGGCTCCCCTCGGTCCGATCGGCGCCGGCGAGACCGGCGCGGTCGCCATCATCGACGATGGGTGTCCGGCTCCGCTGGCGACCGGTATCGTTTCCCTCCGCACCGCGCAGAATCGCTTCCTTGGCGCCGAATCCGTAGCCGAACTGGATGGCCAGCTCTATGTGCTGATTTCCAATGGGGGCGACCAGACCGGCGCCTACGAACTCGCGAATGGAGTCTATCGGCTGGGTGGGGACGGTTCGCTGAATCTGGTCGCCGACTACACCGCGTTCCTGCAGGAGAACCCGCCTGCCGTCGACCCGGCGGAAGGGTTTCCGAATCCGGGTAATCCGGTGGCGATGGTCTCCGGCGACGACGCGCTCTGGATCGCCGATGAGCTGAATGGATTGATCAGCAAGATCGTGCCCGGTGGAGACGGAACGCTGGTCGCCGATCTTTCCGGTCAAGGGTTCGTGCCGACCGATCTGGCACTGGGCGCCGATGGATCGGTCTATGCCAGCGTGCTTGGTCGATCGTCGTTCGAAGCCGGAAGCGCCGCCGTGGTCGATGTCTCGGCCGGGGGAGATGTCGAAACGGTCTGGACCGGTCTCACGATGGCCAGTGGCATCGCCATCGGCAACGACGGCGCGCTCTACGCCACCGAATCGGCAGCGGATGCGAGCGAGCAGTCTCCGCTCGGTCGTCCGGCGACTGGGCGGCTCGTTCGGCAGAATGGTGACGGATTCGATGTCATTGCCGATGGACTCGATTTCCCGTCCGCGCTCGGCACCGGTCCGGACGGCGCGGTTTATTTCGTCACCGGCGCATCGGCAAGCAGCGCCGGAACCGGCACGATGGTTCGCTACGCTCCCGATGGGTCGGACGCCGATGCCGCGCCGGCCGATTGCCAACCGATCGAAGAAACCCTGAGTCCCGATCTGGCAATTCCCACCCCGAGACCAATTGCGACCGCCGGTCCCTCGCCGACCCCGACCCAGACTCCGCTGCCCACTCCCACGGTTCCGTGGACACCGGACAGCGCCGCGCCGACGGGCGATGTCGTCGAAGTCGGTCTTTCCGAATACACCATCGACATGCCTGCCCAATTGCCGGCGGGCCCAGTTACCTTCCTGATTACGAACTACGGAACGCTCGCTCACGGATTCGCGATCGAAGGACCGGGGATCGACACCGCGCTCACCCGTGATCTCGAACCTGGCGAAAGCGGAGCCTTCACCGTCGATCTGCAACCTGGAACCTACTCCATCACCAGTCCCACGGTCGGGGATCGGGACAATGGGATGAGTCTGGTGCTGACGGTTTCCTGAACGACCAACGGCGGCGCGCCGCCCGCTGCTTCGGTGACGGCGCGCACCGGCCGGAACGCATGAGACGGAACCCGCTTGGTCCCTCCGGGATACCCACCATCGCTCCGGCCCGGTCCCA
>JBIQLF010000174.1:0-5157 GCA_044464585.1 Thermomicrobia bacterium
CCATGTTCGACCGCCCAAGGGCCGATCTCCTGCCATCCCGACAGTCCGAGCCGGGTGCAGATCCGGTCGGCCAGCTCGTAGGTCGAGCTGAGTCCGCGGCCGCGGCGTTCGGCCACGGTCGTGATGTCGTGTCCTTTGGCGAAATCCTGTACCAGGGCCATCTGGCGCCGGGTCAGGCGCGGCAACCCATCTGGGGAAGAGCCGTCGCCATCCGATCTTCTCGATCCACCCATCGCATATCCTCCAAGATCACCCCCGCCCCCCTGGCCCCGCTGCACGTGGGAGATGTGACTCCGCTAAACCCGGGGCAGACGGTGAAATCTGGGATCGGGTCGCGTGGCGGGGCAGGGGCAGGAATATGCCGGACAGCGGTCGAACGAATGTCGAACCGGCATCCAGCGAGGAACATGGAAACCGGGGACTGGCCGGTTTCCACGACGACCGTCGTCGTCGAATGTGAATGCGTCCCGTACACCGGGGCGCTCTTCGATGAACCCAAGCGCGCCATTGTCTGGTTCGCGGTCATCAGCATTGGGCGCATAGACACACTCCTCCAGGCGACCGGCCCTCCCAGAGAGCGCCGGTGCGTTCGGCAACGGGCAACGATTCGGTTCATCGAACTGAGAAGATGATGCCGCAGGCAGTCACGGAGAACAAGGGGAAAACGCACAAAATTGTATCCGGATTTTCCGGATTTGACCCGTTCTTTCGGCGGAATGGACTCAAATTAGCGGTGACGAGGGTCCACGAGTCCGTGTTTCACAGCGAAGGGCGCGATTTCCTCGTGCGTGGTGAGACCATACTTCTTGAGGATGCGATTCGCGATCTCGTAGGTGGCGCTCACGCTGCGATGACGCCGCTGGGCGATGCGTGGGATGTCATAGCCCTGCACCATATCCTGCACGATCGGGCGCTGGATGCGGGTCAACGCCGGGATCGGGAGAGCATCCGCGACCGCGGCTTCGGCCAGCGCCTGCTGCACGAATTGCTCGGGGTCGTTTTGCCCGAGCGCGAATGCCGCGTCCCAGACTGCCTCCGGCATGCGGGCGCGCAGCTCGGTTTCGGTGTCCTTGTGCGTCATCAACTCGCTGGGCAGCAGGGATCCGCTGACCCGGCCCATCAGCACACTGGCCGCGCCGAAATAGCTGGCGGCCCGCACATCGTGTTCCTGCATGGCCAGCACACATGCCAGTCCAGACATCGCGCCGCCGGTTCCCCAGAAATCACCCATAGCCCAAAAGCGCCCGAGCGCGTCGTTCAGCAGCGCGACGGTCTCGGCGATACGAGCAGGGTCTGTTTCCGCCAGATCGCGCAGGGCTTCGGCGGCAAAGTAGCGCGCGGCCGCCATTCCCCATTCGTACCCGCGTTCCTGGTGCATCGCGAAGGCTTCGTCGAACAGCTCGAGCGCGCGGGCCGTCTCCCCGGTCAGGCGGCAAACCTGCCCGAAGATGAGGTTGCACGCGCCCAGCCCGATCGGATCCTCCCAGTAGCGGAAGAGCTCCTCGGCTTCCTCGGTGTACTGGAGCATCGTCAGGACGTTTTCCGGCCCCTTGCGGAATTCGAGCAACGCCATCACCAGGTAGATCATGGCACGGTTGTTGCCGATGCCCGTTTGCTCCGTGGCGATGAGCCCTTCGGCGACGACTTCCTGGCAGCGTTCGTCATCCCCCTGAATCCAGCAGAGAAACGCGAGCGCTGGCAGCTCCTTGCCCCGGCACCAGACCTTCAATCCCGGCCGGAAGAGGCTGTCTTCGAGATAACGGCGCCCTTCGGTGACCATCCCGCGAGTCTGCCAATAGGGCCAAAGCGGCCCGGCGATGCGCGCGGCGATCTCGGCGCCCGCATCGCCCAGATCATGGGCCCAGGCAAGCGCCAACCGCAGATTCTGCAATTCCGCGTCGATTCGCCCGCGGTTCCATTGACGCTGGATCGGATTCCAGAGACCTTCCGCGGACGCCTCGGAAAACGCGATCATGGCAGCCGCGTGCGCATGTTGCACCGCGGGCAGCTCACCCGAACGATCGAGCTGCCGCAGACCGAATTCGCGGATCGCCTCCAGCATATCGAACCGTGGAATGCCATCGATCTCGCCGGATTGATAGACCAGCCGGTGATCCACCAAAGTGGCCAGGAGCTTGACTGGATCGGTCGAGAGCGCCGGGAGCGCGCGCGAAATCTCGGGATCGTACTCATCCCAGGGCGGGAGCGTCGGATCGCTGGCTCCATGCAAGCTGCTGGCCCAGACGATTGGATAGCCATCCGCAAACGGATATCCCGACCCTGCTTCCCGGCCCTGCGCCATCTTCTCTACCAGATCGCGGCTGAAGCCGCCCGCAAAGAACGAAAGCCGCGCCAACAGCGATTGCGCGTCCGGGGTCAGGAGCCCATAACTCCAGGCGATCGCATCGAGCAGGCTTTGATGTCGCGGATCGGCAACCGGCGTGCGGAATTCGAGCTCATCCGGTTGCCAGCGCCGCAACCCCTGGGGAGAGAGCACCGTCATCCAACTGGCAAACAGCTCGATCGCCAGCGGCAGTCCATCGTACCGGGCGCAAAGCTCGTGGATGATTTCGGCATCGCCGTCGTGCAGCGTGAACCATGGTCGCGCTCGCTGAGCCCGGTCGATGAACAAACGCACCGCGTCGCTTTCGAGCATTGCGCCAGTCGAATCGCTCGCGGCCAGCGCGAGTGGCCGCAATTCGAGCAGCACTTCACCAGGAAGCGCGGTCGGACGGCGCGAGGTGAGCACCAGGCGCAACGGCGGGCAGTCGGCCAGCAGACCAGCGATCACATCATTGGCGGCGGGAGTCAGATGCTCGAAACAATCGAGCACCAGCACAGACGGTTCGCGAGCCAGCGTCTCGCGCACCAGAGCATCGATTTTTTCCGCCTGATCGATCAATCCCAGCGCGCGTGCGATTTCGGGCACGATATTGCCGGGGCGCTCGATCGCGGCCAGGCGGACGACGGTGGCGCCCCCCGGGTACTGGCCGCCAGCCGTGCGCACCGCCTCCATCGCCAAGCGCGACTTACCGACCCCGGCCGGCCCAACCACGGTGATCAGGCGAGAGGCCGCCACGGCGATCACGTCGTGCAATGCCTGAAGCTCACCGGAGCGCCCGATGAAAGCATCGACCGGAAAACGGTAGGGACTGCCGGCAGCATCGTAGTCTGCCCGATCTTCCCGCATGTGCCGCATCGATTCGCTCACGGCAACGTACCGATTCCCTACGACGATTCGAATGGAGATTCCAGCTTCCGGCCGGAGTCTGCCACACGCAAGCTATACGACGCCAAGAATAGCCGGTCTGTTCTCATCCTGAGTATCGAAATCACCGACAATCGCCAGCACTCATAGTTTAGCGGCCAGCCCGTATTCCGGATGGTTTTCGGGGAAACCACCCAGCATTCGGGTAGCATTGGCACAATCGCGCGGTGCCTCCACGGTCAGCTCGCGCATACCTGCCCGGTCATCCAGCCCGGGTCGATACAGTTCATCCGAGGTTCCATGGCCACCACGGCAGCCAACGCCGGGACGTTTTCGCTCGTCCGGCAATTTTTCGACTATTACCGCCCGCACCGTGGGCTCTTCGCGCTCGATTTTTCCTGCGCGGTGCTCTCGGGTGTGCTGGAGCTGGCATTTCCGGTGATGGCCGGGTTCTTCGTCGACCGCTTGCTGCCGGGCCACGACTGGCGCAAGATCGTGCTGGCCGTAGCCGGACTGCTGGCCGTTTATATCGTCAATTCACTCCTGATGATCATCGTTACCTACTGGGGACACAAGCTCGGGATCAGTATCGAAACCGAGATGCGCCGCCGTAGCTTCGACCATTTGCAAAAACTCTCCTTCCGTTTCTATGACAACAACAAGACCGGGCATCTGGTCGGACGGGTCACCAAGGACCTGGAAGAGATCGGCGAAGTGGCCCATCACGGACCGGAAGATGCGTTCGTGGCGATCATGACCTTCGCCGGCGCCTTCGTACTGATGTTTCTGGTCAATATGAAACTGGCCATCGTCACCGTGCTGGTCGTACCGCCGATCACGCTCGTGTCGATCCACTATGGGGGGCGGATGGCGGCCACCTGGAAGAATCTCTTCCGCAGCGTGGGCGAATTCAATCACCGGATCGAAGAAAACGTCGGCGGGATTCGGGTCGTGCAGGCGTTCGCCAACGAAGACCACGAACGCGCTCTGTTCGCTCGTGACAACGACCGCTACCGCGACACCAAGCTGGATGCCTATCGGATCATGGCCGCCAGCATGACGCTCAACTACGCCAGCATGCGCTTTACCCAATTGGTCGTCATGCTCGCCGGGTCGTATTTCGTCCTGCACGGCTCATTGAGCGAGGGGCAGTTCGTTACCTTCCTGCTATTGGTCAATGTTTTCTTCCGGCCGATGGAAAAGATCATGGCCGTCATGGAGATCTATCCCAAGGGGATCGCTGGATTCCGCAGCTATCTGGAGCTGCTGGCGATCGAGCCGGATATCGCCGACAAACCGGAGGCCATCGAGGTCGGTCGCCTGCGGGGTGATATCCGGTTCGAGCACGTAACGTTCGGCTATGCCCCCAACCGGCCGATCCTGAACCGGATCGATCTGCACATTCGGGCCGGGGAGACGGTTGCCTTCGTGGGACCGTCGGGCGCGGGCAAAACGACCATCGCCTCGCTGCTGCCCCGGTTCTACGAGGTCGATGGCGGACGCATTACCATCGACGGCATCGATATCCGCGATATGACGCTGGCTTCTCTCCGCCGGGAGATCGGGATCGTCCAGCAGGATGTCTTTCTCTTCGGGGGCACCATCCGGGAGAACATCGCCTACGGTCGCCTCGATGCGACCGATGAGGAGATCGAAGCCGCGGCTCGCCGGGCCAAGCTCGATACGATGATCGCCGAACTCCCGGCTGGATTCGAAACAGTCATCGGCGAACGAGGCGTCAAACTCTCCGGCGGTCAAAAGCAGCGGCTGGCGATCGCGCGCATGTTCGCCAAGAATCCGCCGATCCTCATTCTCGATGAAGCCACCAGCGCACTCGACACCGAGACCGAACGGAAGATCCAGGCCTCCCTGGAAGAGCTCGCCATCGGCCGCACCACGCTCATCATCGCGCACCGGCTCGCCACGATCCAGCATGCCGACCGCATCGT
>JBIQLF010000175.1:0-5119 GCA_044464585.1 Thermomicrobia bacterium
ACCTCGGGGGACTCGCTGCGGCGAGGAGGTCCTTCGACTTCGCTCAGGATGACGGGGTTGGGAAATGGGCACTTCTTGTAAGGCGTTTAAGCGTTCCCAACCTTGAAAGGCTGGGCTAACACCCCTGAGGAATCACGCGGATTTCGTATATGCCATCATCCGGATTTCGTTTGAGCCTCTGGCTTGTGCCTGGGGGCGGTGGAGCCGTCGATGTCCCTGCGCGGCCCGGTTTGGGTAGGGTTGCGCGCTGGACGGATGCAGCGATATGGATGTTCCTGCATCTGGACGTCTCGAGCACGATTACCGCGGGTGCGTCGGTCCGCGCTGGAGCCAGGGAGACGGTCTGGGGCCGGACGGGTCGCATTCTCCGTGCATGGAGTCGACCGGCGCACATATCAGGAATGCCGGCTCGACGCCCGACGATCTCATGCGGAATCCGGGTGATTCCTAAGGGGTGTTAGCCCAGCGTTTCAACGGTGGGACCGGGCCGGAACCATGGTGGATATCCCGTAGGGTCCACGCGGATTCCGTATGAGTCGAGCGCAACTCACCAGGACCGGGGACTATCTCCACGGCTGCACCGACAAGAAGTCGTCCACCCTCGGTGATGAGGGAATGAGCCCCGATGCGGTGGGACATGCCTATGAGGCAAAGCACCGGGAGGAAACGTATTGAACCCGCTCAGGGCGTGTGTCCTGCCCGGTTACTGATCGTCGGGATCGGGAGGGGCGAACATCGGCGTCAGTATCTGGGGAAAGACCCGCCGCCCATACTGCTCGATGATGATTGCCTGGGTCGGACATGCCCGCGCGGCGGCAAACAGTTGTTGCACCGTCGCCCCTTCGAAATCGACCAGCTCGGCGATCTGTGTTTCTTCGTCGAGCACGAAAATACCTGGGGCCACTGTCGTGCATTTCGCGTTGGACACGCATCGTTTTGGGTCGACCCAGACATCGAGTCCCGTCTTGCCAGAATCCTTGTCACTCACCTGTTCGTCACATCCTTGCCGTGTTCCGCGCCGTTCGCCCCGGATCGAGCGCCGGCGCCCAATCCGATTGTACTGCGCTCGCCGCGCCCCGGTTCCCGCGTGGGACCGAAAAACATGGTCAGGCCGCCGCTTCTTTGGCCGCCGCGGCTTTCTCCGCTCTCGACCGGTTCGACACGATGCGGATCTCCCCATTGGGAATCAGGTGGAGGGTGCCGTCGCTGCCTTGCAGGACGGTCAACCGCAAGCGCATATCCTCGACCGTACCCGCGATCTTGTTGATCTCGACCGAGTCACCGACCCGAAACTGATCCTCGGTCAGCATGAGAATACCGGACAGATAGTCGCGCACCAGGTATTGCGCGCCGAAACCGAGCGCGATCGAAACGAGTGAAACACTCGCCAGAATCGCACCGAGGTTGACGCCAAAGCTCTTGAGCACCAGTACGACCGTCAACAGCCCGAAGATCGCTCTGGCCGCGGTCATGAGCACGCGCGTGATCGATTCGGTCCGCCGGTCATCGGGTTCCGAATAGTCCCAACCGCGCATCAGGTATTTGCGCCGTTCGACCCCGCGCCGGATCAACCAGGTGGTGATCCGCAAACCAATGCCCAGCAGAGCGAAGAGAACGATGAAGACAAAGAGCCCATTGAACGTGTGGACCACGAAATTCCGAATGTCGTGCACTGTGTTCTCACCTATGGTCATGTTCGAAATCGTCGTCGCTCGCCAACCGGCCGCATACCAGGATTGCTCTCGATGCATTATGCCGGAGCAGGCGGCATCTCCAACTGCAATCGCGTCCCGATCATCGGGATCGATGCCCCTCGCGCACCGCGAAACCCACCTGCTGCACGATACCGGTACAATCTCACCCTGTTCGCGTCCGAGTCCCAATTCGGGCTCGAACGCCGCACTGGCGCGACGACTCGGGAGGAAATCCACAACATGGTTCTAAGACGGTATATGGGCGCTCCAGTCAAACGACGCGAGGATCCACGTCTCATCACTGGCTCGTCGATCTACGTCGACGATCTGCAATTGACCGGTATGGTCCATGTTGCGTTCGTGCGCAGCATCTACGCCCACGCCAACATCCGGGGAATCGATACGACCGAGGCGGAGACGATGCCCGGGGTGGTGGCAATCATGACCGCCAGCGATCTCGAGCCCGTGCTCCCCTCCAAATATGTGGCCGTCGGCGGAGATGAAGGACCTTCAGCCGAGGGCGGTCCCGCCGAAGCCGGGAAGATCCCGATTCCGGCCGTGCAACCGCTGGCGCGGGAAAAGGTGCGCTACGTCGGCGAGCCGATCGTGGCGATCGTTGCCGAGAGCCGGGCGCAGGCCGATGATGCGGCGGAGCGGGTGATCGTCGATTACGAACCGCTCACGGCCTATGTCGATCCCTTCGCGGCACGGGACGGCTCGCAGTTGCTCTATGCCACCAACCCGAACAATGTCGGTGTGCGCTACGAGACCGTCCATGGGGATGTCGATGCCGCGCTCGCCGCGTCGCCATTCCGCATCAAGGAGCGCATCAAGGCAGCGCGGTGTCATCCATCACCGCTCGAACCACGCGGGATCGTGTCCACGCCCGATCCTGTCACGCGTGGCGTAACGATCTGGGTGTCCAACCAGGGCCCACATGGATATCGGAACGAGGTGGCGCGCACCTTTGGGCTCGGTCAGAACCAGGTCCGGGTGATCGCGCCCGAGGTCGGTGGTGGGTTCGGCGCCAAATTCGGCGTCTATCCCGAGGAATGGACCATCATCGCAGCGTCGATGAAACTCAATCGACCGGTCAAATGGATCGAGACCCGCAGCGAACACTTCCTTTCGACCAATCATGGCCGGAACCAGATCGCCGATTTCGAAGCGGGTTGTGACGAGAACGGCAAGATCACGGCATTGCGCGCCCGGGTGACCCTCGATCTTGGCGCCTATCCCAAGGGGCTTGGGCTCGCATGGTCCACGTGGATCATGTCGACTGGTCCCTACCAGATTCCGAATCTCGATTATGTGGTCGAGGGAGTCTTTACCAACACTGTCGCAAACGGGGCCTATCGCGGCGCTGGCCGTCCGGAAGCCGCGTTCTATCTCGAGCGTGTCATGGACCTGTTGGCCGATGCGGCCCATCTCGAACCCGAGCAACTGCGCACAGCCAATTTCATCCAGCCGGACCAGTTTCCGTACGCGACTCTCTCCGGCGAGCGGTACGACACCGGTGATTACGAGAAACCGCTGGCGAAGGCGATCGAATCGAGCGACTACGCGAAACTCCGCCAGGAGCAGGCAGAATTGCGCACGCAGGGCCGCTATCTGGGGATCGGGCTGGCGTCCTATGTCGAGATTTGCGGTTTCGGTCCGTGGGAAAGCTCGACGGTGCGGGTCGAGCCAGGTGGCGAAGTGACGCTCTTCACCGGCATCTCTCCACACGGGCAGGGACAGGAAACGACCTTCGCGCAAATGGCCGCGGATATGATCGGCGCGGATTTCGAGCAGGTCATTCTGCACCATGGCGACACCGGCAACACCCCGCAGGGGAATGGCACCGGCGGCAGCCGCGGTCTGGCGGTCGGTGGAGCAGCGCTGGTCATCTCCCTCAACAAGATCAAGGAAAAGGCGATCCAGATCGCTGCCAACCGGCTCGAAGCCGCCGTCGACGATATCGAGCTGGTCGATGGGAAATATCAGGTCAAGGGCGTACCGACCCGCGGTCTGACGCTGCCCGAGATTTCCAAGATCGCCTATGGCGGCAAGCTCCCGGACGGTATGGAGTCCGGTTTGGAGACGACCAACTTCTTCAGCCCAGAGGACGAGACCTTCCCCTTCGGCACCCATATCGCGGTGGTGGAGGTGTTCCCCGAAACCGGTGAGGTGACGCTCCTTCGCTACATCTCGGTCGATGATATCGGCAATATCATCAGCCCCATGCTGGTGACCGGGCAGGTGCATGGCGGTCTGGCGCAAGGCATCGGGCTCGCGTTGTGGGAAGAAGTGCAGTACGACAGCAACGGCGAGTTGCTGACCGGAACCTTCAATGACTATCCGATGCCGAAAGCCGAAGGATTCCCGAACTTCGAGACCTACCACACCACGACCACCACACCGATCAATCCGCTCGGCGCCAAAGGCATCGGCGAGGCGCCGACCATCGGCGCTACGCCAACCGTGAGCAACGCGGTGATCGACGCCCTCGAACCCTGGGGCATTACCCATCTCGATCTGCCCTTTACCCCAGAGAAGGTTTGGCGGGCCGTCAACGCCGCCGAGACGGCAAAGCAGGCAAAGGCGTAGCGCCGAGGTCGAATCACCATTCCGTAGATCTGGCGCTGTGCCAGATCTACGGAATCTCTGTATGAAGGGGCTCCTCTGCCCGAAGAGTGCGGCAATGGTCGACGCCAGGCGTTCCCTCTTTCGGGCAGATGTCGCACGGCGGCCCGCAACCGCCCAGTTGTCCTGAACAGCGGCGCCGGGGCAGTAGCCCCTGGGTCTGTTCGTGGGGCACAGCGCTCCACTGCTCGGGCCGAGGTCAGTGGCGCCAGAGCAACGCCTGCGCCGCTTCAGTAGGGCCTCTTCCAGAAATCCACCTCCCGTTCCCTACTGTTGGAGGGTGGTGTCCGGCGCTTTCCTCTTCCTATAATGAAATTCACGGTTCGTGATCATTGTGGCGTCGAATGCCTGGGAGCATTGGAATGGATGATCGTCGGTTCGATGCAGTGACGCGTGTGATGGGTCGCGGAAGCTCACGACGCACCATCGTGCGCGGTTTGCTCGGGCTCACCGGCCTGGCATCTATCTCCAGCATCCTGGTGAAGGAACCGGTCGATGCCGCCCGGAGACCGACACCAGCCCCTCGTCCGCCCGGCTGCCCTGGCATCCAGACTCCATGCAACGACGGGTGCTGCTGTCCCGCGGGCACGAGTGCGTGCGGCCCGGATTGCTGTCCGGATGGCGCAATCTGTTGCGACCAAGCCTGCTGTTACGGACAGTGCTATGGAGAGGAGCTTTGTTGCCCCACCGGACAACTCCTGTGCAAAGGATATTGTTTGTCTGCGGGGGCTTGCTGTACCGATGACGATTGCGTCGAAGCACGCTGCCTGGACACGATTTGTGTGCCATATACCCCAACT
>JBIQLF010000176.1:0-3460 GCA_044464585.1 Thermomicrobia bacterium
TCGTTCGGGGTATGCGCGTACAGCATCGTCCCACCTCGTTTTCTTCTGTTTGCTGACGTTTTGCCAGAAGAATAGAACAAACGTTTTCATCACGCAAGGGCGCCACATGTCCGCCGTACGGCCTCGGGCCGCTGCTCCGTGCCAGTCGAAGAGCGGCGCGAGGCCGTCATCTCTGGTACACTCTTTTCCAGAACATAAGTTCGTATTCCGAGGATATTACTCTGAATTACCACCCCCGGAATCGCGTCGCCGAGGTCTCTCATCACCATGCCGAATCTCCCCGGCTCTCCCACCCTTCCCGCACCCGCCGAATCCCGGCTCCCCGGCGATTCCTCGCTGGACCGGGTCGATCTTCACGAACTTCGCGATGCCAGCGACCACCCGCTGCTGGAAGCGCTCGAAGCAACGGACGCCATGCCCGGCTGGTGGGAACGCAATCATCTTTGGGCGGCAACCGCTGGCTGCTGGCTCTTCACCATCGCCGGGATGATCGGGCTGCATCTCCTCCATCTACCGAAATCCCTGACCATCGGTCTCTTCATCCTCGCCTATCTCTCCGGCGGAACGCTCTCTGCCGTCACCGCGCTGAAACTGCTCGGCCGGCGAGCGGTCAGCATCGATTTGCTCATGGTGCTGGCCGCACTCGGAGCGGCCGCGGTCGGACATTGGGAAGAAGGCGCGTTGCTCTTCGGGCTCTTTTCGCTTTCCAATGCGCTGGAGGACTATGCGCTCGGTCGCACCCGCCGCGCGGTTCGCGCTCTGATGGATCTCGCGCCCGATCAGGCCATCGTGCTGGCCCCCGATGGCAGCCAAACCACCGTGCCGGTCGACCAGTTGCGTATCGGCGATCTCGTGCTCATCAAACCCGGCGAGCGCATCCCCGCCGACGGGTTTGTCGACCAGGGCGAATCGGCGGTCGATCAAGCTCCGATTACCGGCGAGTCGATGCCGGTCAGCAAACACATCGGCGACGAGGTCTACGCCGCCACCATCAACACCACCGGTTCGTTGCAGGTGCGCGTTTCCCGGCTCTCCCGCGAAAGCACCCTCTCGCGTATCGTCGCCATCGTGGAGCAAGCCCAGGATCAGAAGAGCCGCGCCCAGCGGTTCACCGACCGCTTCGAGGGCCGCTATGCCATCGCGGTCATCATCGGATCGGTCCTGGCCTTTTTCGCCTTCATGATTCTCGGCGGTCAGGACCGGGGCGCCGCGTTCTATCGCGCCATCACACTGCTGGTGGTCGCGTCGCCCTGCGCGCTGGTGATCTCCACCCCCGCTTCCACCCTTTCCGGATTGGCGAATGCCGCCCGCAACGGCATCCTTTTCAAAGGAAGCGGCTATCTCGAAGATCTCGGTCAGGTCGACACCATCGCCTTCGACAAAACCGGCACCCTCACCCTGGGGCAACCCTCGGTGACCGATGTCGTCTCACTCGGCAATGGCTGGTCCGAAGCCGACGTGGTCACCCTGGTCGCCTCGGCAGAAAACCAGTCGGAACACCATATTTCGGCGGCCATGCTGGCCTGCGCGGTCGATCGTGGATGCGCACTGGCGCCAGCCGAGCAATTCGATTCCATGCCGGGCAAAGGTATCGTTGCCACGGTCGATGGCCGGACCGTCGCGGTCGGCAATGTCTATCTCTTCGACGAATTGGGCGTCGATACGGCAGACGCCACCCGAGTGGCGGAGCAATTGCGACGTGAAGGCAAGACCGCCATTCTCGCGGGCGACCGCACCGCGGTCCGGGGCGTTATTGCCATGGCCGACACGCTGCGTCCCAATGCCAACGCCGTGGTCGACGCACTGACCCGGCTCGGCATACGACGGACGGCCATCCTCACTGGCGATCATCGCGCCGTCGCCCGCCATATCGCTCATGAAGTCGGCATCACCGAATACTATGGCGATCTCCTGCCCGAGCAGAAGCTCGATGTCATTCGCGCCATGGAAGCCGGGGATGCGGACCATTCCCCAGCTCGGGTGGCCATGGTGGGCGATGGGGTGAACGATGCGCCCGCGCTCGCCACGGCCACGGTCGGCATCGCCATGGGCGGCGCCGGCACCGATGTCGCGTTGGAAACCGCCGGTGTCGTGCTGGTGGCCGACGATCTCACCAAGCTCCCCTATGCGGTCGGCCTCAGCCGCCGCACCCGCCGGATCATCATGCAAAACCTCGGTTTTTCGCTGGCCGTCATCGTGACCCTCATCACCCTCGTGCTCACCATCGGCATTCCGCTGCCGGTTGGCGTCATCGGCCACGAGGGCAGCACGGTCATCGTCATCCTCAACGGTCTCCGTCTCCTCCGCACCCCGAAACGGTGGCAGTCAGTCGAGCTCAATGCCCAACCACGTCCAATGGAATTGAGTCCCACCGCATAGTCACCAGCCTCCGGATACATGCGCTCACAACTCGGCTGGCCGAATTGTGTCTGCACGTACATGTCGCAGGCGCAGCACGCGCAAACGGGTGGAGGTGAAGCGGTAATAGACAACATGCTGCCCGATGCGGTGGGAGAACACTCCCGGGGTGATATCCGAGCGTTCTTCGCCAATCTCCGGGAAGCGGGCGATTGTGTCGAATCCTGCCAGCAGCTTCGCGGCGTAGATATCACGCTGATGCGCTCCCCAATGCTCGACGGTGTAGGCCATGATTCCGGCAAAGTCCGCTTGGGCCGTACGCGTGAGCGTAAAGGTGCGTTTAGGGACAGACATCAGGGTTCGGTGCGATACCTTCCCGTACCATCCGCTCGCCTTCGCGCTTCATCTTCTCGACCAATGCCGGAGTCAGCTCGTCTTCCTCTCCACGCTCGATCTCAGCGTCCGCCTCGGCGATCGCGGCCTTCAGTCGTTGGTGCCGGTCACGCGCCTCCATCTGACGCAACGCCTCCCGAACAACCTCGCTCGCATTGCCGTACATACCGGTCTCGACTTTACGCCGAATAAGCTCTTCGAGTTGAGGGGTCAAACTGACATTCATGAAGTACCTCCGTCCTCGCATTTTAGCAATTTGTGACAATATTCGCTATTGGTTGGCGGCACGCTCTGCCAGCACAGTCGGGCCCTATCCAGCACGCCCCGGCTTGCCCCCCACGCAAGCCACGTCCGCGACGTAGTGACTTCCGCCTCTAGCCTCGTGGGGCGTACATGATGATCCCAACCCCAACCAGCGCAACAGTCGCCCCGATCAGATCGAATCGATCGGGGCGAACATCGTCGACCGCCCAACCCCAGACCAGCGACAGCACGATGAAGAACCCGCCGTAGGTCGCGTAGACCCGCGCGAAGCTGGCCTCCTGCGGTTGCAACGTCGGAAGCACCCCATAAAGGAAGAGAATCAGACCGCCCAGCGCCCCCAGCCAAGCCGACCGGTGGTCTCGCAGCCAGAGCCAAACCAGATAGCCACCGCCGATCTCGCACAAACCGGCCAGCCCGAACAGCATGCTCGAACGGACAATGGCGC
>JBIQLF010000176.1:3560-5087 GCA_044464585.1 Thermomicrobia bacterium
TTTCGCGTGCGCGCCTACCGCAATGCCGCCTATACCATTCAAGAAGAACCGCGCGCCCTGCGCGACATCGTTGCCAGTGGCGGCGACCTCACCCGGCTTCCTGGCATCGGTCCCGATCTTTCCCGCTCGATCGCCGCTCTGGTGCAGGCCGGTCAGTTCCCAGAATTGGAAGCCCTCCAGCAGCAGCTGGATCCCAATGTCCGCCATTTGCTGCGCATCCCCGGACTCGGTCCGAAACGGGTCAAACGCCTGCACGACGAGCTCGGCATCAAGAATCTCGACGATCTGCAAACCGCCATCGACACCGATCGTCTACAAACCCTCCCCGGCTTCAGCGAAAAACTGCAAACGCAGATTGCCCAGCAGCTCGAACGGGGCCGGACCAAAAAAGCCCGCCGCCTCCTGATCGACGCCGACCCCATCGCCCTCGATCTGCAAGCCTATCTGCGCGCCATTCCCGGCGTGCTGCAAGCCGATGTGGCCGGTAGCTGGCGCCGGCGGCGCGAAACCGTCGGCGATCTCGATGCCGTCGCCGCTAGCAACGATCCGGCCCAAACCGTCGACGCCTTCACCGAGTGGCCCCCGATCGCCGAGGTGGTTTCCCACGGCGACACCCGTTCCTCGGTCGTGCTGCATAACGGCCTGGCGGTCGATTTCCGCGCCGTCGAACCGATCAGCTACGGCGCCGCCATGATCTATTTCACCGGCTCGCGCGATCACCAGCTCGTTCTGCGCACTATGGCCATCGACCGCGGTTGGAAGATGAACGAATATGCGGTCTATGCCTCTCCCGACGAAACCGAGATCGTCGCCAGCCGCACCGAGGAAGAGGTCTATGCCGCCTTCAGTCTCGACTGGATCCCTCCCGAGTTACGGGAAAACCGTGGCGAAATCCAAGCCGCCGCCAACGGCACCCTCCCCAAGTTGATCGAGCTCTCCGATATCCGCGGCGATCTCCATTGCCATACCAATTGGTCCGACGGCAAAGGCACCGTCCTCGAAATGGCTCGGGCTGCCCATGCGCTCGGCTACGAATACATCGCCATCACCGACCATTCTCCCCGCCTGGCCATGACGAACGGATTGCGACCCGACCGCCTGAAATTGCAGGCCGAGGAAATCGCCGCGGCCATGGACGCCCTTCCCGGCTTCACCATTCTGCGCGGCCAGGAGGTCGATATCCTCAAAGACGGCTCCCTCGACCAAACCGACGACGCGCTCGCCGAGCTCGATATCGTCATCTGCTCGGTCCATTCGCATTTCGACCTCTCCCGCGAAGCGCAAACCGCTCGCATGATCCGCGCCATCGAGCACCCCGCCACCACCATCATCGGCCATCCGCAAGGTCGCCTCATCGAACGGCGCGATCCCATCCAGCTCGATCTGGAAGCCGTCTTCGAGGCCGCCACCGCCAACAAGGTCGCCATGGAAATCAACGCCGACCCCAATCGCCTCGATCTCGATGACACCGCCATCCAGCTCGGCAAGCGCATGGGCGTCAGATTCACCATCGATACCGACGCCCAT
>JBIQLF010000177.1:0-5083 GCA_044464585.1 Thermomicrobia bacterium
CGGGGGACTCGCTGCGGCGAGGAGATCCTTCGACTGCGCTCAGGATGACGGGGTTAGCGTCAGGATGACGGGGGGTTGGCATCAGGATGACGGGGGTGCGGCTCAGGATGACGGGGGTGGGGAACGGGCACGTCTTGGAAGAATCGTGCTCGTACGGAATCTGCTGGGGCCCTTCGGTATGGGCTGGTGCTCCGGGGGCCCACCCTTGAACGGCTGGGCTCATACGCCTGCGTCATCATCGGAATTCCGTATCAGGATTCGGGGCTCATGCGAAATTCGGATGAATGCTGGCTGCTTCCCCATGCAGGGGGAAGCGGCTGCTCGGCCCCACGGAGTACCTCCGCGGAATCAGCTGGATTTCGTATGGATATCCTGGCCGCCGGCACAGGAGCGGCGGCGATATGCCGGGCAGGCGAGTTGTGTTTTATTCGGCGCGGGTCGCGAGGATATTCCAGACGGTCGCCGCGGCCTGCTGCATGGGCAGAGGGAGCCGGGTGATGTCGAGCTCTGCGGCGATATTGTCAGCCGCGTGGGCGACCGAATCGAAGCTGCCCCATTGCTCCTGGATGCGCCAGCCACGTTCCACCAGAAGCCGGTGGAGCTCCCAGGGCATCAGGAAATTGACCGGAGGGGGCTCAGGCGCGAGGAAGCGACGCCAGGAATCGCGATACATCGGCGCCAATGCGCCCGGGGCCGAAAGCCAGAAGCGCGCATCGGGCTTCGCAACGCGCTCGAATTCATCCAGAACCGCGGAAAGATGCGGGGAGAACTGGAGGGCCATGCGCGCCATGATCGCGTCGTAGACGGCATCTGGCGCGTCGAGCGCGGCCAGGTCGCCAACCGAGAAATCGACGGCCACACCGGCAGCCGCGGCATTCACCCGGGCGCGCTCGATCATCTTCGGCGAAATATCGACCCCATCGACCACGCAGCAGCGCTGGGCGAACGCAATCGCGAAATAGCCGGGGCCGCATCCGGCATCGAGCAGACGGCTGCCAGGGCGGAGCCGCATCGCCGATTCGATGAAATCGAGCTCGGCTTTCCGGTCGTCGCCCGCCGCATTGCGCGCCGACATCTCATCGAAGAATTCGGCTTTGCCATCCCATTCCGCTCGGGATTTGGCGAGCCATCGTTGTGTGCGTGGGTCGGAATTCATCGACGGATCGATCCAGTGTCCAGAATCCAATGCCCGCAAATCGCGCTCAGTGGACTCTGGACCGAAACCGCTAGTCGGTCGCGAGCGCGTCTGCCGTTTGGACGGTGCGATCGACCGCCTGGGCAACCGTGGCAAGGCGAGGCATCAGATCCTCGAATTCCGCGAACGTCAGCGATTGCTGGCCATCGGAGAGCGCGCGGTCGGGATTGGGATGGACCTCGATCATCAGACCGTCGGCGCCGGCGGCCACGCCGGCCAGCGCGAGCGGTCCCACGAAGGGCCGTTTCCCGGCGGCATGGCTCGGATCGACGAAGATCGGCAGATGGGAGAGCCGCCGCACCACGGGTACCGCCGCGATGTCGAAGGTGTTGCGTGTCTGGTTTTCGAATGTGCGGATACCACGTTCGCAGAAGATGACATTGGGATTGTTCTGCGCCAGCACATATTCGGCCGCCAGCAGCCATTCCTCGATCAGCATGCTCATCCCGCGTTTCAGCATCACTGGTTTGCCGGTGCGGCCCACTTCTTCCAGCAGAAAGTAGTTCTGGCAATTGCGAGCGCCGATCTGGAAGATATCGGTATAGTCGAAGACCTGTTCGACATCCGAGGGAGTCATCACCTCGGTGATGATCGCCAGGCCGGTTTCCTCGCGGGCGGCCGCCAGGATTTCCAGCCCCTTCCGGCCCAGACCGCGAAATTCGTAGGGCGATGTGCGGGGTTTGTAGGCGCCGCCGCGCAGAATCCTGGCGCCGGCGGCTTTGACCGCGCGCGCCGTTTCCAATGTCTGCTCTTCCGATTCGACCGAGCACGGTCCGGCGATGACGATGACTTCCTCACCGCCAATTTCGAAATCGCGCACCCGGATCCGGGTTTTTCGCGGATGAAAATCCCACCCGGCGAGCTTGTATTTCTTGGTCACGCGCATGACCTGCTCGACGTCGTCATAGACTTCGAGTGTTTCGTCCAGGGTGGGAGGCAGGGGGGTGGTGCCGACGACGCCGATGATCGTCCGCTGTTCGCCCGAGGAGAGATGGGCGGAGAGTCCGAGCTGCTCGATCCGCTCGACGATGGCGTCGATCGACTGCTGAGGGGCGCCTGGCTGCATGACCACGATCATGATGTTTCTCCTGACCGCGTCTCGAATGACCGGCGCGCGGGAACCGGGTTAGGGAACATGTTCGGACGCAGGACGCTCAGCGGCTGCTGGAAAGGGCTGCCTCTTCTTCGTCATAGGCCCATTCCGGCCGAAGCTGGCGGGCGCCGTGCAGATAGACATGCCGGATTTCCGACGGTGTTTTGGTCGTATTGATCTGCAGAAGCACCCGGATCGCTTTTTGCAACGAGGCGGGCACGTTCATTTCGTGGGCGCACATGAGCGGAACATCGCTCCAGCCGAGCGCGCGGGCTGCCACGGCGGGGAAGGTCGCATTCAGATCGGGCGAGGTGGTGAAGACGGCGCTCACCACATGATCCGGCTCGAGCTCGTTGAGCCGGATCAGGATCCGCATCATTTCCGTGGTTGCTTCGAGGATGTCCTCGGCCGTATTGGACGCCGCGGTAGTCGCTCCCCGAATCCCCCGGCAGAGCAGGGGGCGCAGATCGCTCGCAGGTTGTCCGTTGTACATCGTATCCGCCATCGATTTCGCTTCCCTCATCCCACGGTTTTTCCGGTTGCATCCGCAAATCGGCGCACGAACCGGGTTGCTGCTGCCGGCTGCTCGTTCAGGGGCAGTGTATCGAGATAATCGATCATTGCGCTGGCCATCACCACCCCATCGCCGATGCTGGCGGCCTGGCGGACATGATCCGGCGTGGAGATGCCGAACCCGATGGCGAGCGGCGCGTTCACCTGTGCGCGCACGCGGCCAATGTACGGCGCCAGATTCTCGGCCAGGTTCGAGCGGGCGCCGGTGACCCCGGTGACGGAGACGCAATAGACGAATCCCTGGGCGCGCTCGGCCACCTGGGCGAGGCGGCGGCTGGTGCTGGTCGGCGCGACCATATAGATGAAATCGACCCCGGCTTCGGCCAGCGGTAGCCGGAAATCGTCGCTCTCCTCGATCGGCAGATCGGGGATGATGACGCCATCGACTCCGGTCCGTTGCATATCCGCGGCCAGCCGCTCGATCCCGTATTGGAAGAATGGGTTGGCATAGCCCATGAACACGAGCGGGATCTCTACCCCATGCGCACGCGCGAATTCCGCCAGCTCGAATCCGAATGCCAGACTCGATCCGTTTTCCAGCGCGATCTGGCTGGCGCGTTGCACCGTGGCGCCATCGGCGAGCGGATCGGAGAATGGAATACCGAGCTCGATCAGATCGGCGCCACCCGCGGCAATCGCCAGAATGAGGTCTTTGGACCCATCGAGGGTGGGATAGCCCACCGTCATGAAGGGCATCAGCGCCGCACGGTTTTCCGCGCGGGCTCTCTTGAAGGCGGACGCGATCCGCGCGTTTCCGTCGATCGAGGTCACAGCGCCACCTTCAGTTCCCGCGCGACGGTTTCGAGGTCTTTGTCGCCCCGGCCGGAAAGATTGATCACGATCACCTCGTCCTGTGGGCGAGCGCTGGCTTCCTTGAGTCCATGGGCGATGGCATGGCTCGATTCCAACGCGGGAATGATGCCCTCGGTGCGGCACAGCGCCTGGAAGCCTTCCAGGGCTTCGGCGTCGGTGATGGACACATAGCGAGCGCGGCCGACATCGCTGAGCCAAGCGTGTTCCGGGCCGACGCCGGGGTAGTCGAGTCCGGCCGAGATCGAATGGGTTTCGATCACCTGGCCATCGGCGTCCTGCAACACCAGCGAACGGGATCCATGCAGGATGCCCTCGCGTCCGGCGACGATGGTGGAGGCGTGCCGGCCGCTTTCGATACCATGCCCTCCGGCTTCGACCCCGATCAGCTCGACATCCTTGTCGGCGACGAAGGGATAGAACATGCCAATCGCATTGGACCCCCCGCCGACGCAGGCGATGACCGCGTTCGGCAGGCCGCCGGTTTTCTCGATCGTCTGGGCGCGGGCTTCCCGGCCGATCACCGATTGCAGATCGCGCACCATGACCGGATAGGGGTGCATTCCGGCGGCGGTACCGAAGATATAGAAGGTCGAATCGACATTGGTGACCCAGTCGCGAATTGCCTCGTTGATGGCGTCCTTGAGGGTTTTCGATCCGGACGAGACCGAGCGCACCTCGGCGCCGAGCAACTTCATCCGGAAGACGTTCGGTTTTTGTCGCTCGATATCGGTTTCGCCCATGTAGACGATGCATTCGAGACCGAGCAGCGCGCAGACGGTGGCCGTGGCGACGCCATGCTGACCGGCGCCGGTTTCGGCGATGATCCGTTTCTTGCCCATTCGTTTGGCCAGCAGTCCTTGGCCGATGGCGTTGTTGATCTTGTGGGCGCCCGTGTGGGCGAGGTCTTCCCGTTTCAGGAAGATACGCGCGCCGCCCGCCTCGGCGGTCAAGCGTTCCGCCTCATAGAGCGGGGTCGGTCGCCCGACATAATCTCGCGCCAGCCGCCGGATTTCGGCGAGATAGGCGACATCGGTTCTGGCGTCGTTCCAGGCGGTTTCGAGTTCTTCGAGCGCGGGCATCAGGGTTTCGGGGGCGTATTGTCCACCGAACCGGCCGAACCGGCCCCGTTCGTCCGGGTACGGGGTCAGATCCGTGCGCGCGACCATTTCGATGACCATGCTTTGCTCCGAGGGCGCCGGACTCGCAGGCACGGCGACTCCGGCGTTGGTGAAAACGCAAGATGGAATGATACTCGGGTGGGTGGGTTCCGGGATTGGGGGATGCTGGAAGAGCAACGGGCGGCTCGGCGTCAGATCGACGGGTGGGAACAGGTATGCCACGGTAGACCAAGGCTAAAGCCATGGCCTAAGACGCCTTGGGGGCGACGGGGTTGCCGGGATTAACGGGGA
>JBIQLF010000178.1:0-5056 GCA_044464585.1 Thermomicrobia bacterium
GTCCTGAGTCCTGAGTCCTGAGTCCTGAGTCCTGAGTCCTGAGAAGAGTATCGGAGATTGGATACCGATCGTAGCGCACGTCTTGGTGGATGGGGCGGTTGGAGGTTTTGGAGGTTCTGAGCTGCACAACGTGGAGTGGCTTATACGGAATCCGGGTGATTCCCAAGGGGTAGTAGCCCAGCGTTTCAACGGTGGGACCATGCCGGAGCGATGATGGGTATCTCGTCGTGTCCAAGCGGATTCCATATTACTTTTGCCTATTGCCTCTTGCCTTTTGCCTATTTCCATTTTTGCCTCTTGCCCTTGACAAATTCGCCACCCCCGTCATCCTGAGCGCAGTCGAAGAACCTCCTCGCCGCAGCGAGTCCCCCGAGGTCACGGAGCGTCGAGGCTGCAACCAGGTCGTTTCGCCGCCGCCCTGCTACGAAATCCGAATTCCGTATAAGGAGTATTAGCCCAGCCTTTCAAGGTTGGGACCGTGCCGGAGCGACGGCGGGTATCCCGTAGTGTCCAAGCGGATTCCGTATAACTGGTACACTAGAACGACAGAGTGTACGTACACCCCGAGGGGACACCTCATGAGCCTGCCAGACCGCCAGAGCACCGAACCGATTCCGATCCGGGCCGAGATCGAGGCGCCGCTTGCCGAACGGGCGGCGCCGGTTTCACCGTTCGTGGGCGCGGCCCCGGTCGTGACACTGCAACGAGAAGAATCGACCCTGCACCCGTTTTCGGTGTCGATCGCGGCGGCGTGGTCATGCTATGGCGGCAAACCGGCGCGGGTGGACAACGTCCGTAAGTTGATCGGAGCGGCGCCCGAGGGGCTTTCCGAAGAAAAAGCCGCCAGCCGGGAGCAGCGCCAGCAACGGGCGTTCCGGCTCTATAGCGATCTCTTCGCCGCCGGCCACCATACGACCCTGCAACATGCCAGCTTCACCTTCGTCTTGGACAACGTTTCCCGGTTGGCGATCTGGTCGTTCTTCCACTCCCATCCGTTCTACAACTCGGAACAGGTATCCCAGCGCTATCGGGAAGTCACAGGCGATACGGTGCTCATTCCCGATCTGCCGAACCGGGAACAGGCGATCTATGCCACGGCCATCGAACGCAGCTTGCAGGGCTATCGACGGCTGGTCGAGTTGCTGACGCCCGATATTGCCCGAGACTATGCGCGGGTATTCCCGGCGCGTTCCAAGGGGACGACGCCGGCCGCGGTCGAGCGCTTCCAGAGCGCAGTGCAAAAACGCGCCCAGGAAGTCGCCCGCTACGTGCTGCCGCTGGCGACCCCGAGCCATCTCTATCACACCGTCAACGGACTGACGCTACTCCGCTATCACGTACTCGCCAACCAGCCCGATGCGCCTGCCGAAGTGCGGTATATCGTCGATCGGATGGTCGAAGAGGTGCTGGCGGTCGATCCCTATTTTCTCGGCGCGCCGGATTCGCCGCTCGATCTCCGCCAGCTCGGAGCCGGCGATTCGATCGAGACCAAAGCCTTCGAATCGTGGCGGGAGTCGCTCCAGAATGCTCCCAACGACGCCTTCTTCCAGGAATACGATGCGGGTCTCGGAACCCGTCAGCAAAGCCGGCTGGCCGGATTCGACGCTCATGCCGAATCGACCATGGCGAATGCGATTCGCACGGTGCTGGCGCGCACGACCGCGGAGATGAGCGACGAGGACGCCATCGCCCAGGTGCTCGATCCGCGTCAGAACCGGTATCTGGGCCATCCGCTCTTCCTCGGTATGAATTCCAAGCTGATGCAGACGATGAACCACGTGCCGTTCACCTTTCAGAAGCGGATCAGCGGAGCCGAGGATGCCCAGAACCAGCGACACCGGGGAACGCTGTCGTCCAGCCCGCTGCTGCTGGCGCACCAGCGCCGCGAACCGGATGTGATGGTGCCCTGGGCGATCGAACGCAACCCGGACGCGCTGCGGGAATACCACGAAACGGTTTCGGCCTTGTGGTCGGCCAAGAATGCGCTTCTCGATGCCGGAGTCGATCCGCAATGGAGTCTCTATCTGCTGCCGAACAGCCACCGGGTGCGTTTCTACGAAACCGGAACCCTCCTGAATTACTACTGGAAATGGGTGAAACGCCTCTGTTACGACGCGCAACGGGAGATCTTTTCGACGGCCGTCGAGGAAGTGGCGCAGGTCCGGGAACACTTCCCGATCATCGGCCAGTATGTCGATGGACCGCCGTGTGTGATGCGTTCGCGCGCCGGTTCGATGCCCACCTGCCCCGAGGGCGAGCGATTCTGCGGCGTCCCGGTTTGGCGCGGACACCAATTCGAAACCCTCGTCGACCGCCGGGTAATGTGAGTCGGGGACTCCGAGCTCATTCGACCGAATCGAGGAGCGTTTTGGCGACCGCGCGCTACCGGTCGATATCTGCCCGGCAGTGACGAGAAACCGCCTTCCCATCCAGAGAGTCCACTAGGCTCATACGAAATCCGGATGATGACTGAGGGGTAGTAGCCCAGCGTTTCAACGGTGGGATCGCGCCGAACCGCTGGTGGATATCCCACAGTGTCCAAGCGGATTCCGTATCATCCGATCAGGTGCAGCGCGGGGCACAAGGCGGAGGGGGCCCGCTTCACTCCCCGCCGCCTGGGACCGAGCTGCGCTTCCGATGCCTAACGCCTGATCCCCCTAATCCGCCACCAACTCCCCCAGCCGCACCGGATAATCGTGCGCGGCCCGGCCGACATTCCCCTCGAAATCGTAGGTGGTCTTGAACCGCTCGAATTTCCCGTGCGCATGCGGTTTGGTCCGCTCCAGCAGATCCGCCCGTTGTTCGGCCGAAAACGGTTCGAACCCGCGGGCGATCGCCAGGTTTTGCTCCATCACCGCCAGACTGTCCATGCCGGACACCACCGTCGCCACCGGCAGACTCATCGCATAGCCGAGCGCCTCGGCTGGGGTGATCTCGGCCTCGGTCTCGAAGATATCCCCCGAGGCAAACGACTTCATACCGATCACCGCGATCCCCTGCTCCTGGCAGATGGGCAGGATCTCCTGCTCGAAACTCCGGTAATGCGCATCGAGCGCATTCAACGGCATCTGCACCGAATCGAACGGAAATCCCTGGGAAAGCATGCGCCGGTGAATCTCCGGGTCCTTATGCCCCGTGAACCCGATATACCGGACCAATCCCTTTTCCTTGGCCTTCAGCAACGCCTCGGCCGATCCGCCCGGCGCGAAGATCCAATCGACATCGTCTTCCCAGACGACTTCATGAAGTTGCCAGAGATCGAGATAGTCGGTCCGCAACCGGCGCAAGCTCTCCTCCAGCTTCCACATCGAATGGTTCGCTTTGCGGTCGTGGGCGCAATCCTTGGTCATCAGGAACGCTTTTTGCCGGTAACCGTCCTGAGACAGCGCCGTACCCATACGCCGTTCCGATTCGCCATCGTGATATTCCCAGGCGTTGTCCATGAAAGTCGCCCCGGCGTCGATGCATTCGTGCACGATGCGGATCGCGTCGGCTTCCGGGACGCGGGCATTCCCGATATGCGCCCCGCCAACCGCCAGCAGGCTGACCTGTTCGTCATAGCGTCCGAATTGGCGAGTGGGGATGGAACCGGTCATCGTCGCTCCTTTGAACCACGGCAAGGGAAAGTCGATCTCGCATCATCTTACAAGCGCATCGGGGTCTCGTGCCCAGACCGCAGGGGCCAGCGGGCACACCCCAGCCCCTGAACTCCCGCGCGATGACCAGAACTCGAACGCCGGGAACGATACAATCGCGCCAGACGCCAGGCAACGATTCGGAAACCGGACGCAACAGGAAAGAGACGCAGCACGGATGGCAACCGCTCATCGCTCATGGGGACGAAGACTGAAAGATGGTTCGATCGTCATCGGTCTTCTGATCCTGATCCTGATCTTTTCCGTGTTCGTCTGGTTCCAGAAAGAAACCAATCCGGTCCAACCGGGCGCGTTCTACACCCCGCCCGATCCGCTGCCGGATGGCCCCCCAGGACTCGTCATCCGTAGTGAGGAGCTCACCCGCGATCTGCCCACCGGCAGCCAGGCGTGGCGCATCCTCTACACCTCCACCGATCTGAACGACCAGCCGATCGCCGTCAGCGGCTTGCTGGTCGTCCCCACCGCCCCGGCGGATGGGCCGCGTCCCATCCTGGCCATCGCGCACGGCACCCAGGGCATCTATCCCTATTGCTCGACCAGCCCGCGCCCCGACCCGCTGCATTTCGAGGATCTGCAAACCGCCATCGACGAAGGATTCGTCGTTGTCGCCACCGACTATCCGGGACTCGGCACCCCCGGGATTCATCCCTATCTGGTTGGCAAGATCGAGGGTCGATCGGTGCTCGATTCCGTCCGCGCCGCCCGCGGTCTGGTACCCGATGCCGGAACTGAATTCGGCATCATCGGCGCATCGCAGGGGGGTCACGCGGCCATGTTCGCCGCCCAGATGGCATCCGGCTACGCGCCCGAGCTCACCCTGAAAGGCGCCGTCACCCAGGCCGGCGCCTTCGATCTGGCGGGAATTCTCGAAGCCCGCATGAACGATCGCATCGGCGCGATGCTCTTCCCCTATGTCTTTTTCGCGTGGAGTCATACCTACCCCAACGTCTCGATGGAAGGCGTGATCGCTCCCGGAATGGAGCAAACGGTCGAGCAACTGGCGCGCGCCTGTCTGACCGATCCCCTGCAATACCTAAAGATTCGCGGCATCCCCAATGGCGGCGAGCTGCTGGCGGTCGATCCGACCACGGTCGAACCATGGAAAAGTCTCATCGCCGAAAACACACCCACCGGTCCGGTTTCGGTTCCATTGCTGCTGGTCCACGGCACCGCCGATGCGGTCATCCCCTTCGAGGGCAGCGTCGACGAAGCCGCCAGGCGTTGTTCCGAGGGAGAAGATGTCACCGTGCTGCGCTATCCCGGCGTGAACCATGCCGCCGTGCCGGAATCGACCCTGACCGCGCTCGGCTGGCTGGAAGACCGCTTCGCCAACCGGCCCTCGACATCCAACTGCGCGAACCGACCGGCCCCGTAGACGAACCGGGCGCGGGACGTGAGTC
>JBIQLF010000179.1:0-3635 GCA_044464585.1 Thermomicrobia bacterium
TATACACCGGCCGGGTTCCGGCGGGAATCGCCGCCTCCGCCACCAATGGTTGCAACACCGACATGATGACGGTCATCCGGTCGCCAATACGCTGGGCTGTTTGCCGGTCGAACGGCTCGATTGGGTACACCTCGACGAAATGCCCCCAGGTTTTGGTCCAGCGTTCCAGTTCGAGCGCCGGACCGGTCCGCTCCTTGATCTCCACGATTCGCTCATCGAAGAACGCCAGATAGGCCGCGGTGCTCTCGGCGCCATCCTCGAAATCGAGTCCGATCTCGATTTGTGAGCGAATCGAATCGACCCAGACTTCGAAATGCACCCGCTCGTTGTCATAGAAGAGCTTGATCAGGAAACTGTGATTGTGCACCTGGAATTGGCGCAGATCGTCCGGCAGCTCCAAACGCAACTGGCGCACGATATCGTCGAAAAAAGCAGATCGGGTATAGGTGGCGGTACGTGAGCTCATCGGTTCGATTCGTCAGGTTTCTGCATCATTCCTGAGTTTTTTGCGCGGATAGGCCGATGCATCGGTTCGGATGGTCAGTGTAGAATCCTACGCTGGCCGGTCATGGGGTGACACGGCTGTAACCCAGGAATCCATTACGCCACCGTCCGGTTCCAGATGTGGACCGGCGGTGTGCGCCATTCGAGGCGTCACGGCACGAACGCGCGGCCAATCAGGTATCGAGGAAGGGTATGGCGGAAGAAAAGCCTTCGGGTAAGAAAATCACCATTGGCATCCCACGCGAAACGGCCGATCACGAACGGCGCGTGGCGCTCACACCGGATGGCGTCAAGAAGTATGTCGCTCTGGGCAACACGGTGCTCGTCGAGAAGGACGCCGGTAAGGGAGCCCACATCAGCGACGCGGCCTACGAAACGGCCGGCGCCAAGATCGTCGAGGATACGGCCGGCATCTACAAGGGCGCCGATCTGGTGCTCAAGGTCCAAAAACCGAGCAAAGCCGAGATCGACGAGATGCGCCCGGGTTCCGCGCTCATCGCGTTTCTGTCGCCGATGTTCGATCTGGGTCTGGTCGAGCATTTGCGGGATCGCAAGATCACCGCGCTGAGCATGGACGCCATTCCGCGGACCACGCGCGCGCAGTATATGGACGCGCTTTCCTCCCAGGCCACGGTCGGTGGCTACAAAGCCGTCCTGATCGCGGCCTATGAATTGCCCAAGTTCTTCCCGCTGCTCACCACCGCTGCCGGCAATATCCCCCCAGCCAAGGTGCTGGTGATCGGCGCGGGCGTGGCTGGACTGATGGCCATCGGCACGGCGCGGCGCCTCGGCGCGGTCGTCGAAGCCTACGATGCTCGTTCGGTCGTGAAGGAACAGATCGAGAGTCTCGGCGGCAAATACATCGAAATCGACACCGGCGCCGATCTGGCCGGCTCCGGCGGCTATGCCAAGGAAGCGACCGACGAGATCCTGCGCCGCCAGCAGGCCGGACTGGCCGACCGCGCCGCGAAATCGGATGTCATCATCACGACCGCGGCCGTTCCCGGACGTCCGGCGCCGCGGCTGATCCCGGCGACGACGGTCGAGCGAATGCAACCCGGTTCGGTCATCGTCGACCTGGCGGCCGAAACCGGCGGCAACTGCGAGCTGACCGAAAAAGGCAAGATCGTGGTGCGGCATGGTGTGACGATCGTCGGAACGCTCAATCTGCCGAGCACCCTCGCGGTCCATTCCAGCCAGATGTATTCCAAGAACCTGCAGAATCTGCTTGCGCTCATGATCGACAAGGAAGGACTGTTCCATATCGATATGAGCGACGACATCATCGCCAATACCGTCATCACCATGGATGGCAACGTCATCCATGAAGGCACCAAACAACGACTCGAACCGGCCTCGAGGCCGGCGTAACCGATCGAACCGACCGCCTGGCACGCAGCGGAAAGAAGGGTAGATGGACAGGGAAGTCTTACTGGCGATCTATGTGTTGCTCCTCGCCATATTCCTCGGCGTCGAGCTCATCGGCAAGGTACCGCCCACCTTGCACACACCGCTGATGTCCGGCACGAATGCCATTCACGGTATCGTGCTGCTCGGCGCCATGATCATCCTCGGACAAGCCGATAACTGGTGGCTCAAGATCATGGGCTTCCTGGCAGTCGTTCTCGGCGCGGCCAATGTCTTCGGAGGCTTCGTGGTCACCGATCGCATGCTGGAAATGTTCAAGAAGCGACCGGGAGCGGGACAGAAGTAATGGTCGACAACTGGCGCGACGCGTTCGTCGAAATCTCCTATCTGGTGACCGCGGTCTGTTTCATCCTCGGTCTCCGCTTTCTTGGCAATCCCACCACCGCGCGCAAGGGCAATCAACTTGCCGGTCTGGGTATGGCGATCGCGCTGGTCGCCACCCTGTTCAGCAGCGATATCGAAACTGGTGGCCGCATCGACTGGACCAATATCGGTCTGATCATTCTGGCGATCGCCATCGGCGGGGCGGTTTCCTCGATCATGTCCCGGCGAGT
This sequence comes from Thermomicrobia bacterium, assembly GCA_044464585.1. GTDB lineage: Bacteria > Chloroflexota > Chloroflexia > Thermomicrobiales > UBA6265 > JAMLHN01. Next base: position 2,487 of record JBIQLF010000179.1, read on the forward strand.
CGCGATGACCGCCATGCCGCAAATGGTGGCCATCTTCAACGGCATGGGCGGCGCCACCGCCGCGCTCGTGTCCGTTTCGGAATTCATGCACAAGACCGGGATCGGCCGGCCCGAAGTCACGTCGATCGTGCTCGGCGCGGTCATCGGTTCGATTTCGCTCACCGGCAGCCTCGTCGCCTTCCTCAAACTCCAGGAAATGATCTCCGGCCGGCCGATCACCTTCCCGAGCCAGAAGATGGTCAATGCCGGACTCGGCATCGCCATTGCCGTGATGGGTGTGCTCATCATCTGGTTGCAAAGCGGTTCGACCGCCAAGTTGCTGATGTGGCTGCTCTTTGCGGCGGCGCTGGCGGTCGGCGCTTCGATCGTGCTGCCCATCGGCGGTGCGGACATGCCGGTGGTCATCGCGATCCTCAACTCGCTGACCGGTATCGCGGCCGCGCTCACTGGTTTGGTTCTCAACAACATGGCGATGGTCATTGCCGGTGTGCTGGTTGGCGCTTCGGGCGGCTATCTGACCCTGCTCATGGCCAAGGCGATGAACCGGTCGGTACCCAGCATCATATTTGGGGCCTTTGGGGGCGGCCATGAAAGCGGCGGGGCTGGTGCCGCGTCGACCGAAGAACGCCCTTACAAGCAGACTTCGCCCGACGATGTCGCCATTTCACTCGCCTATGCCCAGAATGTCATCGTCGTTCCCGGCTACGGTTTGGCGGTCGCGCAGGCGCAGCACGCGGTACGCGAGCTTGCTGATGTGCTGGAAGACAAGGGTGTGAATGTCAAATACGCCATCCACCCGGTGGCTGGCCGCATGCCGGGGCATATGAACGTGCTCCTGGCCGAAGCCAATGTGCCCTACGATCAGCTCTATGACATGGACGACATCAACGACGAATTCGCGAATGCGGATGTCGTTCTCGTCATCGGCGCCAACGACGTGACCAACCCGGCCGCCAAGAACGATCCGAAGAGCCCGATCTACGGTATGCCGATTCTCAACGTCCAAGACGCCAAGCAGATCTATGTGCTCAAGCGCTCGATGAAATCCGGTTTCGCCGGGATCGACAACGACCTCTTCTACGATCCCAAGACCTCGATGGTCTTCGGCGACGCAAAGGGCGTCGTCACCGAGATGATCCAGGCGGTGAA
>JBIQLF010000179.1:3735-5001 GCA_044464585.1 Thermomicrobia bacterium
GCGGGAGTATTTCCGCGGCTGCTTTTCTCTTGCGGGATGCGGAACATGCCCCCGCGTCCCTCGCGCAAACCTCTCACGACTCAGAACTCAGGACTCACGACTCAAGACTCAAGGCCCAAGACTCAGGGCTCCCGTCCCAAATCCCCGGTCCATAAGACAAAATCCTCGCGACTATGTCATGCTCCCGTGAGGTTCGAGCGTATCCGTTGCGCGCCGGAAGGCGCGCTCCCGCCGGGTTTGCATGAAAAAGCTCGCAACGATCGCCGCGGCGATCCTGGTCCTCATCGCGACCGCCACCATCGTGGTTTCGCTGGGACTTGTCACTACCAGGAACGAACACACGCCGGTTGCGACCCCGGTCGAACGCAATCCGGCCGCGCCCAGCGCGGTCGAGGGGGTCTACATCCTTCCGGACGACAGCGCGGCTCCGCTGATCGAAGAGTTGGACGCGGCCCGGAAATCGATCTCGATCGAAATCTATCTCCTGACCGACGACGATGTGATCAGCGCGCTGTTCCGCGCGCGAGACCGCGGGGTAGACATTCGCGTCCTGCTGGAAAAAGATCCTTACGGCGGCTCCAATCAACAACCGGAGATTTTTGCGACCTTGCACGAGGGCGGTATCCAGGTGCGCTGGAACCCGGCGGCAAAGCGCTTTTCCCACATCAAGATGATCGTGATCGACGATCGGGTCGCAATGATCATGAACGCGAATCTCACCTATTCGGCGTTGACCAGAAATCGGGAGCTGATCGTCGTCACCACCGAACCTGCGCTCGTCGAGCATGCCGCCCGCATCTTCACCAGCGACTGGGAAGGCAAGGAGGGCCCGATTCCGGGTCCGCTCGTTCTCAGTCCGGACACCAGCCGGTCGACCATCCTCGGTTTGATCGACGGCGCCGGTTCGACGCTCGACATCTACGCGGAGGTGATCACCGATCGGGAATTCATCGACGCGGTCGCAGCAGCACTCGATCGTGGGGTGCGGGTCCGCATCATCATGACCCAAGCCTATGGCCAGGATTTGCTTACGGAACCGGTCGGTGAGCTGGTGCGCCAGGGAGCGGAATTGCATACCGTGGCCAGTCCGTATATCCATGCCAAGCTCATCCTGGTCGATGGCCGCGAGGCATTCATCGGATCGCAGAACTACACCGCGACCTCGATGGATCAAAATCGCGAGGTTGGCGTCGTCATCTCCGGACCGTCCAATCTCCAGCGCATCCAGCGCATCTTCGACCGCGATTTCGCCACTGGAATCCCGGC
>JBIQLF010000180.1:0-4964 GCA_044464585.1 Thermomicrobia bacterium
CAAAACCAAGCGCCATGGTCGACTAGAATTGCCGCAGAATGACACGTCGATTCGCGGGTCGATGTCGACCAGGGGGATTCCCGCAATCATGAAGCTTGCGACCGATATCGGTGGCACCTTTACCGACCTCGTCTATCTGGACGAATCCACTGGGGCCTATGCGCTCGCCAAGGCGCTTTCCACCCCGCCGCATTTCTCCAATGGCATCATGGATGCCATTCATAAATCGAGTCTCGATCCAGCGGCAGTGACCGGGTTCGTCCATGGCGCGACCGTGGTCATCAATGCATTGACCGAGCGCAAAGGCGCCAGAACGGCATTGGTCACCACCGAAGGTTGCCGGGATGTGCTGGAGATCGGGCGCGCCAACCGCCCCGATATCTATAACATGCGGTTCCGCAAGCAACCGCCCTTCGTTCCGCGCGAATTGCGTTTCGAAGTCACCGAGCGGATGAACTACAAGGGCGAAATCGTCACCGAGCTCGATATGCGCACGGTCGATGCGGTCGCGGCCCAGATCGAAGCCGAGGGGTGCGAGTCGATCGCCGTATGCTTGCTGCATTCGTATGCCAATCCCGAGCATGAACTGGCTGTTGCCGCCCGGCTGCGGGAACGCTTGCCCGATGTGCTGGTGACCGCCTCGTCTGAGATCACCCGCGAATGGCGCGAATACGAACGCACCAGCACCGCGGTGCTCAATGCCTATGTACAACCGGTGGCTGCCAGCTATTTGCGCCGGCTCGAATCGAGTTTGCGCGACGAAGGGATCGATGCACCGCTCGATATCATGAAATCGAACGGCGGCACCTCCAGTTTCGATTTCGTCGTGGAGCAGCCGATCCATCTGGTCGAATCGGGACCGGTCGGGGGTGTCATCGGCGCGGCCGCGCTGGGCAGTTTGATCGGGGAACCGAACCTGATCACGATGGATATCGGCGGCACGACGGCCAAGTGTTCCCTGATCGAAAACGGCGATTACAAGATCACCACCGAATATCGCATCGAGCGGGACGACCGTTCGGCCGGATATCCGATCAAGGCGCCGGTGGTGGATATTGTCGAGATCGGGGCGGGTGGCGGCAGCATTGCCTGGATCGATGCCGCCGGGGCGCTCAAGATCGGCCCCCGCAGCGCCGGCGCCTCGCCCGGTCCGGCCAGCTATGGGCTGGGCGGTACCGAACCGACGATCACCGACGCGAACCTGATCGCCGGACGGATCAATCCTGGCTATTTCCTCGGCGGCGAAATCCGGCTCGATATCGACCGGGCGCGAACGGCGTATCAGCCAATTGCCGATGCTCTGGGCGTCTCGGTGGAAGAAGCGGCAATCGGCGTCATCCGCCTGGCCAATGCCAATATGATCAATGCGCTCAAACTGGTGTCGGTGCGGCGCGGTTACGATCCGCGCGAATTTGCCCTGATCGCCTTCGGCGGTGGCGGGTCGATGCATGCGGTCGCGCTGGCGCGCGAGTTGCGCATCGAGAAGGTCATCATCCCGGTTGCTCCGGGGCACTTCTCCGCGTTCGGCATGATGATGTCGGATGCGATGCAGGATTATCTGCTGACCGCGCTCACCTCGTCCGACGAGGGATCGCGCGAGCGCATCGCCTCGATCTTCGCTGGCCTCGAAGCGCAGGCGGTCGAGTACTTCGTCGCCGCCGGCATCGACCGTGGGCAGATCGAGCTCGTGCGCAGTCTGGACATGCGCTACAACGGCCAGGAACACACGGTCCGGGTGCGTATGCCGGATGGTGAGCTCGACTTCGCCGAATTGAACGATCGATTCCATGCCGCCCACGAACGGGCCTATACCTACCGGCTGCCCTCTGGCGTCGAGATCGTGAACTATCACGTCGCCGCGGTGGTCCCAACCGCGAAACCGGCGCTTGCCGAACAGGAGCGGCGCGCGGGTTCGCCGAAGCTGAAGAGCGCCCGCACGGTCGATTTCGATACGTGGGGACGGCTGGAAAGCGCGATCTACGAACGGTCCGATCTTTTCCCTGGGTGCCAGTTCCACGGTCCTGCCATCATCGAGGAAGCCGCGGCATCGACCGTGGTGCCGCCAGGCGTGCAGGGAACCGTCGATTCCATCGGCAATATCATCATGACGCTGGGAGAAGAGGCATGACCGCACCCACACTCGATCCGTTCACGATCGAAATCATCAAGGATGGGCTCAATGTCATCGGCGACGAGATGTTCGTTTCCCTGCAACGCACCAGCAAGAGTCCCATCATCTATGAGGTGCTCGACTATTGCTGCGGTATCACCGACGACAAGGGCCATTTGCTGGCACAGGGTAACGGCGTCGCCGGATTCCTCGGGACGATGACGTTTGCCGTCCAGTCGGTGCTGGACAAATTCGGCCGGGAGAATCTCCAACCCGGCGATATCTTCATCACCAACGATCCCTATACCGGGGGCGGCACCCACCTCTCCGATGTGTCGATCGTCATGCCGATCTTCTACGGTGAACGGCTGGTCGCCTTTTCCGCGAACAAGGCACACTGGACCGAGGTCGGCGGCAAGGATCCCGGTTCCTGGACGACCGACTCGACCGATGTATTCCAGGAAGGGTTGCAATTTCCCTGCGTGCGTCTCTTCGCCGCGGGCGTGCCGAACGAATCGCTTTTCGATCTGATCGGCGCCAATGTGCGCACGCCGGATATGAGTCTGGGCGATGCGTGGGCCCAGGTGGCATCCTGTCGCCTGGCGGGGTTGCGTTTTCAGGATCTGTGCGATAAACACGGTCTGCCCGCGGTGCAGCAGGCGATCCAGATCCTGCTCGACTATGGCGAGGTCATGGTCGCCCAGGAATTGGCCAAGCTTCCGGCCGGGGTCTACGAGGCCGAAGACTGGATCGATGACGATGGTTTGACCGACGATCCGCTCTATTGCCGGGTCAAGGTGACGGTCGGTCCTGACAAGTTCATTGCCGATTTCACCGGTTCGGCGCCCCAGGCCAAGGGACCGATCAATTGCACCTGGACCGGTCTGGTTTCGGCGGTGCGGCTGATCTACAAGGCGCTGACCGACCCGCATATCCCCGCCAACGAGGGCACATTCCGGGCGTTGGAGGTGATCTGCCCACCCGGTACGGTGCTGACCGCCGAACGGCCGGCCCCGGTTTCGACCTATTGGGAAACGATGATCTTCGCGGCCGATCTGGTCTGGAAGGCGCTGGCGCCGCTGGTGCCGGATCGACTTTCGGCCGGGCATTTCCTGAGCGTCTGCGGCGATGTGACCTTCACCATCCACCCCGATACCGGCAAACCGGCGATCCTGGTCGAACCGAATGCCGGCGGATGGGGCGCTTCGATCGATCAGGACGGAACGAGCGGATTGGTCTGCGTGGGCGACGGCGAAACCTACATTCTGCCGCTCGAAGTCACCGAGGCGATCTATGGTATCCAGGTCGACCGGTTCGAGTTCAATACCGCTCCCGGTGGCGAAGGGGAATATCAAGGCGGTCGCGGGCTGATCCGCGACTACCGCATCCTCAGCGATCAGGGCGGGTTCATCACCGCCACCTTCGGGCGACATAAGTTCCTGCCCTGGGGGGTCGATGGGGGCAATCACGGTTCGATGAACGCGGTGCAAATCCGTTTCGCCGACGGCCGCGAACCGGTCACCACCGGCAAAACCGCCCGCTATCCATTGCGGAAAGGCGATGTCGCCCGGTTGATCACCGGATGTGGGGGCGGCTGGGGCGATCCGAAGAAGCGCGACAAGGACGCGGTCCGGGCCGATCTACGCGCGGGTCTGATCAGCGAGGAAACGGCCCGGGAGATCTACGGGCTGACGAGCGAGAAAGCGTGACGGGCATGGCGATCGATCTGAATGCGACATTCCGCAAGCTGATCCTGGTGGCGACGCATAATCCGCTGGTCGCCAAACTCGTCGATACCTACGGTATGCGTTTGGGCGCGTCCCGGTTCGTGGCCGGAGAATCGTTCGACGAATGCATGCCGAAACTGCGGGATCTCAACCTGCAGGGTTTCAAATGCAACACCACGATTCTGGGGGAGGCGATTACCGATCGGTCGCTGGCCAATCGAGTCACGGACGACTATATCGCCATTCTCGACCGGATCGAACGCGATGGTCTCCGGTGCAATTTGGCGGTCAAGCTCACCCAGCTTGGACTGAACGTCGATGAAGCCTTGGCATTCGAGAACATTCACCGGTTGGTCGTTCATGCCGCCGCAACGAACAATTTCGTTCGTATCGACATGGAAGATTCGCCGCTGGTCGATGTCACCTTGCGTATCTACAAACGGCTGCGCGACGAGGGGCATGACAATGTTGGCACGGTCTTGCAGTCCTATCTCTATCGCACCGGCAACGACTATGAAGGGTTGATTCCCTATCATCCGAATCTGCGAATCGTGAAGGGCGCCTATCTCGAATCGCCCAGCGTCGCCTACTCGAAGAAGCGCGATGTCGACGCCCGCTATCTGATCCTGACCAAGGACATGCTGGCGAACAATGTCTACACCGGAATCGCCACCCACGATCAAAAGATCATCGACGCGGTCATCGACTACACCAACCGTATGGGCATCTCCCGGGACCGATTCGAATTCCAGATGCTCTACGGCATCGCCACCAATCTGCAAAAAGATCTGGTCGCCCGGGGATATACCGTCCTCATCGCCACCCCACACGGTCCCCAGTGGTATTTCTATCTCATGCGTCGCCTGGCCGAACGTCCCGCGAACGTGCTGTTCTTCTTGAAGAATATCTTCCGGTGAATTGAGTCCGGAGTCCGGAGTCTTGAGCCTTGGGTCCTGAGCCTTGAGAGGTTGCATTTTCGTTCTCGGCGGAGCTCGCCTGCCCTCGGATACGGAATCCGCTTGGACACTCCGGGATATCCATCATTGCTCCGGCACGGTCCCCCACCATCGAAACGCTGGGCGAACACCCCTGCATCATCACCCGGATTCCGCATGAAACGGAAGACC
>JBIQLF010000181.1:0-4962 GCA_044464585.1 Thermomicrobia bacterium
TTCGTATCAGGACTCCTTCGGCCCGATATAGACATGTTCGAAGAGGATGCCGTCGGGGGATTCGAACATGACCTGGTAGTAGGTGCTGTTCTCGCTTTGCGCGAAGTCCGGACGGTGGCGCGGCGTTTCGAAAAGGCAGGTGATCCCGTGCTCGTTCAGCCAGGCGACGGTCGCATCGACCGCGGCCGGTGAATCGGCGGCGAGCCCGATGTGATTCATGCCTGGACCATCGTAGTCATTCGACACGTCCTTCGCCCCAGCTATGAACCAGAGCGAAACGCCTCCGGTGTCCCCGAACGACTCGACCCAGTCGGCGGACAGGACTGGGTCCCAGTCGAGCATCGAGAACAATTCCCGGTAAAAGGAAAGATTCTCCTGCTTCACGTTGATCTGCAGATGTCCCAGTTTGCCGCGACCCATCCGTTGGTCTCCTTGCCGAACGCGATCCTACGATCCGATTGCGCGAACGATACCCGTTTCGGTGTACGTACGGCCAGCGGTTTCCGTTGGATATCGGGTTGACGCCATCCGGCGAGAAGCGCATGCTTGCTCCCCGGGAATTGCCTTTGCCAACCGCGAACCATATGTTCAGGCATGCGACCGATTGCCTGATATTCACCGGACAGGATTCGAGATTTGAGCGACTCCACGCCCACGACTGCTGCTGGATGGGTGCATAACGCGATCCAGGAGATCGATGGCGGCGAACTCTCCGATGCGCGCCAGATGCTGGCGGCCGCGATCCGCATCGATCCGACCTACGAACTCGCCTGGATCTGGTTCGGGTCCATCGCCAGCGACGATGCCGAACGGCGCTATTGCTATCAACGGGCGGTCGAGATCGATCCGAATTCGGTGGTTGCGGAACGGCTCGCGGGGATGCGTTCCACCGAAGCGCACCCACCGGTCGAACTCCAGGATCAGGAAGTTCCTCCGCTCCCCGAGGAATTTGGCGGGGCTCGGCTGGAGCAACCGCGCGGGGCACGCCGTTTCGGACCGGAAGTGCTGATGGGCACGATCCTGCTGGCGGCGCTGATCGTGGGGCTGTGGTACCTCTGGCCCCGGAGCGAGACGGGTGGGTCTCCCATTTACATCGCCTTCGTTGCCGGGCTGGGCAGCGATTCGGCAACCGAGATGCAACGAGGCTTGCAGCTCTACATCGACTACGGCAATCAAAATGGCGGTGTGCGTGGCCACCCGATCCGGGTCGTCAGCTTCGATGATGGCGACGATCCGGACAAGGCGGTCGATGTGGCCGAACGGATCGTGGCGGATGGCCGGTTCGTGGCGGTGATCGGGCACCGGTCGAGCACGGCGTCGATTGCCGCCGCGCCGGTCTACGAGGCGGCTGGGATTCCGATGATTTCCCCGACGGCCACGGCGGATGCATTCACGGCCAATTGTTCCACCTGCTATCGCACGGTCTTCGACAACAGCACCCAGGGTCAACTCATTGCCGGGTACGTGCAGGGGGTCATGGGCATCGAAGAGGCGGTCGTCATCGAGGAAAAGAGCAGTTACGGCGATTCGCTCGCATCCGGCTTCGTGGGGGCATTCCAGGATGCGGGCGGCTCGGTTGCCGCCCGGTATACATTGGAGGCGATTCCAGCGGCCGCCGGAGATACGATTCGCCAGACCGCCCAGGAAATCGCGAGCGAACATGCTGGCAAGCTGGTCTTTCTGGCAACGACCGACCGGCTGGCGCAACCGGTCCTGCTGGAATTGCGCGCGGCGGGTGTGGATGGAACCATCTTCGGGGGAGATGCGGTCAGCTCAGAAGTCTTCTTGCGGACCGCCAACGAGGCAGCGAGCGACGCCGGGTATGATGATGTCACCACCGGGTTGTATGCCAGCGCTCCGGTTTTCGCGGATAGCCTGAATGGCGATTCCGTCCGGCTGGCGGCGAAATTCGTGGAAACCTATGACGGCGATCTGCCAACCTGGCGTTCGTTTACCACCGCCGATGCTGGGGTGGCGATCGTGTACGGGTTGCGCTCGGCGACGGATGGCAAGAAATTCCCGTCCGTGAGCGAATTTCGCAGCGCCATCCTGGCGCAGTGGGCGACGCTGGATTCTCCGGAACATGCCAAAACGGCGTTCGTGGGCCCGTTGTATTTCGACAAGAACCGGACGGCTGCTCGCCCCGTGGCCATCGGTATTGCCAGCGGGGACTTCTACGATTCGGCTCCCCGGCAGATTCTGCCAGTGACATCGGCATCGAGCGCCACCGACAACCGACAACGAATTCAGGTGGGCGACAACGTCTTCGCGGTCCAGCGGGTGGTGCAGAGCGGAGCCGATGTCAATCTCGTGCGCGATCTGGATACGGTGGCAGAGACCTTCTATGCCGATTTTTTCGTCTGGTTCAAGTATTACGGCGATGACAATGCCACCGATGTGGTGTTCACCAACAACGCCGACCCGCAAACACTGACGGTGGATGAGGTTCGATCGGAAGCATTCGACGGGCAGAAGTACAAGGTCTACCGCGTCACCGGAATCTTCACCGCGCCGCTCGATTTCCATTCGTTTCCATTCGATGCGCAGGACCTGCAAATTCATCTGCAAAACCGGACGCTGGCGTCGACGGAATTGATCTATGCGATCGACAGCGATTTCGCCAGGACGACCCAGGACGAGCGGTTGTCGAATGGCAACAACGCGCGCGCGCCGGTCGATCAGATCAGCAACTGGCATGCCGATTCGCTGCTGGCCTATGTGGGGTCGGTCGGCACCTCGTCCAATCTGGGCAATCCCGCGATCAGGACAGCCAACCAGGGGATCGAGTTCTCCGAGATGGGCGTGAATATCAGGATCGTGCGCAACGTACCCCAGTTTCTGCTCAAGAATCTGCTGCCGCTGGTGCTGCTGCTGGCGATCACGTATATCTCGCTTTTCTTTTCGCACGATCAGACGACCGAACGAGTCTCCTTTGGCATTACCGGAGTGCTGACTGGCGCGGTTTTGTTGAGCACGGTCGTTTCGGTGCTGCCGGATGTGGGATATACCGTGGCGATCGAATGGGCCTTCTATGCGTTCATCCTGCTCTCGGCGCTCTGTATTCTGGTGGCGTTGATCGGCGGGCGGTTGAACGAATCGAAACAGCTTTCCGAGATGCGGATTCTCGACTGGATCGCGCGGATCGGATATCCGGTGCTGGTCGGATTGGTGGTCGTGGGGTACTGGATCGTCTATCGATAGGTCGATGGACGATCGGGTCTTCCACCGGCAACCCGGTCCGATGTGGGTGATTCGCAGTTGCGCGATGGGTTTCGGACGAGGCGGGCGGTCGGTGCGGCTCATTCACGACGGTAACCAGCGAACATCATAGTGAGCGTGTAAAAATACTGAGTGGGTGCGTTGGATCCCCGTTATCCAGATCGACTCGCGTCCGGGGTGTGAGTCCGGGCGCAAGTGGAAAAGATGGCGTTTTCTTGCCGATTCGCTCGGAGGATACGGAATGGGCGGCTTGTTCGAACGAGCCACGAATCGTCGTGAGCTTCTGATAGAAGGAGGTGCAGTGATTGGCGGGCTATCCGGTTTCATAACGGCAGCGGAGGGAGCGCGGGCGGCAACTCCGGTCGCGTCTCCCGGTCCGGCGGCTCCGGATCTGAAAGGTCTGGTATTCACGGATCCGGAGATGGATGCGCAATTCCTGCGCGCGCTGGATTCGATCTATGCGGGCGGGGCGGATATCGGCGAGTGCTTCATCACCGCGCGCTCGATCGTCTCCCGCGATCGGCAAAGCTGGGCAACGCATTGGAATTCGCTCGGCGATCGTATGATCGCGAATGCAAACGAGAGTCTGGCCGGGGGGCATACGGTCAGCGCGCGGGAATCGTTTCTGCGAGCGGTGACCTATTACCGGACATCATCGGTGTTCCTCTACGCGCCGCCGCTCGATGAGACGATGGTGCGGGCCTATCAACGTCAGCGGGATGCGTTTCAGCAAGCGGCCGCGCTGATGAGCGACTGGTCGATCGAGACGGTGCAGATTCCCTATGAGAACACCACGCTCGAAGGGTATCTGGCGCTCCCTGCCGGGGATGGACCGTTCCCGATCGTGGTCATGGTCGATGGCTACGATGGCACCAAGGAAGAACTCTATTTTGCGGGCGGACTGGCCGCATTGCGCCGTGGGTATGCGGCGCTGCTGATCGATGGACCGGGGCAAGGCGGTGTGCTGTTCGAGCAAGGGCTGGTGTTTCGGCCCGATTGGGAGGCCGTCGTCACCCCGCAGATCGACTGGCTGCTGGCTCGTCCGGAGATCGATCCGGCGCGGATCGTGTTGATGGGACGGAGCTGGGGCGGGTATCTGGCTCCCCGAGCGGCAACGGCCGAGCACCGGATCGCCGCGCTGGTGGCGGATGCGGCGCAATACGATCCGGGTGGAAGCGTGGTGGGGATGCTGCCGGAGCAGTACCGGGCGCTGTTCGAAGCGGGCGATCGGGATGCGGTCAACAAGATTCTCTACGACGGGATGGCTGCCAGCGAATCGCTGGACTTCCTGCTGCAGCGCGGCATGCTGACCCACGGGTTCGCGACGCCCTATGACTATATGCACGGGCTGGCGCCGTACACGCTGGTCGATCGTGCAGGCAGCATCGAGTGCCCGTCGCTCATCTGCCGGGGAGAGGCCGATCCTCGTGGCGATAGCGCAAAACAACTCTACGATGCCATCGTGGCTCCGAAGGAGTTCATCGATTTCAAGATAGATGATGGCGCGGGAGAGCACGATGAGGCTGGGGCCGCGGCGCTGTTCGCGCAGCGGGTCTTCGACTGGCTCGATCGGACGCTGGCGTGATCGAGGAACGCGGGCGAACGGTCAGCGATCGCTGAGATTTCTCTCCTACGGCCGGTTCCCCTGCGGTTAGGGGAGCGTGGGACCGGCCGTCCTGGTCATCCGGGAGACGTGCTGGCTGACGCATACGGAATCCGCGTGGACCCTCCGGGGTCCCCACC
>JBIQLF010000182.1:0-4929 GCA_044464585.1 Thermomicrobia bacterium
TCAGGACTCGGAACTCCTGAAAGAACGAAGCGATCTGCGATTCGATCTGCTCGCCGTGCTCGGCAAGCAGCGTCTCCGCGTCGTTCACGGTCGCGTAGGTGCTCAGCAGCGTCCAGCCACGGCTCGCGCGGCCCAGGCGTTTGAGCGCCTCGGCATCACCCGAATCGGCAGAACCGCCGATGATGAGCTTGGGCATGAGACTCGTGAGAATCGAGGGGGCCAGATCGCTGGGTGGCGCGAGCAAGACAACCGCATCGACATTCGATTCGATGGCGCCATCGCAGGCGCTGCCGCCTGCGACGAACAGGAGTTTGCCCGTTCCGGTTGCCCGCAGATAGCGGGCGGCAACCATTGCCGCCGCCCGCACATCGTCCCCGGCATCGGAGAGCAGATCGATCGCCAGCGTCCGGTATCCGCGTTGCTGGAACCGGTCGGGCCAGAATCCCCAGAAGTCGGATGCCGCTTCACTCTCCGGATCGTGAAGAAAGAGGATGGCCGCCGGACCGTCTCCCGATTCCACGCCGGTGAGCTCGCCACTCCCGAACGGAAGCGCGATGGGTTTTGGTTGTGCTCGCAACGCGCTCAGCTCACGCCCCAGCCATCATGCTTGTATTTCTTCGCCCAGTCGACACCTTGCCACGTCTTCATCGAAATCGGCTTCACGAAGAAGAGCCAGCGTGGTTCGGTCAGCGTCGGAACCAGATAGTCGGGGCCATGCGGACCAAGATAGCGATAGGACATCTCGTTCGCGATCTCGACCCATTTTCCCCCGATGTTGGGACGCTCGATCAGTTCCGCCTCGCCCTTGACCAACACCTTGCGCAGCGTGCCAGGTTCGTCGATATCGAGATAGACCCGTTTGTCGTTTTCCATATAGCGCGCCCAATCGGACCGCTCGCGCGGGACGATGTAGAAGCCACCGTCCTTGTACAGGAACCAGACCGGAACGACATAGGGCCATCCCTCATCGTCCAGCACGCCGAGCCGGCAAAGAACATCGGTGGAGAGGAATTCGTTCGTTTCCTCCTCGGACAGCTTGCCGACTCTGCCACGCCATTCCTGGCTTGCTGTTTCCGTCATGCTGAAGAATCCTTTCTAACGGTTGCGTAATCTGGGGTCGAGAATATCGCGCAGCCCATCTCCCAGAAGATTGAGCGCGACGACGATGATGACGATCGTCAATCCCGGAATCGTGGAAATCCAGTGGTCGAGCAAGATGTAGTTGCGGCCATCGGCAATCATGGCGCCGAGGCTCGGGGTGGGGGGCTGCGCGCCGAGACCGATGAAGGAAAACGCCGCCTCGGCGATGATCGCCGCCGCGACATAATAGGATGCCATCACGAGCGCAGGTCCGATGGTGTGCGGCAGGATGTGCCGGAAGAGAATGCGCCAGTCATCGACACCGGAAGCCCGCGCTGCCTGTACGAATTCCCGATTGCGAAGAACCATGACTTCGCCTCGAATCAACCGCGCGAATCCCGCCCAGTAGAGCAGCCCAATAGCGAGGATGATCGACGTCAGGCCGGGACCGAGCGCCCCTGCCGCGATGATGGCCACCAGAATCAGCGGGAATCCCCAGGTGATTTCGATGATGCCGCTGATGATCGTATCGGCCCATCCTGACCGGTAGCCCGCGACGGCCCCCGCAAGCAGCCCAACGAGCATCGAGATGGCGGTTACACCGAATCCGACGGAGAGCGAAATGCCCACCCCCACGATCAGACGACTGAGCATATCCCGCCCGAGCTGGTCGGTGCCGAGCAGATAGCCGTCCTTGCCGGGAGTAACGAAGGTGGCCATCAGATCCTGGCTGGTGTAGTCGTGGGGGAGTATCGAGGGGTAACGCAGGGCAGCGATCCCAATTGCGCCAAGCGCGACGAACAGGAGCACGATGACCAAACCGCCGATCGCCCCCGGATTGTGCCGGAGCGCATGGAGCGTCGCTCGTCGTGGACTATGGCTCCTGATGGCGGCGGGAGCGGCCCCGGTTTGCAGGGCGTGCGTGGCGGTCGTCGAGCTCATCGGCTAGATCCGCACACGCGGATCGGCGAACCCATACAGGAGATCGGCGATCAAGTTCGAAAAGATGACGATGAAGACCAGTACGAGCGAGAAGAATTGGGCAACCGGATAATCCCTGCGCAAGACAGAATCGACGAGAAGATACCCGATACCAGGCCAGCGAAAGATCGTTTCGACGACCAGCGCATAGCCGATCAGCCAGCCGAATCGCAGACCGGCCAGGGATATGATGGGAATCAACGCGGTGCGCGCCACGCGCCGGCCAATGATGGTGCGCTCGCTCAATCCCTTGGCGCGATGAGTGCGCACGAAGTCTTCACCGAGTTGATCGAGCATGGCCGAACGCATCATGCGGGCGGTAACGGCGATGCCTTCCGCGGCCAGCACGATGGCGGGCATGATCAGATGTTTCCACGAGCCCGTGCCGGAGGACGGCAGCCACCTGAGCTCCGAGCTGAACAGATAGATGAGCAGCAGGGCCAGCCAGAAATTGGGGATGCCCATGCAGATTGCGGCGAACATCGAGACGAACCGGTCGACCCACGAGTTGCGCCGGGCGGCGGCGATCATTCCCAGCGGAATTCCAACGCCATAGGTGAGGATCGCGGCCGCCAATCCGAGAACCAGCGAGTTCTTGCCGTAGGTAAGCAGCTGGTCGGAAATCTGCTGGCCGTTGATGATCGAGACGCCCAGATTTCCGCGAATGAGATTGGATAGATACGTGAGGTATTGCCGATAGACTGGCTGATCGAGACCGAGCCGGTGGCGATAGGCTTCGCGGACTTCTTCCAGCGCGGCCGGATTCAATGCGGCGCCCGTGGGATCCCCCGGCGCGAAACGGAGTGAATAGAAAACCACGATCGATGCGATGAGCAGGATGAACACCATCCGGATCGATCGCCGGGCCAGAAACGCTCCCATTGGCAGTCACCGTTCGCGAGTGGGGACGATCGTCCCCACTTGCGTGCACTCAGTGTGTGGCTTCGATCAGGAGAGCCAAACGTCGTTGTAGAACGGATAGAGCATGAACTGATGCGGCAAATATCCGTGCACATTCGACCGGGACACCCAGAACGAGTTGCGATTGACCAGTGGAATGGTCGGCAAGAGCTCGGCCACGGCCAACTGGAATTGCTTTCCGGCGGCCGCCAACTCGTCCTCGTTGGCGGCGTTTTGCCAGGCTTCGATCGCGGCATCGACTTCGGGGACCGAGGCCTGGGCCCAGTTCGGATTTCCGCGGGTGGCGGTGCTGACGAAGAGGGTGACGATGTCGATCGGCACCGGCCAAAGGTAATAGAAGAAATACGAGTCCGGATTGTCGTTTTGCAGGGTACCGAAATAGGTGCCGCGATCGAGAATCTGCGGTTGCACATCGACGCCCAACTGCTTGAGCTGATCCTGGATCACCGTGCCGAGTTGCTTGTTGAATGATTCGTCCTGCACTGGCATTGAGAATTGCAGCTTCACCCCATTCTTTTCGAGGATCCCGCCGTCGCCCGGCGTCCAGCCGAGCTCGGCCACCAGCGACTTGGCGAGATCGAGGTCGTATTGGTTGAACTGCTCGACCTCCGGCGCGTAATAGCGGTCGGCCGTGGTGATCGGACCGTAGAGGGGCTCGCCCTCACCAAAGAGCAGGCCCTTGACGATCGCCTCGCGGTCGAATGCGTGAGAAAGCGCCTGGCGCATTTTCGGTTCGTGGAAATCGAGATCCTCGCGGGTGAAATTCACCCCGAAGATATATCCGGACCATTCCTTGAGGCTGATGACATTCAGATCGGGATTCGACTGCAGCCGCGAAATATCCTGCGCGGCTGGACCGCGCAGTGTGTCGATCTCGCCGTTTTCGATCTGGATCGCGCGCTGGGCCGATTCGGCGATGAACTGCCAGCGGATCGAATCGAGATAGGCCGGTCCCTTGTTCTCGAAATAGGGAACGATCGAGCCAGGATAATCGGCCCATTTGTCGACGACCACATGACTGCCCGGCACCCATTCGGTGAAGGTGAAGGGGCCGCTGCCGTCGATCGTTTGCTGTCCGAAACTCCCCGGCTCCTCGGCTTCGGCCGCATCGCGCGCAATCGGGTTGTAGATCGACCAATAGCCCGTGTCGATCACATTCAAAATATCGAAATAGGGATGCGACATATTCACGATGACCGTGAGATCGTCGGGGGCGTCGATCGATTCGACTGGCGCGAAGAAGCCGTTCAGCACGCCCCCTTCTTTGATGTCGTCATAGACATCCTTGATCGATGTGGCATTCAGCGGCGCGCCCGAATGGAATTTGAGCCCCTCCCGCAGATGCAGCGTCAGTGTCTTGCCATCTTCCGAAACCTCCCAGCTCTCGGCGATCTGAGGCACCTTCTTGCCCTCGGGATCGTTCACGACGGGGTTTTCGTAAAGCGCCGAAAATGCCGGATCGTACCAATTGGTCAGCAGCGGATCCATCTTCGAGAAGTCGAGATCGTACCCCTCTCGGAGGGTGCCGCCCTGGACGGGTGCGTCCTGGAGGAGTTGACGTGACGGTCCGGGACGTGAGGACCCGGCTGCTGAGATGCGTTCACTGCGCAGCGAAAGAAGGGCTGTCGCCATGGCGCCGCCCCCGATGCCGAGCGCCGCGGCGCGCTTGAACGCCGTTCGCCGGGAAATGCGTACATGCCGGTAATCGTCGAGCACCTGCTCGATTGCGTCGGTCCGCTGTGACAAGATGGTTGCCCCTTTCGCGTCGTTGTGACTTCCTGTTGCGTTTCCGGGAAGGTATTTTCTACTGAACTGTCGGGGCGATCCTACTTTTCCACGGGAAGCATGTCAACCAGGAAATACCAGAAAACGGAGAAAGCCTCCAGTTGCTGGCTGAGGTCTCGCGGTGCGTATCGTGATTGGGGTCATGTGGTGCCGGGAGCGGGA
>JBIQLF010000183.1:0-3667 GCA_044464585.1 Thermomicrobia bacterium
GCGCCGAAGCCGTGGACGTTGGCCAATTCGCCGGTCGAGGTTGGCGGCAGCGTTGCCATCTCCCGGAGTTGGGCGTTGCTCGCGATGACGAATGCGGATTTCCCTTCGCGGCGCATCTGTTCGCTGCGCCACTCCCGGAGCCGGGCATAACGCTTGCCCTCGTCGCTGCCGGGATCGAGCTCTGCTGGGCTTCGCTGCAATGCGGTCCGGCGTTCGAGGCGACTACCCGGCAACTCGACCGAGCGGGCATTGCGCCCTTTGGCGGTGACCCCGAGCAGCCGATATTCGTCTTTCATATAGAACTCGAGATAGCCATGCTCGACCAGCTCCTCGATGATCGTGCCGATCCCGTGCGGAGTGAGATGTTTCAGCGCGCCGAAGTGGTCCGAGCGATCCTCGCGCACCTTACTCTCCGTCGAACCGGTCAGCATTTTGGTCAGCGAGGGGATTCCCATTCCGAAGGGAAGGTTTCTGGCGGCGTCTAACACCACCTCGGCATCGGCGAGGGTTGGGCGGCTCGATTGTTCGTGGACCTTGCGGTTGCTGGGCGGTTTCGCCTGACCAGTGCAGACATCGCAGGCATTGCCGCATGGTGGGAGTCGTTCCCCGAGATGCGCCGCCAGCATCACATGGCGACAATACCCCTCGTGATCCTGGATATAGCGCATCATCAGATCGATGCGGCGGTCGTTGTCGCGACGAGCCTGATCGAGCAGGCGTTGCATGCGGCCGGCCGTACCGGGTGGCGGGGGAAGCAGATGAATGGCGACCCCCCGGTGTCCGCCGCGCACATCGAGCATTGGGTCTTCGGTCAGATACCGATCGAGCTCGAATGGGGAAACAGTCAATGCCGAACAGGCCACCGCCGTACCGATGACGGCCGGGAGATCGAGCGATTCGATCCAGCTGCGATAGCGCTCCGGGGCGACGAAGCCGTCCGCTTCACGGGTCGAGCGCCCCATGAATCGGGAGAGGGAATAACTGACCGGCGCATCCGGATGCCGGGTGATCAACCCGGCCTGCTCGATGATGCCCAACGCAACCCGCGCGTCGATCTGGTCGTCCCCATCCGGATCGTTCAGGGCCACGTCGATCCGGCGCGGATCGATAACGGTCCATTCTCCATCGGCCACCTGTTTGATTGCCTTGTACACCTCGCGCAGCGATTCGATCTTGATCTCTTCGCGCCGGGCGAACTGGCGCAACCGGCTGCCGTCGCTGCCGGTTGCGAGCAGAATGCACCGCGCTCCCCGGCCATCGCGCCCGGCGCGTCCCGATTCCTGCGCATAGGCTTCGAGGGACGCTGGAGCCGAAAAGTGGACGATGAACCGGACATCCGCTTTGTCGATGCCCATCCCGAATGCCACCGTGGCCACCACCACCCGCGTCCGGCCGGTCATGAACCGTTCCTGATTGTGCGTGCGGATATCGGGAGCGAGTCCGGCGTGATAGGGAACGGCCTGCACCCCACGTTGGCAAAGGGTGTCGGCCAGCGATTCCGCATCCTTGCGCGAACCGACGTAGACGATGCCAGCGCCCTGCAGTTTTCGGCAAATCTCGACCAGGCGCGTCACCTTTTCTTCGCGGTTGCGCAGGGTTTCCACCGCATAGAAGAGATTGGATCGGAAGAGACTGACCCGTATCTGGGTCAGATCGCGCCCGAGTCCGGCGCCGATCTGGTTTGCCATCGCCGGGGTGGCCGTGGCGGTCAATGCCAGCACCGGCGGATCGCCCAATTCGGCCAGCGCCTTGGGAATGAAGAGATAGTCGGGACGGAAATCCGAACCCCAGAGATTGATGCAATGCGCTTCGTCGATGACCGCCAGCGAGATGCGAACTCGTTGCAGGGCCCGCAGGAAGCGGTGATCCCGGAAACGCTCGGGCGCGATATAGACCAGCTTGACGGCGCCGTTGCGGATTTCATCGAGTCGGCGCTGTATTTCGCCGAAATCGAGGGAGCTATTGATGATCGTCGAACGGGCGCGCACCCGCGGCGGCAGCGATTCGAGTTGGTCCTTCATCAATGCAATCAGGGGAGAGAGCACGATCGTCACGCCCGGCAGCAACATGGCCGGAAGCTGGAAGGTGAGCGACTTGCCCGCGCCGGTCGGCATGATACCCAGGGTGTCGATCCCGGACATGACGCGCTCGATGACCTGGCGCTGCCCGTCGCGCAGGGTGGTGTGCCCAAAATCGCGTTGCAGCACATCGAACACGCGGGGATCGAGGGGAGCCACCGATTTTTCTTCGTGCTCGGTCGCCGGGATATCGGGGAGGTCATCGAAGAGGTCCGGCGCGGTTCGATCCTGGCTGCCAGCACGGACATCGGGCGGCGAGGCAGACGGCGTGTCGTCGATCTCCCATTCGGCGGCGGAATCGCCGATCTGCTCCAACGCCGTTTCGATCTGTGCCTGGAACCCGATGCGGCGTTGTTCCCGATCCTCGGCGAGCTGGGTGCGCAGATCGGCCGCAATCTGGCGGTCTCCCGCGCGATCCAGCAGCTCGGCCAAGTGTGTCAGGGAGGAGGGATATCCCGATTCGGTCGCTCCCACCAATACCTTGTGCAGAAGCGGCCGTGCAGCATCGGCCCGGTCCTGATCGATGAGCCAGCTCGCCATCGAGATATTGGGCCAAAAGCCATCCGGATCGGCAGCGAGCTCGCGCCGGAGGCGCGCGTGCATTTCGCCCGGTGGTGTGAGCGCCCGGTCGATGGCCGCGCCAAGCTGGCGAACCTGGTGTTGATCGCCGCTGGTCTGCCGGACGGCCTCATACAGATCGGTCGCGCGCTCCACCTCTCCCTGATCGAGCAGCCAGCGGGCAAGCTGGACCGTGGACGTGGCCGAGGGATATCGTTCGGCCCGGAGTTCCAACAGCCGGCCCTGGGTGGCGATATCGTTTTGGGCGGCGGCCAGCCGGGCCCGGAATTCGAGCAGCCTCGCCGATTCGCCGCGTTCTCGTTCGGTCGTCTCGATCAACTGGGCGGCATCGTCGAATGCACCGATTTCGATCGCCCACGGGATGATCTTCCAGCGCAATTCGGCCGGCAGCGCCCGCCACGTTCTCGCATCGATTCGCTGGAGCAGAGCCGCTGCTTCGGTCACTGTGCTGGACATCCTCATTCGCAATCGCGAACATACGTTCGCAATTCTAACAGGGGAACGGAATCGATTCGCGAAGTCCGTTCTATCGCAATCGACTGCACGAGGATACTCCCGGGAGCCCAACGGTCATCTGGGCAGAATGGAGCGTGTGCAGAGACAAAAACGTAAGGGTGACCGGCCACCTCGATCGCTCGGGACACAGTATCCGCGTTGTGCTCGGTACAATACGGATATGACGACGCATGAGATTTCCGGTGGAACTGTGCATGACCTGCCTGCGGACCTGCGCGAGGCGCTGATGGCCGATCCCAGGGTGCTGGCGTTATGGGAAGGCATTACTCCGCTGGCGCGCAACGAATTCATCTGTTGGGTCGACGACGCCAAGCAACCCAAAACCAGACAGCGCCGAATCGAACGAACGTCTGAAGAGCTTCTCGAAGGCAAACGCCGGCCATGTTGCTGGATCGGTTGTATGCACCGCACGGATAAGGCGGTGAGTCCCTCGGTGCAAGGAATCCTCGACAGGCGGGCGAAGAAGCCATCATAGACGGGCATCCGACTCACAG
>JBIQLF010000183.1:3767-4922 GCA_044464585.1 Thermomicrobia bacterium
TCCCTGTCCAGCGCATCCGCGATCATCTGATGTCCTTCCTGCTCGAAGGCTTCGTCACCGACCTGATACGCCCAGACGGCAGTGCCGATGGCTTCTCGGAATAGAAGGATCCGCCACAACTCGGGTGTGCGCGGATCGAACCCATAGCCATCGAGGAAGGCAGCTTCGAGCGCGGGATTGCGCGCGAACTGGCGCACGGCGAGCCGCGCGAAGTCGGTGAACGCGGGGCGCCAGTCGAAGCGCCCGAAATCGATCGCGTGGACAGTTGCGCCATCGATCAGCCAGTTGCGCGGTTGCCAATCGCCATGCGTGGGCACGAGCGTGACTGGTTCAGGCCGCGTATCGAGCACGATCGCTCGCAGGCGCTCGACCGTATCCGGCGCGATGCGATGCGGTGCATCGAGCAGGGCGAGCGTCTTCTGGTTCATTCGCACTTCGTAGGCGTCATCCGGCCGGGCGCCCTGGGCATGGAATGCGGCCAGCATCGCTCCGGCCTGGCGATAGACCGCCGGATCGTGCTCGGCGGTCGTACTTTGCACCAGCACACCGGGCAGGAAATCGAGCAGCAGCATGGTGTGGCGTTCGTCGTACCGATGCATGCGGGCCGCACGTCCCTGCGCCAGCCATGGTCGCGTGTAGTCGAGATGCGCCGTGTGCTCGCGCGCGATATGGTGGTTTGTCGGTCCGCCGGCTTTGACGATACGATCCCAATGCGGGGTGCGCAGATGCAGCACGACCGTGTCCATCTGCCCCCAGCTCAGATCGGCGACCAATTCAGCGCCGGGCAACCAGGAATGGACGATCGCATGTTGTTCGCGCGTGAGCCGGGGGAGGCGATGCATCAGCACAACTCTATGGCTGAACCATACTCGAAGATCGTGAATTGGAATTGTCCCCAGCGTTTGCCCATAGCCGAATAATCTTGCCAAACAACCGGATAGACGCCGCGTACCTCAAGAGACTTGGTGCGCCCTCTGGTCGTTCCCGGTCCGGCACTGGCTCCTCAGGCACAAGAGCCATCGAGCGACCGTCCGAGGTGAATCGGGTATGAAGTTGCCAAGCGAGCGCGTGCTGAAAATCGGCGTCCGAATGGACGGTGGGCCGTGATCGGACGAGCTCGAGCATGATGTTCTCGAGTTGGACCATATCGCCCCC
>JBIQLF010000184.1:0-4814 GCA_044464585.1 Thermomicrobia bacterium
GTACCCCCAGCGGGATTCGAACCCGCGATCTTCACCTTGAAAGGGTGACGTCCTGGTCCACTAGACTATGGGGGCCGACCCCGAAATGCACACCGCACCGCGAAGCCGCATAAGCATAGGGGCAACGATGCCCTGGCATCAACTCCTCATCACCAGGAGCGCGCGATCGCCAGACCGTGACGGGACGCGCGGCGCAGATCGCCGCTCAGCCAGAAGATGGTGAGCCAGCAGGACACGCCAATCGCGACCGTCGCGACGGTCGTCGGTTCGCCAAGTTGCACTGTTCCGGGAAGCGTGCGATCGGACCATTCGACGAAGACGAGGATAACTCGGCACAGGGCGATTGCCGGCAACAACACTGCTTCTCCGAGAAACGGCCAGACCTGCATCAGCATCCCGCCGGCCAATGCAACAGGAAACGCGAATCCGGCCAATGGGCCAACCACGAGATTTGCCAGCAAGCCGGCTCCGCTCATCGTACCGATCGTCCAGGCGAGTATCGGAACCGTGGCAAGCTGGGCCGCAAAGATCGTCATCCCGAGGGTTGCCAGCCAGGACCACCGCTCGGTTCTCCCCATCCCATCGAACACGACGATCAGAGCAATTGTCGCCGAAAGCGAAAGCTGAAATGCAAGTGTGGCGAAATCGGCCGGGCGAAGAATGACTTGCAGTGCGGCAAGCAGAACGGTCAGGGTCAGCACGTCGGGCCGCCGTCCGATCCACCGGCCGATGAGCACGGCAATCGCCAGTAAGGCGGCCCGCAGCGCCGACGGCTCCAGGCCGACCATCAACGCATAGAGCCAAATGATGATCGACGCCCCGGTGACGAAAAGGACATTTCGGCGCATCGAACCGGTTGCCAGCACTCCCAGCAACAGTGTCAATGTGGCGAAATTTGCGCCAGAAATTGCGGTGATGTGGGTCGTGCCGGAGGAGAGAAATGCGCGGCTCGCGCCTCCGGACAGCGCCCCATCGTCTCCGGTCACCAACCCACTGAGCAACGCTCCGGTGTCACCCGAGGCCGATTGCATCAGCGAATCCGACAAGGCAACCCGGAAGCGGGAAAGCAGCGCCGGGAGGCCGGAACTTGATTCCATAATACGCATCCATCGAATGCGAAGCTGAGCGTCGCATCCCCGGATTCGCGCCGCGACATCGCCGAGATCGGAAAGATCAGGCAACAAGGTGATGGCGCCCTGGACGAATACCCGGTCATGCGTCAGCGGTCTCGGTTCCGGTCCGGCATAGGCACACAGGACCGTGGCGGAATCGAGCTCCGGCCGCACCGTGAATCGCTGACCCGATTGCGTGAGGAACGGACCGTCGATCACCTGCACGATCCCTTCGAACGCTCCCGGCGGAAGTGCGATTGCCGCCGGAGCAGAGGCCATGTGCGCGTAACCAGCGCCGGCAACGGCTCCACTGACGATCACGGTTACCGCGGCGACTGACATGCTTTGCCGCGCAAGAACCAGTGATCCCAGTCCCGCCCAGATCACCACCGCGACAGCGCCAAGACCGAACCCGGAAAGGAACGCGAGACCGAGCGCCAGGCCAAGCATCGATCAAACCGAGATCAGTTCGCGCATGTTATCGACCATGCGGGCCGATATCCCGGGAACCCGCGCCAATTCGTCGATCGACCCAAACGGTCCATGATCCGTTCGATATTCGATGATCGCATCGGCCAGGGCCGGTCCGATCCCGGGCAGGGAATCGAGCTCTGCCGCTGACGCAGTGTTGATGTCGATGAGCCCCGCGCTCGATGCAGAGACGACGGTCCCGGGCCCGGGCGTCGGCTCCAGAGCGGGCACCCGTAATTCTTCGCCATCCTGCAACCGGCGGGCGAGATTGAGCCGCGCCAGATCGGCATCGTCCGCCGCGCCGCCGGCCGCCGCGATCGCATCCCCAGCGCGAGCATCCGGATCGAGCCGGTAGACACCCGGTGCGGCGACGGCGCCGCTGACCTGCACGGAAATCGTCCGGGGTTGCGCCGCGTCGCGGATGATGATGTTCGGCCGGGAGCTGTTGTCGTAGACGCGCAGCGCGGTTATGCCAAGTGCGATCCCCAACACGACGGCTATCACCAGAATGAGGTTTCGGCGTGGCCAACTCACGGGCGCAAGGCTCTCGGGTATACGGCTTCAGTGGACGGCATTGTACGGGAGAATCGACTGGTCTGATGGTAGAATTTACAGGTTGCCACCGGCCCCATGCATTTGGGGTTTGGAGGTCACTTCGTGTCCCCTCCGGTCTGGAATTCCGCCCATGAAACTCGTCCATTTGATCGCCGATCTCCGATCGAACCCGTCGCTGGAACGTCTGCTCGCGCGCGTCGCGGGCGGTTCGAGCATCGCGGTCGAAGACCTGCCGTATGCCGCCCGGCCCGCGGTGATCGCCGCGCTTGCGTCGGTCACCGAACGTCCGATGCTGGTGCTGAGCAGCCGTTCCGATCGAGCCGATGTCCTGTCTTCGGCGGTGTCGGAATTCTCGACCGGCGATCGCACGGTCATCCACTGGCGAGCTCCCGCGGCTTTGCCATACGAACGACTGTCCCGCGATTCCGATCAGAGCGCCGATTATGTAGCGGCGCTTACTCAACTGAACGAATCTCCACGGTCATCCATTGTCTTTGCATCGGCGGCATCGCTCACCCATGCTGTCATGCCCCCTGACGATCTCGTTCGGATGACTCGTCGAATCGCTCGGGGAGACGAACTGCGGCAATCCGACCTGACACGATGGGCCACTTCGGTGGGATATGAACCGGTCACGATCGTTCAGCGCGTGGGGGAGATCGCTCGCCGGGGCAGCATCGTCGACATCTATGCACCAGGCGCCAACGGACCTGCCCGGGTCGACTTCTTCGGGGACGAAATCGACAGCATCCGGCTCTTCGATCCGAATTCCCAGCGCTCGCTCGAACGACTCGACACGCTCACCCTCCTTCCGGCAATCGAGTTGCCAGTCTGGAAGCTCCCCAGCGCCGCGGCCTCATTCCGGAGGCTCGATCTTTCTCATCTGCGGTTCGAGGTCCGAGAGGAATTGGAGCGCACGCTCGAACGAGCGCTCGATGGCATCCCGCCGGCTTCGATCGATCTCTTCGCACCCTGGCTTCTGGACTCGCCAACCACGCTGATCGATCATTTTCCGTCCGATCCACTGATCATCTTCGATGATCCAGGCGCTGTCGAGCTTGCCGGTACACAACGCGACGAACACGCGCGCGATCACTATTTGGCCGCCGTCAGCAGCCACGAGCTGCCAGCCGGCATGCCGGCCCCATTCATCCAGTTCGATACGCTGCTCAGCGCGCTCGGCCACCAGCAGCAGATCATCTTCGGCGCCCCGGAGGAGACCTCGTTCGAAACGATCGCATTCGACGGATGGACGAATCCGACCCAGTTCGCCGGTCGGATCACCGACATCGTCACGGCCGTTACCGATCGGTCCCGCACCGGATGGCGGGTTGCAATCGCCACCGATCAAGTCGAGCGCCTGACCGATATTCTCGAGGAACATGACATCTTTCCTCGCCGCTCCAAGGGGGATGCGCGCGGTCCACGACGTGCGCTCGCTCCGGGAGAGGTGGAGATCGTGCCCTCGGATCTGGATGGCGGGTTCGAAGTCGCCGGTGCGCGCTTGTTGCTGCTGACCGATCTGGAACTCTACGGATTCCATAAAGCGATTCGCACTCGTGAACCGAAGCGCAAGGAAGCCGCTCGTGCCTTCGCTGCATCGCTCACACCCGGAGATCACGTCGTCCATATCGACCATGGAGTCGCGGTATTCCAGGGACTCATCCGGATGGAACAGGGGGGAGTCGAGCGGGAATATCTGCTGCTCGAATTTGCCAAGGGCGAGCGTCTCTATGTGCCGGTCGATCAGTCGCACCGGGTTACGGTCTACTCATCGGGTGGTTTGTCCCCGGCACTCAATACGCTCGGTTCCGGCGAATGGATCAAGACGAAACGGCGGGTCCGGCGGGCGGTGCGCGATATGGCCTACGAGCTGATCAATCTCTATGCCGCCCGCGATTCGGCCAAGGGATTCCAATACGGAGACGACACGGTCTGGGACCACGAGCTCGATTCCTCCTTTCCGTTCGTGGAAACGGTCGATCAGGCCAAAGCCATCGTCGATGTCAAAGGGGATATGCATTCCGACAAGCCGATGGACCGGCTGATCTGTGGCGACGTTGGATTTGGCAAGACTGAAGTTGCCATGCGAGCAGCCTTCAAGGCGGTCAATGCGGGCAAACAGGTTGCGGTGCTGGTTCCGACCACAGTGCTGGCGCTGCAGCATTTTTCGACCTTCACCCAGCGGCTCGCCGCATTCCCGGTCGAGATCGAGATGCTCTCGCGCCTCCGATCAGATAAGGAACAGAAAGAAATCGTCAAAGGACTAGCCGATGGCTCGATCGATATCGTCATCGGAACACATCGGCTCGTGCAACGCGACGTCCGGTTCAAAGAACTGGGACTCGTCGTCATCGACGAGGAACAGAGATTCGGAGTTCGCCAGAAGGAATTCCTCAAGCAATTGCGCACCGAAGTCGATGTCATCACGATGAGCGCGACCCCCATTCCCCGCACCCTCCATATCGCCCTCGCCGGTATTCGGGATATCAGCGTGATCGAAACGGCGCCGAATGCGCGCCTGCCGATTCGCACATTCGTGACCAAAACGAACGACCAGCTCATTCGTGATGTCGTCCTGCGCGAAATGGAACGAGGCGGCCAGGTGTTCTTCGTCCATAACCGCGTCAAGTCCATTGGCCGGGTGGTGCAGAAGCTGCACGAGCTGATCCCGGA
>JBIQLF010000185.1:0-4736 GCA_044464585.1 Thermomicrobia bacterium
AACCGGGCTATCGTGATTCCACGGTTCGATGGTGCGCGTGCGCATTCCATCTCATGCGGAATCAGCTCGAACCCTGCAGGCATTTCCAACCTTGAACGGCTGGGCGAACACCCCTCATACGGAATCCGCCTGGACCCTCCGGGATATCCACCATCGCTCCGGCACGGTCCCAACCTTGAAAGGTTGGGCTCATACCCCTTAGGAATCACCCGGGTTTCGTATCAGCCATGCGCCCGACCATTGACCAGGCCATGCCGCAATCCTCGAATTCCGGAAAATCGACGCCCTACGCCAAGCGCCGCGCCAGGGTCACTCCCAGCAGGCAGAGCGCAATCCCGGCCACGTTGCTGAACGCCAGATACGCCAGCGCCCGCATCGTCCGGTCGCTTTGCAGCAATGCCACGATCTCCAGCGCATAGGAGCTGAAGGTCGTGTACCCACCCAGAACCCCGATCACCAAGAACAATCGCCACGCCGGTGGCGCATCCTGCCGCATGAGCAGCACTTCCGCGATCACCCCGATCAGAAACGCACCGGTGATATTGATGAGCAGCGTTCCCCAGGGGAACGCGCTGCCGGTCCGTTCCACGATCGCGCGGCCCAGCCAATAGCGGGCATTGGCGCCCAGAAATCCACCGATCCCCACCCACCAGATCGTGATTGCCGTGCTCATGCAATACCTTTCCCGAATCGCGGCAATCATACGCCCCGGTTCACGAGACGCGATATTCCAATGCAGCCGATAATGCCCACCCGGCCCGCCGGCGACCAGCGCAACCTGCAGAGACTGTCCAGTGTCCAACGTTCAGCAACAAGTGCGACCCGAGGAGAACCATTCGATCCGCAGACGCATGGGGTCGATCGCGGCGCCGAAACGCGATGCGCGCCGCCGGATGGCACAACCCGGATCGGAAATGGCTCTCTGGCTTCGCCTGTCGATGCTGGCATTGGTCGTCTGCGCGTTCGTAGTCCCCCGGATCACCGAGCTCGATCGCATGGTCACCCCGGATGAACCGATCTGGCTGGCTCGCTCGGCGAACTTCTCTCAGGCGCTGGCCAGCCGCGATTGGCCAGCGACCTATCAATATGCCCATCCGGGTGTGCCGGTCATGTGGGCCGGGGCGATCGGCTATTTTCTCGCCGCGCGGGACTATCCGGCGCAGGTCGGAACGCAAATCACCCAGCGGCAGAATTACATCGCTTCGGTGCTGGAGGAATATGGCTACGATCCGCTGACCGTCCTCGTCACGGCCAGACAGGTGTTGATCGTTTTCGGCGCCATCGTCTTCGCGCTGGCGTTCTGGTATGCGTTACGGCTGCTGGGATTGCCGGAGGTCGTGCTGGGGTTTTTGCTCATTGGGCTCGAACCGTTCGGTATCGGTCTCGGCAAGCTGCTGCATGTCGATGCGCTCGCCGCGCTTTTCTTCCTGCTGGCCATGGTCAGCATGCTCGTCTTCGTCCATCGCGGACGGCGCAAACGGGATTTGGTCGCTTGCGGAATCGCGAGCGCACTGGCCGTTTTGACGCGCGCGCAGCTGGCGGTGTTGCTTCCGATTTTCGGATTGTTGCTCGTATTGGATTGGGGGTGGGGATCGGGGGCTGGAGTCCGGAGTCCGGGGCTTGGAGGCCGGAGGAGTTTCCAGAGAGGGCGGCATGGCGGGAGGGCGACCACAGGGAATCGCCCGTACCGGGGGATGCGATTCGATCGATTCGTCTCGGATGTGGTTTGCCCGATGCTGGTTTGGGGAGCGGCGATGCTCACGACCGCGCTGGCAGTCTGGCCGGCACTCTCGACCGCGCCGCGAACGGTGTTCGCCGGGATGTTTTCCTTCGCCGAAACCGCCGCCATCGCGGGGCATGAGCGGGTCATCTATTTCGATGGCGAGCTCTTTACCGGCGATCCGGGTTTCCGTTTCTATCCGATCGCCTTGCTCTGGCGGGCCACACCGGCGACGGTCGCCGGATTTCTGCTGGCGATCGGTCTGGTTGCGTTTGGGCGGCGTTGGCTGGTGGCCCGGGTGCAACGGCGGATCGTGCTCGGGCTGCTGACCGGCGCCGGGGTCTATCTCCTGTTGATGACGCTGGCGGCGAAGAAATTCGATCGCTATGCGCTGCCGGCATTCCCGTTGATTGCATTGGCGGCCGGTTGGGGGATTCTGATGTCCGCCCGGCTGATCGGGAAACGATTGCCGGGACCAACCGTCGCCTGGCCGTTGCTGGCCAGTATCCTGGCCGTGGGGATCCAGCTCTCCGGGGTGGCCCAAACCGCTCCCTATTATCTGAGCTACTACAGCCCGCTCATGGGGGGGACCGCCGAGGCCACCAGCGCCATGATGGTCGGATGGGGCGAAGGATTCGATCAGGTCGCCGATTATCTGAATGCCCAACCGGATGCGAGCGACCTGGTCGTCGCCACCGAAGCCTGGCGCACCCCGTTGTCCTATTTTCTCGATGGCCGGGCCCGGTTCGCGGCGTTCGTCGACGATCCCGGCGGTATCTTTCGCTGGGCCTCGGCCGACTACTATCTGCTCTCGGTCACGCCCCTGACACGCAATGGCATCTGGCCCGATCTGTTGAAGTCGATCGAACCGCGAACCCCGTTGCTCACCGTAACCCTGAATGGTCTCGACTACGCCGAGCTCTACGATATTCACGACGACCCCATTCCAGCCTATCTGGAAAATGGCCCCACCGGTATCGTGGTGATCCCTGGTATGGGCCGCCTGGTCGCCGCTGGGCGAGATGTGGAGGATTCGGTGGTGCGGGGCCAGACAGTCCGCGAAACCCTCTATTGGGACCAGCTCGAACCGGCCATTGGCGATGCGGCCGGCATCCGGATGCGCGTCGTCGATTCGAGCGGCACTGCGCTCTGGCAATCCGAGGGTCCGCTCGATCTCCAGTCGCCCGTTCGCCATGGGCTCTGGTGGGTCGATCAACCGATCCAGATTCCTGCCGGTATCCCGCCGGGTGCCTACCGGGTCGAATTGCAGCTCTTCGATCCGGTCACGGGGAACGCGCTTCCGGCGTTTTCCAACGATCTGGGAGAGCGATTGCCCCAATGGATCATGATCGATACGTTCTATATCTATGAAGCGAACCTCGATCTGGACGATCCGGAGCCAGCGGGCTGAGCGAATCGGCATGGGTATGGCGACCGGTGTGCCGATCCTGTTGGAACCGTTCATAATCGGAATATCATCGACCATTGCCAACCGGGAAGGAGTTCGGATGCCATCGTCGCGTGCTGTCAAAATCGGGTTGCATCTTCCGGAAAACGAACGCGTCGTTGGCTGGCAGGAAACGGCCGCGCTGGTCCGCGCGGCTGAAGATGGCGGACTCGATTCGATCTGGATGCCGGACCACCTGCTCTATCGCAGCGCATCGGGCGAAGTCACCGGTCCGTGGGAATGCTGGTCGATGCTCTGCGCGATCGCCGCCATCACCACCCGGGTCGAGCTGGGTCCCCTGGTGCTGTGCACCGGATTCCGCAATCCGGCCCTGATCGCCAAGATGGCCGATACCCTCGATGAGATCAGCGGCGGGCGGCTCGTTCTCGGACTCGGCGCGGGCTGGAACGAACCGGAATACCACGCCTATGGATTCCCGTTCGATCATCGCTTCGCCCGGTTCGAGGAAGCCTTTACGATCATTCGCACCCTGCTGCGAGATGGGCAGATCGACTTCGAGGGGACCTACTATTCCGCCCGTGATTGTGAGTTGCGTCCTCGTGGACCGCGTCCACAGGGGCCGCCGCTCATGATCGGCTCGCAGGGCGACAAGATGCTCGAACTGGCGTTGCCGCACGTCCACTACTGGAATGGCTGGCCCCGCTGGTGGGGCAACGAACCGGCCCGGCTCGCCGCTCTGCTCGCAAAGGTCGATGGCATCGCCGCGGCGCAAAACCTCGCTCCCGGCAGCTTCGAACGAACCACCGCCGTCTTCGTCCGCTTGCAGGGGATCGATGGCGTGCTTGGTAACGATCTTCCCGAAGCGCCGCATTTCGCTGGCAGTGACGAGGAGATCGCCGAGTTTCTTCGCGTGGTGGCGGCCACCGGCATCGATCATATGCAGGTCGTGCTCGATTCGATCACGGTCCCCGGGGTCGAACGTCTCTGCCGTATCGTGGAAACGCTCTGATACGAACCCCTGATACGGAATCCGCTCGAATCCTTGGGTCTGGGCCAGGTGCTCGGAGCGTTCCCAACCTTGAAAGGCTGGGCTAATACCCCTGAAGAATCACCCGGATTTCGTATGAATCCGCCGGTCGACAGCGGAATCTGATCCGGCGCGCGAGGATCGGGGAGGGCGAAGCGTTTCCGTCGAACGCCCTTCACTATACGGAATCCGCTCGAATCCTTGGGTCTGGGCCAGGTGCTCGGAGGCGTTCCCAACCTTGAAAGGCTGGGCTAACACCCCTGATATGGAATCCGGACGATCCCGCGCGGATACTCCGCAGCGCCCCTGCTGGGCCTCGTGCTCCTGCTGGCGTGGGTGGGAATCCGGATGAACCCGTGCGGATACTCCGCAGGGCCGGGAAGTGGCCCAGAGTCGAGGCTCCCCTGAAAACCCGTCCACCCGTCATCCGGACGCCGCATCCCATTCCCACGTTCGCCCCTTGCCTCTTGCTTTTTTTCATTTCCGCGAGCGAGCACGGTTCGTACACGGAGGGCCCGTTCGCCAACCCCGTCATCCTGAGCGCAGTCGAAGGATCTCCTCGCCGCAGCGAGTCCCCCGAG
>JBIQLF010000186.1:0-4604 GCA_044464585.1 Thermomicrobia bacterium
CGATCCGGAATATGTTGCCCCGGCGGACCGAGTGGTGATCTGGTAGGGGCGGCAGGCGGCAGGCGGCAGGCGGCAGGCGGCAGCCAGCGGTCAGCAGTCAGCAGGCGGCGGTCAGCAGTCAGCAATCGGGGAACGGGTGGAAACGGATCGCCACATATGATCTGTTCCCCGAATGTGGGGCCGAATAATACGGAATCCGGGTGATTCCCAAGGAGTAGTAGCCCAGCCTTTCAAGGTTGGGACCGTGCCGGAGCGACGGCGGGTATCCCGCAGTGTCCAAGCGGATGCCGTAGGATCCGTTCCCCGAATGTTGAACCGTATAAATCAAGGCTAATGACGGAGCGCCTGAGCCCGGTACTGCACCGGGCTCAGGCCGTTGAGCGGTTCGGAGGCGTGCTCGGTGTCGTACTGCCCGATATCGCCGGTCATGGCGAGCGGCGCGGGGCAGGAGCGATTTGGGTGACGGGCCTTGGCAATGCGCCTAATTTACTTTTGCCCTTTGCCTTTTGCCCTTTGCCCTTTGTCCGCCCTACCGATACCCGAAGAACCGGTTGAAGATCTTGTTCTGCCAGCTATAGCGCAGCGCGAATGCCCATGCGACCACCGAGACCGCAATGATGGCGTAGTGCCACCAATCGAGCAGGCGAATGCTGAACAGATTGCGCGACCAGGGGTAATAGAGGATCGCGATATAGAGCGGGATCATCAGCACGGCGATCAGTGTTGGCCGCCAGTCGTGATCGGTCGGTTCGATCACCGCCCACCAGTCATTGGGCGGAGCGGTGAAGATCACCAAAAAGAGCCCGCACAGAATCATCACATAGGTCAACGCGTCCTTGGCCAGCGCCTCGGACACATGCGGATTGTTGACCTCGGCCGCGGTTGCCTGGCGGAGCATTTCCAGATCGACATCGTTGGCGAAATAGAAGAGCAGATAGACCGTCACCGATGCCACGAACATCAAGACCGTGGCCGGTAAGGCGAATTTGAAGAGCGGGAGCAGAATCCGGTCGGGCACACGGCCGGGATGCGCAAAGAGCGCCAGCGCAAAGGTCGGAATACCGACGGTCAGCAGCGTCAGCAATGTCATGGTCGACGGGGAGAACGGGAATCCGCCCCGCACGAAGGTGACGGTGATGATGATGAGCGAAACGGTAAAGACCCGCACCAGGAAGAGATTCAGCACACTCTGCAAGCCGCGGCGGATGCGTTGGCCCTCCCGAAAGGCCGCGGGTACCGCCGAGAACGAATCCTTGAGCAAGACGATATCGGCGGCAGCGCGAGTCGCCTGGGCGCCGCTCTGCATGGCGATCCCCAGATTCGCCTTCTTCAGGGAAAGAACATCGTTCACGCCATCGCCCGTCATAGCGACATAATGGCCTTGGCGGCGCATCGAATCGACCAGTCGCTCCTTCTGGTCCGGGGTGATCCGGCCGAAGATATCGCCGGTTTCGGCGGCCTGGTCGAATTCGGCATCGTCCATCTTGGCGAGATCGAGTCCGGAAACCAGCTCGGCTTCTTCCGGGAATCCGGCCTGGCGAGCGAGCGCGGCCACTGTTTCCTGATTGTCCCCGGAGATGATCTTGAGGCGCACGCCGGCCTTGCGGAATCCTTCGAGGGTTTCGTGCAGGTGCGGGCGCAGCTCGTCGGAGAACGCGAGCCAGGCGGCCGGACGCAGATCGAGCGGCGCGACCGGATCGCCATCGTCGTCCTTCAGGCGGGATGGTTTCGGACTGTAGGCGAAGAGCAGAATGCGCCATCCCTGGGCGGCCCAGCCGCGAGGTTGCTCCAGATCGTCCTGATCGTCGATGAGCGCGCCCAGCATCTCCGGGGCGCCGAGCGCGAACACCCCCCGCAGCTCATCGGTATCGGTGGAGATCGCGCTCCATTTGCGCGCCGAGCTGAAGGGCGCCTCGCCCACCAGGGGTTGCGCTTCTCCCGGCAGCGCGGCAGAGATGGCCATATTGGTCTTATTGCCGCCGGGCACGCTGGCGGCAAAATTGCCGAGCATGTGGCGCACATCTTCCTTGCTCAAATCGCCGATCGGGCGAATCTCGGTCAGCACCAGTTTGTTCGCGGTGAGGGTGCCCGTCTTGTCGGCGCAAAAGACATCGACATTGCTGAGCGATTCGACGGCATTGACCTGTTGCACCAGCGCGTTCTTGCGCGCCAGCCGCAATGCGCCCATCGAATAGGTGACGGTGATCATCAGGAAGAGCCCCGATGGCACGATTCCCAGAATCACCGCCGCGCCGACGACCGTTTCGGCGATCGGGTATTCCCAGATCAGCGAGCTGAGCAACACCAGCACGAGCAGGAAGATGGCAATAGCCAGCAGCGCCCGGACGATGTAATTCACATCGCGTTGCAGCGGCGTGAGCGAAACCGTGAATTTGCGCGCTCCGGCGGCGATATTGCCAGCCATCGATTCCTGGCTGGTCGTTTCGGCCTGGTAACGACCCGAGCCAGCGAGGACATAGGTGCCGGCATAGACGCGATCGCCTGGTTTCTTGTGGATGGCATCGGCCTCGCCCGTCAGCAACGATTCGTCGATATCCATCTCGCCCGAGGCGATCGACCCGTCGAGGAGAATCTGATCGCCCGGTTCGACCGCCAGCAGATCGCCGACGACCAGCTCTCCGGGGTCGATCTCGCTGGTTTCGCCATCCCGCACCACCGTGGCGGTTGGCCGATTGAGAAGCGCGATGCGATCGAGGCGTTGTTTGGCGATCGCTTCCTGCACGATACCGATGGCCGCATTGATCACCGCCAGCCCGGACGACATCAATGCGTCTTTCGGTTGTCCCAGCAGGATCAGGATGAACCCGATGCCGATCAGGGTGGTATTGATGAAGGTGAAGAGGTTGTCTTCGATGATCTGGCGATAGGTGCGGCTGGTGGTCAGCTCGACATGGTTGCCCAGCCCGTGCGCGCGGCGTTCGGTCACCTCCGCGTCCGTCAGACCGGACGCGGACGTCGTGGCATCGGGCGTGAGCTCAGCAGGCAGCGAATCGACCGCGATCGTCATAGCACTTCAGTGTAGAGGGAAGCGGGTCATTTGGGGAGATGGGCGCAGGAATCGCGGATGTGGAGGCCCCGGCAAATTTGCGACAAATACGGCAGACTTGCGTGCATGGACGACGCACACTTCCCGATCGATGACGAAGGTGGGGATGCGGCCTGCTGGGCGCATCGATTCGAAGATGCCCAGGGGGCCGATCTGGCGGCTATTGCCGCATCGACGGCGGTGCGCGGTCCGGCCTGGCGGTTGACCGATTCGGAGCTGAACGCCAATCTGCTCGTCTTCGATCGCGGGCAGGGAATCGAATCGCACCGGAACGATTCGGTCGATGTGTTGATCGTGGGAGTGGCCGGGAACGGCTCGCTCCGCATCGATGACACCACCTATCCTCTTTGGGCGGGCCGGACAGTGCTGGTTCCCAAGGGAAGCGAGCGAAGCATTGTGGCCAATTCCGACCGATTCGCCTATCTCACCTGCCACCGGGCGCGGGGACCGCTGCTGCCAGCGCCGCGCGCATCCCGCCCCCGCTGATCCGCCGGCCTCTTCACTCCACCCAGGACGCGAACCGGCTCATTCCGCGCCGGTCTTGCGCCACGGAGCGGTGGTCGGTTTGGATTCCGGCGATCCCCGCTGGCGCAGGAAGATCGAGAGCACGACCAGGGATCCGATGGCCAGGAACTCGCTTTGCCAGTTCTGGAACGATTCGAACCAGAATTGCGATGTCTGCAAGAAGGCCCAGGTGGAATAGCCATGTCCGCCTTGCGCGATTTGCTCCTCGCTGTACAGCTTTGCCCCACCCCAGGCATGCATGATGAAGCTGAACGCGAAAATGCCGAAGAGCGCGATGGGAAGCGAATTCTCGTAGATCGCTTGCCAGATTCCCCCGCGCCGCACCGGCCATGGTGAATCGGCGGTGACCGGCTCCTTCCGCTCCTGTTCGTCTTTCGGTTCGTCGGGATCGCGGGAGCCGGCCGAACCGCGCTGCACGAGAAACGCGGTCAGGACAATATAGGCGCCCATCTGCAGATATTCGCTCTCCCAGTTCTCGAAGGTTGCTTCGATGAAATGGCCGGAACGGAGATAACTCGCGAACCCGATGGCGGGTTGGTCTCGCTCGGCGCGATCGGCGTTGTAGACCCGTTGCCCCGTGAACGCCTGCGCGATCAGAAAGACGAGGAATATCCCGATCGTCGCCAGCGTCAGACCTTGATCGCGCAAAAACCGACGCATCGAGCATGCACCTCCGCGGGAAGTAGACCAACGTCCGAACGTTCATTAGAAGCGTAGCGAGGGAAGCGGCTGACCGTGAAAATGGAGGATGCGGTGGGCGATACGGATGGCCGGGGCGGAGCATTCCCAGGTTGAAACCAAGCTCTCCAGATTAGATTGAACCTGGGGCTGACAGGACGAAGCCTCTCCGAGGCTGAGAACGGATCCTGGCGGGTTGGGCCGGGCGCACGGGGGAGTTGGAAAACGGTACCGCGTTTGGTTGTTTGGTTTGGGGACGAAGGCGGGTGGGTTGCGCCGGCGGGGTCGACTGCGAAATGCGTGTCTTGGGCAGAGGGCAAAAGGCAATGGGCAA
>JBIQLF010000187.1:0-4511 GCA_044464585.1 Thermomicrobia bacterium
CCGGAGCCCGGCCCTGTCTCGTATCCTTACCCGTCAGTGTGAGGGATGACGATTGCGATGAGCGTGACGGGGAAACCAGCAACCAAACAGATCGTGACCGACTCGGAGATCGAGATCGCGCCGGTCTATCGCGTGGGCGATGCCGAGGGTCCGAGCGAGGATCCGGGAGTCTATCCGTATACCCGCGGGATCTATCCGACCATGTACCGCGGGCGACCGTGGACGATGCGGCAATATGCCGGTTTCGCCTCGGCCGAAGAGAGCAACCGGCGGTATCGCCTTTTGCTGGAACGTGGACAGACGGGTTTGAGTGTCGCCTTCGATTTGCCGACCCAGCTCGGACTCGATTCCGACGATCCGCGCGCGCTTGGCGAGGTCGGACGCACCGGGGTGCCGATTTCGACGCTCGATGATATGCGCATGCTGTTCGACGGGATCGACCAGACCGCGGTCACGACATCGATGACGATCAATGCGCCCGCGTCGCTGCTCTTGTTGCTCTATCAGATCGTGGCAGAGGAACGCGGGGCCGATCCGGCGAAGCTCGGCGGAACGATCCAGAACGATATTCTCAAGGAATACGCGGCTCGGGGAACGTATATCTTTCCGCCGCGTCCCTCGATGCGGCTGGTGGTCGACACGTTCGACTATTGCAGCCGGGTGCTTCCCTCCTGGAATACGATCTCGGTGTCCGGCTACCACATCCGGGAAGCCGGGGCCTCGGCAGCGCAGGAGATCGGGTTCACGCTGGCGAATGGCGCGGCCTACGTTCGCGCGGCGGTCGATGCCGGACTGGCGGTCGATGATTTCGCGCCGAGAATCAGCTTCTTCTTCGCCTCGCACAATAATCTCTTCGAGGAAGCGGCCAAATTCCGCGCGGCTCGCCGGATGTGGGCGCGGATGATGCGTGAGGAATTCGGCGCGACCGATCCGAAATCGTGGATGCTGCGGTTCCATACCCAGACGGGCGGGGTTACGCTGACCGCCCAGCAACCGGAAAACAATATCGTCCGGGTGGCCTATCAATGTCTGGCCGCGGTGCTGGGAGGAACGCAGAGTCTGCATTCCAATGGGTTCGACGAGGCGCTTGCATTGCCGACCGAACATGCCGCCACCCTGGCGCTGCGCACACAGCAGATCCTGGCGGAAGAAACCGGCGTGACCGAGACCGCCGATCCGCTGGCCGGGTCCTGGTTCGTGGAATCGTTGACCGATGCGCTCGAACGCCAGGCCCGCGAATGGATCGCCCAGGTCGACACCTACGGCGGCGCGGTCGCGGCCATCGACGAGGGATTCGTGCAGGCGGCGATCGCGGAGAATGCGTATCGGCATGAGCTGGAACGCGATTCCGGTGAGGATGTGATCGTCGGCGTCAACAAGTATGTGGTCGAGGAACAAGGGGCTGGACCGAAAATCCAGCGGATCGACCGGGCAGCGGTCGAAAAACAGGTCGAGCGGGTGGTGGCATACAAGCGAGCGCAGAATCGGGCTGCGGTCGATGCAGCGCTCGATCGAGTCGAAACGACCGCACGCGGCACGGACAATCTGCTGCCCGTGATGCAGGACGCATTTCTGGCGGGCGCCACCCTTGGGCAAATCGTGAGCGCGTTGAAGCGCGTATTCGGCGAACATCGAGCGAGCGTGTAATGACGATCGACATGCAACAGCGAAGCGGAACCGAGCGGCTCGGTGCGATCCAGGCGGACATCGACGCGCAACATGACGCCGCTGCCGCGCGACAGGCGCGACGGGACAAACGCGGCGCGCGCGAGCGCGTGCTACGGCTGCTCGACGAGGGCTCGTTCGAGGAATTGGGCACGATGGTGCGGCATCGCGCCAGCCATTTTGGGATGGATGCAAGCCATCCCTATGGCGATGGGGTGGTGACCGGGTTCGGCACGATCGATGGACGCAAGGTGGCGGTCTTTTCACAGGACTTCACCGTTTTCGGCGGGTCGCTGGGCGAGGCGTTCGCGGAAAAGGTCGTGCGCATCATGGACCTGGCCGAGCAATATGGGTGTCCCATCATCGGCATCAACGATTCGGCGGGCGCGCGGATACAGGAAGGCGTCGAGGGCCTGGCTGGCTATGGCGATGTTTTCTTTCGCAATGTGCGAGCCTCGGGGGTGGTGCCCCAAATCTCGATCATCGCCGGACCGTGCGCGGGCGGCGCCGTCTATTCCCCGGCCATGACCGATTTCGTGATCATGGTCGAAAAGACGAGCCAGATGTTCATCACCGGTCCGGATGTCATCAAGACCGTGACCGGGGAAACGGTCACGCATGAACAATTGGGCGGAGCGGATACGCACAACCGGGTGAGCGGCGTCGCGCATTTTGCGGCGGCCGACGAGGACGATCTGAACGAGCTGGTGCGGGTGCTGCTCAGCTATATTCCCTCCAACAATCTCGACGATGCGCCGCGATTCCAGACCGGAGACGATCCCGACCGGCTGGTCGAATCGCTCGATTCGATTGCGCCGGAGAGTTCCAACAAGCCGTATGACATGCACGACGTCATCGCATCCGTTCTGGACGATGGCGATTTTCTCGAGGTGCACGCTGCCTTCGCCCGGAACATCATTTGCGGTTTCGGGCGGCTCGATGGATACAGCACCGGTGTGGTCGCCAATCAACCGCAGGTGCTGGCGGGCACGCTCGATATCGACGCCAGCGAAAAGGCGGCCCGGTTCGTGCGGTTTTGCGATGCCTTCTCGATTCCCCTGGTCGTCTTCGAGGATGTGCCGGGATTCCTGCCCGGAACCGATCAGGAATATGCCGGGATCATCCGGCATGGATCGAAATTGCTCTATGCATTCTGCGAGGCGACCGTGCCACGGGTGACGGTGATCACGCGCAAGGCCTATGGCGGCGCCTATGTGGTCATGAACTCCCGCAATATCGGGGCCGATTTCGTGTGTTCCTGGCCGACCGGCGAAATTGCCGTGATGGGCCCGGAAGCTGCCGTCAATCTGCTCTTCCGCCGGGAATTGGCCGGAGCCTCCGATCCGGCGGCGCTGCGCAATGAGCTCAAAGCGAATTACGAGGATCTCTTTTCCAGTCCCTATCAAGCGGCGGCGCGGGGATATATCGACGATGTGATCATGCCGCGGGAAACCCGTCGCTGGCTGATTCGCTCGCTGGAGCTGGCGCGGACCAAGCGAGTGGCGACCCCAGCGCGGAAACACGGGAATATCCCATTATGAGCGACGACGGTTTCGAGCTGCCGCGCATGACGATCGATCCCGAACCAACCGGCGAGGAGCTGGTGGCGATCATCGTTTCGATGCAGTCGACCGAATCCGGCGAGCCAGACGCACCACCACCATCTCGATGGAAAGTCACAGCCAGGCGCGAACAGATGCGCCGGTCACGCGACGATAGGCGAACAGGATGGAATCGATGAATCTGCGACCGAACGGACGTGCCCGCGCCAGGGAGATCGGTATCGAGCTGGGTATGCTGGAACCCGGGCCACTCAATGCGATTACCGATGTCGCGGGTGTGCGGGTTGGCCAGACGACATTGATATCGGGCGAAGGAACGCTGGTGGTGGGTGAGGGACCGGTGCGTACCGGGGTCACCGTCATCATTCCCCGGGAGGAGATCGCCAACCACCCGCTCTATGCCGGGTACCACTCGCTCAATGGCAATGGGGAAATGACGGGGATGCATTGGGTGGCGGAATCGGGGTTGCTCACGACGCCGATTGCGATCACCAATACCCATAGCGTCGGCGCCGTGCACGAGGCGCTGATTCGCCGGTCGGTCACCGACGTACCGGGCTGGCATCTCAGGTTTTCGTTGCCGGTGGTTTGCGAGACGTTCGATGGGATGCTCAACGATATCGACGGATTCCACGTTCGGGCCGAGCATGTCGATGCAGCCATGGATGCGGCATCGAGCGGACCGGTCGCGGAAGGGTCGGTCGGTGGCGGCACCGGGATGATCTGTCACGAATTCAAGGGCGGGATCGGCACCTCGTCACGGATCGTGCCGACCGCGTCGGGCAACTACACGGTCGGAGTGCTGGTGCAAGCGAATTATGGTCGCCGCCAGGATTTGCGGATCGATGGCGTGCCGGTCGGCGAGGAGATTCCGGTCGATGTGGTGCCATCGGTGGTCCGGCCACGCCCGGATCAGGACACCGGTTCGATCATCATCGTCATCGCGACCGATGCGCCTTTATTGCCGCACCAATGCCGGCGATTGGCGCAACGCGCCAGTCTCGGGTTGGCGCGGGTCGGCAGCATCTCCGGGGACGGCAGCGGCGATCTCTTCCTGGCGTTCTCGACGGGCAATACCGATGTCGAGCGGCACGACGGGCACGAGCCATTGCCGGTGCTCGCGTTTCCGAATACGGAAATCTCCAAGCTCTTCCTGGGCGCGATCGAGGCGACCGAGGAAGCGATCGTCAATGCGCTCTGCATGGCAACGGATGTCACCGGTGTGGACGACCGGACCTGCCTGGCACTCCCGCTCGACCGGCTGACCGCCGCGATGCGGAAATA
>JBIQLF010000188.1:0-4500 GCA_044464585.1 Thermomicrobia bacterium
CTCACGCCCCCCTCGCAATCCGGCTCCGCAAATCGATCCCCTCCAGGGCCGCCACCAGCGCCGCGCTCATCACCAGATCGTCGTGACCACGCCCGGCGGGAACCGACCATTGCATCAACTTTCCCGGTCCGATCGCCGTCCGAAAGGTCACCTCGCGCAACTGCCGCCAATACTCGGCCGTCACCCGACCGTCCGGGGTCAGCTCGTGCGAATCGTCCTGGTACTCCTTGAACCGGCCCGTATCGATCAGATTGGTGAACTCCCACCCGAGCGCGCTCTTGCTGCGCGCGGAAAAGAGAAAGGGCAGCACGCGGATCCCGCGTTTTCCGTTGCCCAGACTCGCTTCCAGAAATGCCGCCAGCCCGGCGCCTACTCCGGTCGCGTCGACCACCACCGCGCTCACCTTCCAGACATGCACCGCCAGATCGACCACGCGGTCGTGCACCGCCACCGTGCGCGCACCGGTCAACGCCAGCCGGTCCACCACCCGATACACCGTCGCCCGCGACCGCAGCTCCAGGGCGCTTCCGGTCCACCCGGCACGCTCCGCGCCGGACGGCGGATCGGCGGTGCCGATCTCGACCACCGTGATCGCCGTGCTGTCCCGGCGGGCGCCCGGATCGAACGCGCCCTGCTCGACCGGAAACTCGTCCTCTCCCGCCACATCGATCGCCAGCGCATAGCGTTTCCCCGGTTCGGCCGCATGCCGCCGCGGATGCTCGCCGCGCAGATGCGCCAACCGCTGCGCCGGAAACAGACTCCCGGCATCGTCCAGCTCCTCCAGGAAATATTCCGTCCGGATCGCCGGATGCTCCCGCCCGAACTGCTCGATCTGTTGCTCGACATGCCGGCCATACGCCGGCAGTACCTTTGCCACCTCCTCCCAACCGACTTTCCAGACCCGCGTCCGCCCATCCACACGTTCCTGCTGGGACAAATGCGCGATCTGCCGCGACAGCAAGGTATCCCGCCGCCAGGCCGTTCCCAGGAAGAGCGTGGTGGCATTGGTCGAAGCGCCCATCGGGGTGAAAACCGTATCCCACACCACCGGGTCGATATCCTGCGCCTCGTTGGCCACCAGCATCAGATCGGCCGTTTGGCCACGCTGGTTCGCTCGCGGCGATGCCGATAGAAACCGGGCCGTCGCGCGCCCGTATTGCACGATATACCCCTGCTTCATGCGCAGAATCGAACCGGGCGCGCGCAGCCGCAACCGGTCGAAAAGCCGGTCCCGCATCGATGCCGCCTGCGGATGAAATGTTGGAGCCGCCAGCACGATCGACCCGCCATCCGCTCGGAATCGCCAAAGCAGGCGAGCCACCGTTTGTGCCAGCAATTCGTCTTTTCCCGACTGCCGGCTGAACATCACCGCGAACTGCGCGCCATCGCGCGCCAGCACACTTTCCAGCACCGCCTCGGCCGGCGGAATCTGATAGGGCCGCAACGTGAATCCCGGGGCGATAATCTGGGAAAACGTGCCGATCTGCTCGAACGCCTCCCGGTTCGCCCGAATGCGCGTCTCCAGCGCCTGATCGTGCGCCGCTATCGGCCAGCTCCGATCGCGCGCAACAGCACATCGACCACCACCGACCCGGCGATCAACCAGAAGATCCCATCGATTCGCGCCCGGATCTCCTTCACATCCTCCGCCAGCTCCTCGACCTTGGTCCGCGTCACCGCCTCGAACGCACTGGCCGGCTCCAGTCCCACATGCGCTTGCCCCGGAAACGGCACGACCGTCTTGTCTCCCGTTGAATCGCTCATCACACCCTCTCCGAATGTCTTGAGGCTTGAGTCTTGGGTCCTGAGATTCACGATTCACGACTCAAGACTCACGACTCAAGACTCACAACTCAAGACTCAAGGCCCACGACTCAAGACTCAAGGCCCACGACCCAAGACTCACACCCCCGGCTCTTCCAAATCGCTCAAGATCTCATGCAACAGTTCGACCAGCGACGCATCGGCGGCATCGCCCAATGTCTGCCCCAGCTTCATCGCCTGCACCGCCGCCGAGGTCAATCGCGCCACGCCCGCGGCCAGCTTGCCGGCGTCCAGTTCTTCCGCCAGCAATTTCGCCAGCGCAAACCGGATTGCGCCCAGCTCCTCGTCCGCCCCGCGAACCGCCGCGCCTTCCCGCAGCACACGCCGCACGGGTTCATCGAGCAGCTCGCCATACCGTCCAGCTGCCACCCGCTCCCGAAACCGCTCGCGCGATTCCGCTTGCGGATCGGCACCTTCTCCGGACGGTGCATCCGCCTCGAACGGCATTCCTCGTCGCATCGTCGTTCCCTCCTCGCCAGCCGCGTGAAGAGAAGACAGGCAGCGCCGCGAAAACCGGCCGAATCTAGGCAAAACGCGCAGCGAGACCGGTGACGGCCAGCGCCTCAGCCTGGGCAATACCCGCGAGCCGGGACTTCCGCTCGCCCGCGATTCGGTGTACAACTAGAGACGAATTGGCCGGGACGTGCCCGGGCGGTGGTAATGGATTACACGTTACTGCGGAGGATGAGAATGAGACGATTCTTGGCACTGGCGACGCTCGTTGCCCTGATGATGAGCCTGATGGCGCCCGGCCTGACGAGCGCGCAAACGGGAACCCCGGCCGTTGAGGCATCTGGCGATTTTGGCATTTCCCTGGGAACAGCCGTCCCCTACATCGGGTCCGATGGCGCCGAGGTCGGCACACTCACCGTCGAGAGCATTACCGATCCATTCGAGGGATACGATTCCTATAGCGCCCCCCAGCGCGGCTATCACTACGCGCTGGCGACCGTTTCCGTGACGAACACCAGCAACCGGCCCTTCGATCTCGGCTCCAGTTCGTTCACGGCAGTCGATACCGACGGCTTCGTGGTCGACACTGCCTATGTCAGCTACACCGATCCCTCGATCACGGAGCTGGGGTATCTGGATGCCCTGGCCCCCGGCGATACGGCCACCGGGGTTGTCCCATTCTCGCTTTTCGCGGATGCCTCCATCGAAACTATCTTCTTCAGCCCGTCCTACGATCGGCTCATTACCATCCTCGACCTCCGGGCAGCTCCCGTCGCGGCCGGCACACCGGTCTCCATCATGAACACGAGCGGAGCCGAGGCCGCCCAGGTCACGGTCAACAGCATCGACACGCCATTCGAGGGGTATGACAGCTCGTCGGCTCCGCCGCGCGGTAGCAGCTACGTCGCGATCGACGT
Organism: Thermomicrobia bacterium; assembly: GCA_044464585.1. Classification (GTDB taxonomy): domain Bacteria; phylum Chloroflexota; class Chloroflexia; order Thermomicrobiales; family UBA6265; genus JAMLHN01. The sequence goes on from JBIQLF010000188.1 coordinate 3,195, forward strand.
AACCGTGACCAATACCGGCACCAGCGTTCTGAGCGTCAGCGCATCGGATTTCCAGATCGCCGACGATGAGGGATTCCTGCTTAGCTCCACCTATGTCAACCGCACCGACACCACCGTAGCCGATTACAGCTATGCCGATCTCGCTCCCGGCGAATCGCAGAATGGCATCATCGTCTACCAGATCTACCAGGGCGTCCCGGTGGCCAAGGTGCTCTATGGAGATGGCTACACGTCGCTCGCCGTCGTAGCGGATGTCGATGCAACCTCGACGAGCGCGTCGCCCACTGCCGCCACGGCCGCGGTTCCCACGGCGGCCGTCCCGACGATCGAGCCAACGGCCACCATTGCTGCGGCCAGCAACGCCGAATGCGCTGGCCTCGTCGAATGGGGAACCGACATGGCGGAGCGAATCGGCCGCGCGGCCGCGCTGGTCGCCCCCTTCCAGATGGCCGACACCTCCACCATCGACCCCGCCACCGTGCGCGATATTGCAACCCAGTTGCGCGCCATGGGCGACGAGCAGGCGGCCAGTAATCCACCAGCGCCCGCCGTCGAGCTCAACACGGTCATGACCGAGCAGTTCTACTACGCGCTGGCCGACTCGGTCGATCAGATCGCGAGCGCGCTCGAGCAGAACAATCAGGCGGCTGCCCTTGCCGGCCAAATGGGCGCCATGAATGTCACCAAGGTCTTTGCCGACGGCGGTCCATACGATACCGCCATCCAGGCATTGACCGAATCCTGCCCAGCCGAGGTGAACCAGCTCGATCAGCTCTAGATCGGCGGTTCGCGGATAGCGACCGATGCCAGCGCCGGGGTGGAGAGCCACCCCGGCGTTATTCGTTTTCCCGCTCGAAACCCGCTAGACTCGATACAGTCTCATCCAAACCGAGCCGGAGTTGGCGCCATGACCTCACTCGCATCCGAACACTGTGCTCCCAGCCAGAACGGCGACCAACCCCTGACCGCACAAGAAATCGAGGGCCTTCTTCCCCAGCTTCCCGGCTGGAAACTGGTCACGGACGAAAGCGGCGACCGTCTCGAACGCGACTACCAGTTCGGCAACTTCATGGAAGCCCTGGCATTCACCAAACGACTCGGCCGGCTGGCCGAACGTGCCCAGCATCATCCCTCGATCCTCACCGAATGGGGACACGCCCGCGTGACCTGGACCACCCACAAGATCCACGGTCTCCATCGCAACGACTTCATCATGGCCGCGCGCACCGACCGCCTCTTCGACCTCCAGGACACCGCCGCACGGGATTGAGTCCTGAGTCCTGAGTCCTGAGTCCTGAGTCCTGAG
>JBIQLF010000189.1:0-4482 GCA_044464585.1 Thermomicrobia bacterium
CCATTGCCCGCGGCCAGCTCCGCGTAGATTTCCCGATGCACGGCATTATCGGCCGCGCGGCCATCCACCAGCGCCAGATTCGGATCGACCAGATCGAGCTCGACCGAATAGAGTTCGATCAGCGATTCGATGATCTGGGCCAGCACCAGATTGCCGGACGCGCGTGCGATGATGGTATGGAATTGGACATTGGTTTCCAGATAATTGCGCAACTGCACCTCGGCAGCGGCCTGGTCCAGCAATGTGTCGATCGTTTCCAGCGTCGACGAATCGATCGTGCGGGCGGCCAGCTCGGCCAGATACGGCTCGACCAGCACCCGCGCTTCGATGATCTGCAGGATGGTATGCGATTCGAGATCGCCATATTCCGGATTGGCGACCACCAGCCGGTGCTCGGCGTTGCGCACATAGATCCCGGAGCCATGCCGGATATCGACCACGCCAGTCGCCTGGAGTTTGCGCAGCGCCTCGCGCATCGTCGGTGTGGCCACATCGAAGATGCGGGCCAGCTCGCGGGCAGTAGGCAACCGGTCGCCCGGTTGCAGCTCGCGCTCGCGGATGAGGTCGATCACCCCGCTGGTCAGCACATTGGAAAGATTGGGGCGGTTGACGCCTGCTGATTTGGTGGTGATGCTACGCACGTCGCCGGAAACACCCATGTAGAGATCTAATGATCTAGTCTCTTCTGCGCTCACTGTACGGGCGCCGGAGGGTCGCGTCAAGCGCAATGCTTCCCCACTCCGAGACGCAACCGGTCCGAGCCCCCTGGTTGCATTCCGCCAGCTGGCGTCCGCGGCCAGATCGTGCCGCCCATGGCGGCGGGGTTGACATCCCCGATTCCGCCCGCCTATGATCCTGACAGTCAATAAGTGATTAGATCTCTTGCCATGGGCGTCTCCGGTTGTTCGCCTGCGGCGCCCGGCACGAGATCGGGCCGGAGTGGGCGACCGCCCCGGCGCATCACTGAAGTCGAGGAATGTCGCCGCTGACATTCCGGGCGCTCACCGCCTTTTTCGACAGCGGTATCGGCAAGCGCGACGCGTTCGGCGCCGCAGGAGTGCTTCGCAGATGGGCGATTCTCGAGATTTCCGTTCACGCGTGTTCACGAGCACATTCGATCGTCGTCAGTTGTTCAAGGGAGCCGCTGCCGCTGGGGCTGGCGCGGCCGCTGCTTCGATGGGACTCGGTCATCGTTCCGGTGTCGCGGCCGATACCACCCTCAGCTTCTACCACGACAAGTCGCCGTGGCAAGATTTCTTCGTCCAGTTGGGCCAGAGCGCCGAAGCCGCGATTGGCATCGGTTGGGAGCCCACCCCCTATTCCGACACCACCTCCTATCAGGCCGCATTGCTGGCCGCTCTGCCGACCAAGCAATCGCCCGATATGTTCACCTGGTGGTCGGGCTACCGGCTCGAGGACCTCTACAAGCAGGGCGCCCTCATGGACATTTCCGACATCTGGGAACAAGCCATTGCCGATGGCAACATGCCGGAGTCGCTCGCCGCGGCTTTCACCTTCGATGACAAGCAATGGGCGCTCCCGAGCAATGTGTCGTATTGGCCGGTCTTCTATAACAAGAAGGTCTTTGCCGACAACGACATCAGCGTCCCCACCACCTGGGATGAATTCACGGGCGCGGCTGCCAAGCTGAAGGACGCCGGTATCACTCCCTTCGGCGCCACCCAGAATGGCCGCTGGCCGTCGTTCATCTGGTTCGAGGAGATGATCCTGCGCAGCGATCCGCAACTCTATCTCGACCTGACCGCCGGCAACGTCGAATACACCGACGATCGTGTCGTTGCCGCGATGAAAGTCTGGCAGGGCCTGATCGAGAACGACTACTTCACCTCCTTCGATGCCGATATGAACAACGACATCGGCCCCGATCTGGCCGCCGGCAAAGTGGCCATGTTCCCGATCGGCAGCTGGTTCCAGTCGGTCTTCATTTCCAATGGCATGAAACCGGGCGAGGATTACGACGCGTTCATCATGCCGAATATCGACCCCGCGTCGACGGCCAAATCGATCATCTTCGAGGCCGGTGCTTTGGGCATCGCCACGAATGCCCCCAATCCCGACGACAGCAAGACGATGGGAAGCTGGTGGGTCTCCCCCGAGGCGACCACCGAATTCGCGAACCTCATCGGTGACGCGCCCTCGAACCCGAAAGCGGTGAGCGACAACCAGGCGGTCAAGGCGCTGATCGATATGATCTCTGCCGATGGATATACCCTCTACCAGCGCTATTGGGAAGCCTCGCCGGTGCCCATCGTCGAAGGCGCGGTCGACTATCTCGCGCAGTTCATGTTGAACCCTGGCGATCTGGAACAGGTGCTCGAATCGATCCAGCAACTGGCCGACCAGACCTGGGCGGAACGCGAAAAGCAATAGTCTCCGGATTGCGGGGGAGCGGGCGGCCCATACGCTGGGCCGCCCGCTCCCCCGCACCAGCCAGCCCATGCGAACGATGCGACGGTTCGCAATAGAGAGTCGATGAGCACTGCGAACCGATCAACGTCCGCTTCGATAGGCCAGGTCACGGTCGCCCGGCCGAATGCCGGCGTTCGCCTGTTGCGCGCTTCGACCCCCTATGCCTTCCTGTTGCCCGCGCTCCTGCTGGTGGGCATTCTGCTCCTCTATCCCTTTGCCCGCAGCGGATATCTGAGTTTTACCGACTACAAGGGAATCGGCGAGGCCAACTGGGTCGGTCTGGAAAACTACCGGACGCTGATGAAGGACCCGGTGCTCTCCCGGACATTGACCAACACCCTGCTCTGGGTGATCGGCACGTTGATTCTGCCGGTCGGGTTGGGGCTCATCATCGCCGTCCTGAGCTCTAGCGGCAAAGGCGGCAGTCTCTTCCGGCTTCCCTTCCTCATACCCTATGCGCTCTCCGGGACCGCCATCGCCACCGTCTGGCAATTCATGCTCGTGCGCGATGGCGCTTTGAACAGCGTGCTCGATGCGGCCGGGCTCGGTTCGCTGGCCCGCTCCTGGCTCTTGAAACCGCCCCTGAACACCTGGTCGATGATCGTCGCCTCGACATGGCAAGCCGTGGGCGTGAGCGTGTTGCTCTTCATCATCGGTTTGCAGGTGATTCCGGCCGAACCGATCCAGGCGGCGCGGCTGGACGGCGCCGACGGCTGGCGGCTCTTTCGCGATATGACTCTGCCCATGCTCGCCCCGATGACGATCGTGGTCGTCGGCATCTCGCTGGTGAACTCCCTCAAGACCTTCGATATCGTCTGGATCATGACCCAGGGCGGACCCTACCGGTCGTCCGAAACACTCGCCGTGATGATGTACCGGGAGACCTTCGTGCTCTTCCGCCACGGATACGGCGCGGCGATCGCGGTGCTGCTGAGCATCATCGTCTTCGTGGTTTCGATCGGCTATCTGAGCCGCACGCTGAGGAATTCCTGATGGGGCGGGTGCTGCGCAATGTCGTGCTCTTCCTGCTGGCTGCCGTCTGGATTCTGCCGCTCTATCTCTTTCTGATCAATGCGTCCAAATCGACCGATGGCTATCGCAACACCGAACGCTATCTGCCATCGAGCGATTTCGCGTTGTTCGACAACGTTCGCAATGCCTGGACAATCGCCAAGCTGGGGGAGGCCGTTGGCAGTACCGCCTTCTATGCCATCGTGGGGGCCGCGCTGGCCGTCGCGCTTTCGGCCATGGCCGCCTATGCCATCGTCTCGCTCAAGGTCAGATGGGGGTTTTTCTGGTTTCTGCTCATCTACGCCGGCACGATCTTTCCATTCCAGATGTATCTCTCGCCCCTCTATTCGATGTACGTGAACAACAATCTCTACAACACCCATTGGGGACTGCTGATCTTTTACACGGCGATCGCCATTCCGTTTGCGACCTTCATCATCCGCAACCATTTCATTTCGGTATCGCCAGAATTGGGGGAAGCCGCCCGGCTGGATGGCGCCAGCGCCCTGCGGGTATTGCTGCAAATCTTCACGCCCCTCTCGATCAATGCCTTCGCCACGGTCTTCATTCTGCAATTCACCTGGATCTGGAATGACCTGCTCTTCGGGTTGACCCTCTCGCGCAGCGAAAACATCCGTCCGATCATGACTGCGCTCGCTTCATTGCAAGGCCAATATGCGCGCACCGGCCCACCGGTCGCCCTCGCCGGCGCGCTGATCGTCTCGATCCCGACCTTCGTGCTCTTCTTCGCGGTCCAGCGCGTCTTCGTCCGCGGCCTCCGCGCCACGGCATAACCGGGAATCCGGATGACTCCTCGGGGGAATGGTTTGGAGAGGGAGCGCTCCTGGGCAACCCCGCATCGCTGATTCGGGTTCTGTGATAGATGGAATCCACTTGACACACCGGGATATCCGCCATCGCTCCGGCCCGGTCCCACCGTCGAAACGCTGGGCGAGCGGGGGTTGCAGAAGAGTCTGGACACGCGATCCCAACCTTGAAAGGCTGGGCGAACACCCCTTGGCGTACGGACGCGGGGCTCCA
>JBIQLF010000190.1:0-4453 GCA_044464585.1 Thermomicrobia bacterium
CCGCTCGTCGTGGTGGCAGCGGGTATTGGGTTCTGGGGATGGATGTTCCGGGAGCTCTGGATGAACCCCGATCTGCCGGTATCAACGGACGCTGGCTTGAGCTGGCCTCCGGTTTCGAAGAATGCCTGGACGGTCGTCTTCGTCGCGCTGAATATCGCCGGAGCCGCCTTCTATTACCTCAGCGTCTATCGGAACCGGCGATGAGGTGATTTCACCGGACGGGTGAATCTGCCATGCTGTCGCAACATTTCGTTCGTTGCGGGGAGGGTCAGATGCTCGTCGATATCACGCCAATTTCGAAGATCGACTGGGAGACGAAAGGCGCGCGCGCCTATTCGGTGCCATTCACGTCCGACGGCTATTGGGCGAGGTCGCGGATGCCGCTCTATGTGGCATCGTCCGGCAAACCGGGGAAGACCATCGTCGCCATCGGCGGTACCCACGGAGATGAATACGAGGGGCCGGTGGCGCTGAAGAACCTGGTCACCACCTTCGATGCCAATACCCTGGTGAGCGGACGGCTTATCGTCATCCCAGTGTTCAGCGTGACGGCATTCTATGCCGACCAGCGCGAATCGGCCGCGGATGGGATCAACATGAATCGCGCATTTCCCGGCCGGGAGGACGGGTCGCTCTCTTATCGTATGGCGCGGTTCCTGACCGATGAGGTGCTTTCCCGTTCGGATGTCGTCATCGATATCCATTCTGGTGGGCGCGGATTCCAGATCGTCCCGACGATGTCTTTCCACGCGGTGGACGATCCGGCGCTGAAACAACAATTCAAGGAAACCGCGTTTCTCTTCGGTACCCCCTTTACGATGATCTATACCAGCAGCATGGGCACCGGTCTCTTGACCGAAGAAGCCGAGCGAATGGGCAAGATTACGATCGGCAGTGAGCTGGGGTATGGCGCGTCCACCGATCTCGACGGGGTGCGCTGGGCGCATCAGGGACTCCTGAATGTCATGCGACACTACGGCCTGCTGGACGAACCGGTGCAGGACCTGCGTCTGCCCGACAAATGGGGCCAATCGCAACGGTTGGTGCAGAATATCGATATCGACACGTGGGTCACGTCACCGATCGCGGGAATTTCGGAACCGCTGGCGCCATTGGGGAGTTATGTAACTGCCGGCACCCCGGTGGCGCGGGTGCATGATTTTTATCGTTGGGATGAACCGGGAATCGATATCGTGGCCGATCAGGACGGCTATGTGCTCTGTCGCAAATTCCGCGCGAAAACCGAGCAGGGCGATGTCGTTATGGTGATTGCCAAGGAAGTCGATTAGCTGATCGCTCCGTGATCTGTCCGCCGGCTTGGTTGGGACAGAGGGATGGTTTACGACCGGCTCGACCCGTGTCGTTCGTTGCTCGAACGGCACATCGGGTCCCGGAAACTCGAGTGGCACGGAAAGGAACGCTTTTGATGCGCACGATGCTCGGTCGGACTCTGGTGGCAGGATACTGCCTGCTGTTGGTCGGTCTTCTCACGTTTGCTGCACCGGGTGCGAACGCAGCACAGGTGTCCACACCCGAAGCGGGAGAGGACGCGGTTTACCGCGATCCGGCCGGGCGGTTCTCGGTTCCGATCCCGACCAATTGGTTGGTAGAGGAACACGATGGCTATGTGTCATTGGTGACGTCTGACGGGAAGATCGACGTTTCGATTGTCATCGTCGATGGCGCCAGTGCCAGCGCAGCGATCGGCGAAGCGATGCAGCGCATCGGTTCGGATTCGAGTGCGACACCGGTTCCGCCACCGATCGCGACGCCGTCCACCGAGGCAGACGATGTGGCGCTCTTTACCTATGACGATGGGGCGGATAGTGGCCGATTCATCCAGGGGGTCGGACAACGAGTCGAAAATGTGGTGTTCGTGCTCGTATTGCAGGGGGATTTGGATGCGGTGAATCTCCGGCAGGTGCAGATCGACAAGATCTTCTATGGCATTCAGGTCGATCTATCGGTCTTGGGCACACCAGCCGCGACACCGGCAGCCTAGGAAAGGGTTCGAATGGCCGATCCACAACACTGTCCGATTTGCGGCGCGCCGGTTTCCAGCAGCGATCGATTTTGCCAGAACTGCGGGGCGCAACTCGGTTCGAGCCTGGTGCCGGTGACGGCGCTGGAACGGGATCGATCGTTTTCCAGCGACCGGCTTTCGCTTACCAGCGATCCATTGCTGACCCTGGAAATTGATTTTCCAGAACGACTCTCACGTTGGAAGATTTTCGTCAAGTGGTTCCTTGCGATTCCCCATCTCATCGTCTTGTCGTTTTTCGGCATGGTGGTCAGTCTGGTCGTCTGGCTCGCCTGGTTCGTCATTCTCTTCACGAAACGCTATCCGGAAAGCCTTTTCGCGCTGGTGATGACCTATATGCGCTGGACGGCCAATGTGAATGCCTATGTCATGCTCCAGCGCGACGAGTATCCGCCGTTCGGGGACGGGCCATATCCGGTCCGGCTGGAATTGGCGTATCCCAGCGAGCTCTCCCGCTGGCTGATCTTCGTCAAGTGGTTGCTGGTGATCCCGAATATCTTCGTGTACGCATTCGTGGGTTTGGCCGCGATCGTTGCCCAGTTCATCGCCTGGTGGTGCATCCTGATCACCGCCACCATGCCACGGGGACTCTTCGATTTCATCACCGGTGTCAGTCGCTGGGGATACCGGATCAATGCCTATACCTGGCTGATGACCGACCGATATCCGCCGTTCAGTTTGGAGTAGCGTTCAGAGGGGGCGGGCCTACCCGCGCTGCAGCGTGATCACCCTGGCCGCGCGGCCAAACATCCAGAATGAAATCGGAAACGCGAGTCCCGCGGTGAAGAGCGTGACGGCATACGCCGCGAGCAACCAGAAAGCACCGAACCACCAGCCGATCAGAATCAGCCAGGGAAGACGGATGAGCCAGGACCGTTGGTCGATCTTGCCGTGTTCGACGGTGAGATGCCCATGATCGTCATGCACCGTAATCTCGCGGGCGGGAGCGCGCAGGGTCATGATGCGTGGGAGCCGATTCAGGAGGGCGATACCGAGCGGCGCCGGCAGAATGAGCACCAGGCAGAGATAAGCGGCAAGGATGACCCAGAATCCAAGCCACCAACCGATCAGCAGGAACCAGATGAGCCGGAGCATGATGTTCGGGTTCTCGCGTTTGGTTTCGATAGAAACGGTGCTGCCGGGATGATCCAATGCGGTCATGATGCTCTCCCTACGCCAAAGATCGGGCGGCGAAAGTATAGTCGGGGCATGGGTGATCTCGCGTGACTGTATGGGGGACGAGTCGATGACCGATCCGCGAATCGAGCAATGGGCCGAGGTCTTGACTGGCTATTGTGTCGATGTCAGGCCAGGCCGCACCGTTGCCATCAGTGGAGGGACCGCGGCCGAACCGCTCTTGCGGGCAATCTACGCAAAGGTCGTCGAGCGGGGCGGGTTTCCGGTGCTGGCGCCTCAGTTCAGTGGTCTCGATGGGACGCTGGTCGGCGGAGGCAACGATGAGCAGCTCGCATTCATCGGGCCATTCGAATCATTCGACCGCAGACAGGCCGACTGCTCGATTCGGGTGCTGGCCGAAACGAATACCCGCAACGCCGCGATGGTCGATCCGTCGCGGAGTGCCGCGTTCCTGAAAGCCCGGAGTGCCTTGCGGCAAGCCGGGATGCAACGCGCGAGCAGTGGCGAATATGCGTGGAGTCTCACGCTCTTTCCCACCGATGCCTATGCACAGGACGCCGAGATGAGCACCGAGGACTACACCGAATTCATCATGAACGCCTGCAAATTGAACGAGCCGGATCCGGTGGCGGCCTGGAGGGCAATGCGGGATTTCCAGAGTGGTATCGTCGAGTGGCTGACCCCGAAGCGAGACCTGCGTCTCATTGCGCCGGGGACCGATTTCCGATGCTCGATTGCGGGGCGAACATGGATCAATTCCGATGGCAAACGCAATTTCCCCTCGGGGGAGGTGTTCACCGGTCCGGTCGAGGACTCGGCCGAGGGTGAGGTGCGCTTTTCCTTTCCAGTGGTCACCCAGGGACGCGAGATCAGCGATGTCTGGCTGAAATTCGAAGCCGGTACGGTGATCGATGCCAGTGCGGGCAAGAACGAACCGTTTCTGATCGAAAACCTCGATAGCGACGAAGGGGCGCGGCGACTCGGAGAGATCGCGGTTGGCACGAATTTCGGGATCACGAAGTTTACCGGGCAAATCCTGCTGGACGAAAAGATCGGCGGTACGGCGCATATGGCGCTCGGAGCAGGCTATCCGGAAACTGGCAGCACCAACCAGTCGGCGATCCATTGGGATCTGATCTGCGATCTCCGCCAAGGCGGGCGTATCGAGATCGATGGCGAGCCATTATTGGTGGACGGCCGGTTCGTCATCTGAACCGGCCGTCCGCTTGGACACTGTGGGATATCCACCAGCGGTTCGGCGCGATCCCACCGTTG
>JBIQLF010000191.1:0-2172 GCA_044464585.1 Thermomicrobia bacterium
GTGTCCAGACTCTTCTGCAACCCGCGCTCGCCCATGGCTTCAGCCTTGGGCGCGCGGTACGGAGAATGTCGCCGAACGTCCGGTCCTGGTCACGGCGCAACAGCAGGACAGGGACATCCTGCACTACGACCGAATGCAGATCGCTGCCGCTTGCTCCGGAGAAGGCCCGCCATGCTGATCGTCCTCGGATTGGGCATTCTCTGGATAGCGGGCGTGTGTCTTTCCATTTTGGATGGCAGGCGGACGCGGTTCGGCGTGATTTCGGTGGGCGCGCTGGTCGCGGCAATCGTGGCCGTGGCAGCGTTGGGGGTACAGGTACGCGACGACGGTCCCCAGACGATGGTCGCCGGGAACTGGCCTGCCGGGGTGGGGATCGGCTTGACGGCCGACATGCTGGGGATCACGTTCATTCTGCTCTCGCTGGGGGTGCTCCTGGCGGCGCTCGTGTTCGAGGTTGCCATCGGGGTGCGGTCGCAATCGTTCCCGGCTCTGGTGTTGTTGCTCGGCGCGGGGCTGACCGGTGTCTTTCTGACGGCCGATGCCTTCAATTTCTACGTCTTCTTCGAGATCTCCATGATCGCCTCCTATGTGTTGACCGGGTATGGCGACGAAGGGCGGCAACTGCGTTCGGCCACCATCTTCGTGCTCGTCAACCTGCTCGGTTCGGCGTTCTTCCTGATGGGAATCGCTTCGCTCTATCATCAGACCGGGCGGCTGGATATGCGGGGTATTGCCGAACGCGCCGCGTTGCTCTCGCCAGAATCGATGATCCTGAGCGCCGTGTTGATCTTTACCGCCTTCGGTATCAAACTCGGGATTTTTCCCTTCCATTTCTGGTTGCCCGCGGTCTATACCGGCACCCGGCCGGCCGTGGCCGCCATTCTCAGTGGCGCGGTCGCCAATATCGGCACCTATGGACTGCTCCGCTGGGGCGGGGGCATGTTGCCGGACGAGCTGCGCACCGCCGCGCCGATGTTCTTTGCGCTCGGGGTCATCTCGATCATCTACGGCTCGTTGCAGGCGATGTCTCGCCGCTCGGTGGCGGAAGTGGTGGCGTATTCGACGATCGGGCAGGTGGGATTCATCCTCGTGGCGCTGGCGTTGGGCGGTCCCGCCGGATTCACCGCGGCGGTGCTCTTTGCCATCGTCAACGCCATCAACAAGGCATTGCTCTTCCTTTCCGAGAATATTCGTGGCTGGTTGACGGGGTTCGCATTTGCCATTGGCGCGTTCAGCGTGGCGGGCGTGCCGCCTGCCGGCGGATTTCTGGGCAAGGCCGGTCTCTTCCGGGTGGCCGTGGAAGAGGACAACTGGGTCGTGGTCGCGCTGGTGGTCGTCGGCAGCGTGCTCTCGTTTGTCTACATGTTCCAGATCTACCAGCGGCGGTTCTGGTCGCCGGAGGTCGCGGAGTCGGCCAATGTGGTTGCCAGTCCGGCGCCGGTGCGGGCGGTGGTGGTGGTGCTGGCTGTGCTCACCGTGGTGATCGGCATCTGGCCCGAACCGATCCTCTGGGTGAGCGAACAGGCCGGGCATAGCTTTGCGCTGGTCACGCCATGATTCGCGGAGCCGGGGTTGTGCTGCTGCTGACGGTCGTCTTTTGTCTCGCTCTGGCGAGTCTTGCGCCATGGGATATCGCCATCGGTGCGCTGGTGGGTGTCCTCGGGCTGGCGGTGTTCCGGGGCGGCGTGCCGCCGATCAAGGGGAAAGAAGGCTCCGCGCTCCCATCCTGGCCGGCGCGGGCGATCGCATTCGTTCCCTTTGCCGGAATCACCGTCTGGGAGATCCTCATCGGATCGGTTCGCGTGGCCGCGATCGTGCTGGGAATACGCAAGCTGGAGCATCCCGGTATCGTGGCGGTGCCGATCGGGGAGCGGAGCAAACTGGGGGTGGTCGTGACTGGGGTGACCACCTCGCTGGCGCCCGGTTCGATCGTGCTCGATGTCGATTGGGATCGCCATATGATGCTGGTGCACGTGATCGATGCCAGCGATCCGGACCAAATCCGCGCCGACATGCAGGCGCTCTACGACCGCTACCAGCGAAAGGTGTTTCCATGACCAGGTTCTATGCGTTGCCCCGAGCACGTTTCCCGTCCTCCCGAGTGCACCCGTCACCATCCCGAGTGCACCCGTCACCATCCCGAGCGCACCCGTCGTCGCCCCGAGCGCGCCC
>JBIQLF010000191.1:2272-4445 GCA_044464585.1 Thermomicrobia bacterium
CCCGAGTGCACCCGTCACCATCCCGAGCGCACCCGTCGTCGCCCCGAGCGCGCCCGTCGTCCTCCCGAGTTCGCCCGTCGTCACCCCGAGCGCACCCGTCGTCATCCCGAGCGAAGTCGAGGGAGCTCCTGTTCCCATGGGCCCGGCAGCCGGTCCGAACCCGATTGCGCACGAATCGGACAAGCGCCGCACCAGCCCCGGTGGGCCGCCAGGCCAAAACGGAAACCCCCGGTGCTCGCCCCTGCCAGCCCGGCGCCGCGTGCCGCCTGCTGCCTGCCGCCTGCCCCGGAGTTCGCCATGCATGAGATCGTCTTCCGGGTGGCGGCGCTCTGGATGGCAGTCCTGCTCTGTGTCAGTGTATTGACTGTGGTGCGAGCGCGTTCCTCGCTGACGCGGGTGCTCGCGCTCGATATGGTGACCCTGCTGCTGGTGGCGCTGCTCATTCTCTATTCCGACTCCCGCAAAGTCGGCTATTACCTCGACGCGGCGGTCGTGTTGTCGTTGCTCTCCTTCGTCTCGACCATCGCGGCCGCTCGCTATCACAGCGAAGGAGAAATCTTCTGATGTTCTCCGGCGGTTTGGGAAATATCGGTCCCTGGCTGGCGGATGTGCTGGTGGTGTTGGGCGTGTTCATCATGACCCTTGGGGTCGTCGGCATCATTCGGATGCCCGATATCTATTCGAAGATGCACGCCGCCAGCAAGGCCGTCTTCCTCGGCACCATCAGTTTCGCGATGGCCTCGATCGTGACCAACGACTGGCAGATCATCGCCCGGGTCGTCCTGATCGCTGGTATTCTCATGATTACGACCCCGGTCTCCTCGCAGGTCATTGCCCGGGCAGCCGCGATCGAGCACGAGGTCATGCGCTCGCCCGGCGCGGTCGACGAATCGGTCTACGATCTCGTGCTGCGGGATGAACTTGCGTACCTGCCGGTCGAACGGGGAGAATCCGTCCGCGGGGTGATCCGGCAACGGAAGCAGGACAACGAGAACGACAGTCACCACGATGACGGCCCAGCCATAGACGGCAGCGAAATCGAGGAGCAGAACCAAACGCGATGACCGAAACACCGCCAACCGGCGACCCGAACGAACCGCAACCGCGCGTCGTCTACGTGGAACGCAAATCCGAACCGGAGAAGCGCCCAGTGTCCGTGCGCGCCAAGGAAACGGCCAACACCGGGTATCTGGCCATCCGCTGGGGTGTGCTCCTGGTGCTGGTGGTCATTGCCGCCGCGTTCATCGTGCGCAATTTCGAGCGGGTACGCATCGACTGGGTTTTTCGTACCTCGGAGATTCCGCTCTCGGTCATCATGATCGCGTTTCTGGGTATCGGATTCGTGATCGGCTGGTTGGTGCATTGGTCCTCTGTCCGATCGCGGCGCCACTAAAGCGGCCGGGTCGCTTGCAAACCCCACCGTGCTGATCGGGTCGATACCACGCGTACATTCCGGCTCGCACACGTTTCGTCGTCATCGCTCGCATGGAAGGCAAGACAATGAAAATACGAAGACTCGTCGTTCCACTCCTGGTATCGATACTCTTCGGAGGTTCTGTTGCGGGAACGCTGGCCGCGACGGCGACTCCAGTCGCTTCGGATGTGACCGCCTCTCCGGTCGCCTCGCCCCTGGCGGTGGCCGAGGTGGTGGCGGTCGACTTTTTCACGGTCGATACCGGCGATTGCGTGCGTCCGACCGGACAAGCGGCCTTCGAGCTCGCCGGTGATGGATACGATGGCGCGGGGGCGGGTACCCTGGCGCCCTGGGGTGGCGGAAACGCGGCCACTGGCGCGATCGGGGCGATTCCGGTGCAATATGGCGAAGCTGTCCTCGACAATCTGAATCTGGGGACGCTGCTCGGTGGCCGGACCACCTCGGTCGTGGCGCGCAATGGCGCAACTGGCGAGGTAATGGCCTGCGGAGAGATCGGCGGCGTGGTGCAAAAGGCCGGCCATTTCTGGCAGCACGACCGGCTGATCGTCGGACTGCAGCCGGTGGGCAATTCCGGAGTGTGGGGAACGGTCACGTTCACCGAGGATACCGGAGTGCTGAACGACAGGATCAATGTCTCGGTGGCGCTGGTGAGTGCGGGACAATGGTCGGCCTACCCGCTGGCGACTCCAACAGCCGGATAGGGCGGCGATTCCCCAAGAACGACCGGCAAGAGGCAAA
>JBIQLF010000192.1:0-4418 GCA_044464585.1 Thermomicrobia bacterium
GCGGATTCCGCAGGAGACCATTGCGGCGGACAGAAGCTACATCCCCATCGCGTGGTAGCCGTTGTCGACGAAGATCGTTTCGGCGGTAATGGCCTTGGCCCCGTCGCTGGCGAGAAAGACTGCCAGCTGCGCCACGTCTTTGGCCGTAAACGAATCTTTCATTGGCGCGCGCTCGCCGAACATTTCCACCATCGACGAAAAGCCCGGAATCCCGCGCGCCGAAGCGGTCTTGACCGGCCCCGCCGAAATGGCATTGACCCGAATCTTCTCCTGCCCGAGGTCATAGGCGAGATACCGCACCGCCGATTCGAGTCCAGCCTTGGCCACCCCCATGACGTTGTATTGCGGGAATGCCCGGTCGGCGCCGAGATAGGTCATGGTCGTGATGCTGCCGCCATTCGGCATCAACGGCACGATCCGGGCCGAAACGGCGATCAGCGAATAGACGCTGACCGACATCGCGGTAGTGAATCCGGCGCGGGTGGTTTCGCGGAACGGGTTGGTCAGTTCCGCCGCCGGCGCGAACGCGACGCTGTGCACATAGCCATCGATCGTGCCATAGTCGGCTTCGAGTGACTTGGCCAGCAGGTCGATCTCTTCGTCATTTTCCACATTGCACGGATAGAGCTTGCTTTCGGGCGAGTCCTTGATCAGCTTTTCGCAGTCCTTCTTCATGCGCTCATCCAGATAGCTGAGCGCCAGGGTCGCCCCGGCATCGAGCATGGCCTGCCCGATGGCATAGGCGATACTCCAGGGGTTTGCCACCCCCATGATCAAGATCTTCTTGCCGTCCAGAACGCGGTTTTCACTCATTGTCCGATCCTCTCCTCCAATCCGGGGCGGGCCATTCATCGCACGGGCCGATTCGGACCGCACCGATCGCGCGGTTTCGTGCATGATAGCGGCCTGTGGAATGTTCGGACGACCAATCGATGGTGAGCAGGCGGAGAAAAGCGCGTGGCACTGATTCCAGTTTTCGATGGGCACAACGACACCATTCAGCACATTCGAGAAGGAAACCGCTCGTTCTTCCGGCAGAACGCCAAGGGCCATCTCGATCTGCCTCGCGCCAGCGCGGGCGGCATGATCGGCGGATGCTTCGCCATCTGGTGTCCCGATCCGGAGGATGATGCCGCGGAGATTGCTCGGGCCGATTTCTCCCCCTCCGAAAAGAAGAAATTTCCCTCGCCGCCGCTCGACTTTTCCTGGGCCTACAACCATGCGGTCGATCAGCTCGACCGGCTCTACCGGATCGTCGGCGATTCGGACGGCGAGGTCGCGATTGTCCGGACCGCGAACGATATTCGGTACAACATGGGATCGAACATCTTCTCGATCGAAATCCACCTGGAAGGCGCCGATGCGATCGACGACGATCTCGATACGCTCGAATGGCTCTACATGGCGGGTTTGCGGTCGCTCGGCATCGTCTGGTCGCGCCCGAACAATTTCGGCACGGGCGTGCCGATCAAGCGAACCGGCTCACCCGATATCGGCCCCGGTCTCACCGATCTCGGCAAGCAGCTGGTGCGCACCTGCAACCAGATGGGAATCATGGTCGATGTTTCGCACTTGAACGAGGCCGGATTCTGGGATGTCGCCCGCGCCACCGACCGGCCGATCGTGGCCACCCATTCGAATGCCAACGCGCTCGCGCCAGCGGTGCGCAACCTGACCGACAAGCAGCTCGATGCCATCGGCGAGTCGAACGGGCTGGTCGGTATCAACTATCACTGTGGCTTCCTGCGCAAGGATGGCTATTCCAGTCCGGCCGACACCTCGCTGTCCCTGATCGCCGATCACCTCGTCTACATTGCCGACCGCAACGGAATCGACGGCGTCGCCCTCGGTTCGGATTTCGATGGCGCCGCGATGCCCGGCGATCTGCAGAACGCCGCCGGTTTGCCCCGCTTGATGGACGAGCTGCGGAACCGCGGTTTCGACGACGACTCGTTGCGCAAGATCGGCTACGAGAACTGGTTGCGCGTCTTCGACGCGACCTGGGTGTAACGCGGGAACCGCGTGTTCGGGACAGTGCGATCGTCGAACGCATTCCCCCGGACGTTCGCCCGTGGGCCCCGGACCCATATCGTGTTTGTGCTACGCTCTGCCGGGTCGCAGCGGCGACCCGCATCGTTCCGATCGACCCACCGCGCTTGTCGCTGAATGCCTGATCTCCCAAACAGCCTGGACACCAGCAACCATCTGCTCTGGATATTGATCGGCGTCAGTATCGCCATGGTGCTGACGCTGGATGCCGTCCAGGCAGCCGTCGATGGCGCCTGGCCGCACCAACACCGGCCCAGCCAATTGCTCCCGCACGAGCGAACCGCCCAATCGGTCTGGGGGATCGTCGCTGTTCTGATCATTGCGGGCGGTTTGCTGCTGATCACGAATCTGGGCATTCTGCTCTGGCAGGGCAACGCCCACGGAGACGGTTTGGTGTTGGGCGGCATGCTCCTTGCCGCTGGCTGGGTGCTCTTTCTCCTCACCAGCATCGAATCGCTTGGTATTCGCCGGTATCTTTCGTCGATCGGTCCCTCGGCTCCGCTGGCCGTGCTCGTGGTCTTGATCGCGGCCATCGTCCTGCTGGTCGCGAGCCTGCTCGACATCGTGCCCCCCTGGAAGGAGTTTCAGGATGCGCTGCCGATCATCTATGCTCCGGTGCGAACCATGACCCCGCGCAGACTGTTAAGCTGAACCCTATGCCTCCGGAACAACGGCTCGATCCGGAATCCACTCCCAAGCCGCCGCGCAAGCGGCAGGCGAAACCGGCCGCCACGGACGAGACGCCCCCGAAACCCAAACGTTCGCGGGCCAAGACGAAACCGGCCGAGCCCATCGCGAGCGCCGGTCAGGAGACGCCATCCGCCGCGGAATCGCCCCCGGATCCCATGCCGGCGCCGAAACCGAAACGGACCAGCACCCGCAAACCCTCGACCAGAACACCCCGGCCTCCGAACGGTGCGGCTTCACCCAAACCGGCGCCGCCGGAGACCGCCATGCCGCCAGCAGCCGTGGCGGTCGCTGTCGCGCCCGCGCTGCCCATGCCAGTCTCCGATCGACGCGCACTCCGCGCCCAGCCAGCGTCGAAGACCTCGCTTTTCGAAGATCCGATCTTCCTCGTTTTCTGGATCTCCCGGTTTCTCGTGCAGGTCGCCCAGGGCGCCTTGATGTACGGATTGCTCGTGCTCGTCATCGATTCGACCGATTCGTCCGTCTATAACTCATTGTTCGTCGTCTGCGCGGTGGTTCCGGCCATCGTCTTCGGCCTGCCCGCCGGCGTAGCCGTCGATGCATTGCCCCGGCGTCCGTTGCTGGTGGCGTTGAATCTCCTGCGGTTCGCCTTCGTGCTGGCGCTCGTCGTACGCCCTCCAGCGCTGGCCGGAATCTTCGCCACGACGCTGGCAATCTGGATGATCCATCAGTTCTATGCGCCCGCCGAGAGTTCGACATTGGCTTCGATCGTCCCCTCGAACCGGCTGGTCAATGCGCAGGCACTCTCGAACCTGGCGCTCGTTGCGGCTCAGGGGGTCGGTATCATCGCAATCGCCCCGGTGCTGCTGAAGCTGAGCGATCCGCGCTACCTCTTCGCGGTCTGCGCGGCGCTGTTCCTGACATCGGCCATGCTGGTCGTCCAGATCCGCGTTGGCGAGCTGCGCGGGCAGATGGCCCAGATGAGCCGCCATCCGGATGGCATCATCGCCACGCTCTTGCGCGGATTGCGCGTCGCGACCGGCGATTCGATTCTCTTCCGCGTCACAGCCGCGGATGTCATGGTCGGTATCGGATTGAGCGCGCTGGTGGTGGTCGCGCCCATTTATCTCAAGCGCATCCTGAATACCGCCTCGGAGAACACGGTATTCGTGTTCGCTCCCGCGGCGGTCGGCGTGCTGATCGGACTCCGGGCCGCGCCCTATCTCGGCAAATATGTCGGACTGAAATGGGTCGCCGTCTACGGTCTTGCATTGTTCGCGCTCTGTATTGCGGCCTTCGGATTTCTCGGAGATATCCACTGGCTCCTGGTCGACACCTTCCGCTTGCCGATCGACCGCGTGGCCCAGACCTTGCGCATCCCGCCGCTGGCGCTCTTGGTAATGCTCTTTTCGATCCCGGCCGGCTTTGCCTCCTCGATCGTCGGGGTCGCCTCCCGCACGATCACCCTGGAACGGACACCGCTGCACTTCCGGGGTCAGGTGATCGCCACGCAATCACTGGTGCAGAACCTGGGTGCGCTGGTGCCGACCATGCTGGCCGGGATCGCGGCCGATCAGATCGGTGTGGAACGGGTCGCGATCATCATTGCCATCCTGATCATGGGCGGAATGATCGCGGCGTTCTTCATCAGCCGCCCGCCGGATACGAGCCCCGTTGCGGCCTGAGTCCTGAGTCCTGAGTCCTGAGTCCTGAGTCCTGAG
>JBIQLF010000193.1:0-4388 GCA_044464585.1 Thermomicrobia bacterium
GCTACCAACGAGGGTGAAGCGAATTACGGATTGTTGGACGGAATTCCGGATTTGACTGTCGTGCGGGCCGACTCCCATGACGATCTGGTGCGGGAGATCGCGGATGCGGATGTGCTCTATGGACGTCCCGATGCCGAGGTGCTGGCTGCCGCCAAACAATTGAAGCTGGTGCAGTCGCAAAGCGCCGGTGTCGACTTCCTCATGAATTTCCCCGAGTTGGTCGAAAGCGATGTGGTGCTTTCGAATACGCGGGGGGCGCATGCGCCGTCTATCGCGGAACATGCCTTCGGTCTGTTGTTGGCGCTGACGCGCAAGATTCCGTTGTCGCTCGACTACCAGCACAAGCATCAGTGGCGCTGGGAGAATTCCTATCGGGAACCGCGCGAGATCATGGGCAGCACCATCGGCATCCTGGGGTACGGGCAGATCGGCCGGGCCATCGCGCAGCGGGCGTCCGGATTCGAGGTGCAGTTGCTGGCGGTCGATCTCTATCCGGGTAGCGGGGACCGATTCGTGGAAACGGTCTGGCCGGTCGACAAACTGCCCGATATGCTGGCGTTGACCGATATCCTGATGGTGGCCGCGCCGCTCACCCGAGAAACGCACCATATGCTGGGCGCGAAAGAGTTCGCGGCGATGCCGCCGGGTTCGATCGTGATCGCGGTCTCTCGGGGGGGCATCGTCGACGAACCCGCATTGATCGACGCCTTGAACTCTGGGCATATCTGGGGGGCCGGGATGGATGTCAACGAAGTCGAGCCGGTGCCGGCCGATAGTCCCTTGTGGGACATGCCGAATGTGGTGATGAGCCATCATCTGGCCGGTTCGTCGTGGCAGAAAGAAAAACGCTGCGTGGAAATCCTGATCGAGAACATCCGCCGGTTGCAGGATGGCGCTGAGTTGATCAACGTTGTGAACAAGCAAGCGGGATTCTAGCGCGGGGCCGGATGCAGGTCCCGAGCTCGAAACGACGAGAGCGAACGGGCGGCGATCGGGCCGCCCGTTCGGTGTTTCCGCTTGTGTGAAGTCCACGAACCGGTCTTCGAACGGGCTCGTGGCCGAGCGCGATCGGCGTGGCGCCGGTATCCATTGGTATGGCCGGCTTCCCCGGTCCGGACCCCCTTTGGTAAACTCGCTTCGTTCCCGAGCGCCCTGTCCCGGGTTTCGTATCGGCCCGGCAGGGCCGTGCTACAAGGGTGCTGTTCCGTGTCGACATCTCCAGTGCTTCTCCCGAAACCGGCCACGCGCGCGAACGTGGAAACGAGCCGTGTGCTTCAGGCGGAGCTGAAAGCGCGCATCAATGGCGAGGTGCGGTTCGATCGCACCTCGCGGATGCTGTATTCGACCGATGCGTCCAACTACCAGATCGAACCGGTGGGGGTCGTCATCCCCCGGTCGATGGACGATGCGATCGGGGCGATCGAACTGGCGGTGAGTCACAACGTGCCGATTCTGCCGCGGGGTGGTGGGTCATCCCTGGCTGGGCAGACCGTCGGCGCGGCGCTGGTCATCGACTTTTCCAAATATCTCTCCCGCATTCACGATTTGAATGTGGAAGAACGGACGGTGCTGGCCGAACCGGGGTTGAACCTGGAGGGTCTGAACCGGCAACTTCGCGCGAACAATTTGATGTTCGGACCCGATCCGTCGTCCAGCAACCGGGCGACGATTGGTGGGGTGATCGGCAACAACTCGACCGGCGCCCATTCGATTCTCTATGGAATGACCGGCGATAACGTCGTTAATGTGCGCGCGGCGCTGGCGACGGGTGGGGTCGCGGAGCTGAGTCAGGTGCCAGCGGAAACTCTGGCGGCGCAGGCGGCCGCCGACGATCCGCGCGGGCGATTGCTGCGCGATATTCTGGCTTTTCGGGAAGCCAATCGCGATCTGATCCAGCGGGATTTTCCACCGCATTGGCGCCGCTCGACCGGGTATTCGCTGAACGAGATGCTGAAACCGGATGGGGAATTCAATCCGGCGCGATTGCTGGTTTCCTCGGAAGGGACACTGGCAACGGTATTGCAGGCGCGGCTGAAGTTGGTGCCAACCCCGAAGAAGACTGCGCTGGTGCTCCTGCAGTTTTCCGAGCTGGTTCCGGCCATGGAAGCCGCCACGGTCATTCTCGAAACCGAACCGTCGGCGGTCGAACTGATGGACCGGATGCTGATCGATCTGACCCGCGCGCAGCCGGGATATGCCAGCCGTATTGCATTCGTCGAAGGCGATCCGGCCGGGATTCTCGCGGTCGAGTTCTATGGCGAGAGCGACGAAGAACTGGTCAGCAAATGCGACCATCTGGAAGCCCACCTGGCGAAGCGCGGGGTCGCGATGAGCGCGGCGCCCCTTCGTGTGCTGGATGCCAAACGGCAAGCCGATATCTGGAAGGTGCGCAAAGACGGATTGGGTTTGCTCTATTCGATTCGGGGCGACTACAAGCCGATTCCGGTCATCGAAGATGTGTCGGTGCCGGTCGAGCATCTGCCGGAGTTCGTCGGCGCGGTGCAGGAGATGTGCGCCGAGCATGGCACGACAGCAGCCTATTACGCGCATGCCTCGGCCGGGTGCTTGCATATCCGCCCGCTCATCAATCTGAAGAGCGCTTCGGGCGTCGCCATGATGACGGAGATGGCGCACGAAGCGGCGAAGATGGCGCATCGCTTCGGCGGGGTCATGTCGGGCGAGCACGGCGACGGACTGCAACGCTCGGAACTGAACGAGATCGTCTTCGGTCCAGAACTCTATCAGGCGATGCGGCAGTTCAAAGCGATCTTCGATCCGGACGGATTGATGAATCCGGGCAAGAAAGTCGATGCGCCGCCGATGACCGAACATCTGCGGCTCGGTCCGGCGTATCAGCCAATCGAACTGCGCACCCACCTCGATTTTTCCCGTGAGGGCGGCTTCATGGCCGCGGTCGAGATGTGCAACGGCGCGGCGGTCTGCCGCAAGCTGAAAGCGGGGACGATGTGTCCGTCCTATATGGCGACCAAGGATGAAAAGGACACCACCCGCGCTCGTGCGAATGCGTTGCGCAATGCGCTGGCGGGCAACATCTTCGAATCGGGCGATCTGACCGATACCAAAGCGGTCTATGACGTCATGGACTTGTGCATCTCATGTAAGGCCTGCAAGACCGAATGCCCGTCCAGCGTCGATATGACCAAACTCAAGACCGAGTTCCTTGCCCAGTATTACGATGCCAATGGCACGCCGCGCCGGGCAAAGCTCTTTGGCCGGGTGCACACCCTGTCGCGGCTTGGATCGGCGTTTGCGCCCTTGTCCAACTGGGTGATGCGTACCCCGCTGAGCGCGCCGATGATGCGGGCGATGGGGATCCATCCGGAACGGAAGCTCTCGCCATTTACGCGCAATACCTTCGTCAAACGCTGGCGGAAACACGTGCAGGCACTGCCGGCGAACCGGCCGAATCGTGGCGCGGTGGTCTATTTCCACGATACCTACGCCATGTACAACTATCCCAAGGTGGGGATGGCGGCGGTGGCCTTGCTGGAAGCGGCCGGATTCGAGGTCATCGTCGAGGAACGGCGAGCGTGTTGCGGGCGACCGGCGTTTTCCAAGGGGCTGGTGGCGGATGCGCGCAAGTCGGCCCAGCGGAATATCGATGTGCTGGCCCCCCATGCGCGGTTGGGTATTCCGATCGTCGGCACCGAATCGAGCTGCATGATGATGTTGCGCGACGAGTATATCGATCTGCTGCCCGGAAACGATGATGCCAAGCTGATCGCCAAGCATTCCTTCATGATCGACGAGTTTCTGGCGAAACTCGATGCCGATGGCGAGCTGGGGATCAACTGGAAACACGAACGCGATCCGGAAGTCTTTTTCCACGGGCATTGCCACCAGAAAGCATTGATCGGTATGGGACCGTCGATGGCGATCCTGAAGGCCGCTGGATGCTCGGCCAGCGAAAGCGGGGCCGGTTGCTGCGGTATGGCCGGATCGTTCGGTTATGAGGCCGAGCACTATGAGATTTC
This sequence comes from Thermomicrobia bacterium, assembly GCA_044464585.1. GTDB lineage: Bacteria > Chloroflexota > Chloroflexia > Thermomicrobiales > UBA6265 > JAMLHN01. The sequence goes on from JBIQLF010000193.1 coordinate 3,996, forward strand.
GAGGAAGATCGGCGAGGAGCGGCTCTTCCCCTCGATCGAGCAACTGCAACCCGAGACGACCGTGGCGGTGGCCGGAGTCTCCTGTCACCAGCAGATCGATCATTTCACCGGGCGGGATGCGCTGCATATTGCCGAGGTGCTGGCGAACCGGGTCGACCGGTCCAGACCGTGGACTCCGCCACCGGCGCCCGAACCGGCTCCAGTGGTCGAACCGACCCCAATTGCCAAGGCGCATGCCGATCAGGTGGGGATCGAGGTGCCGTAGGGTGGGTCTTGGGTCTTGAGTCCTGAGGCTTGGGTCTTGGGTCTTGGGTCCTGAGGCTGGGGTCCGGAGGCCGGGGGGCTGTGGGCGATATCGGTATCTCGGTCGCCGGTGGGTGATTCGATTCTGGG
>JBIQLF010000194.1:0-4370 GCA_044464585.1 Thermomicrobia bacterium
AACCGTCGTCCTGAGCGCAGTCGAAGGACCTCCTCGCCGCAGCGAGTCCCCCGAGGTCACGGATCTCCAAGTCTGCAAGCAGGCCATTTCGCAGTCACCCTAGAACGCAACCGTTCCCGTGGCGAACCGATCCGTCACATCGCCGGAGAGCGCGATATCGTCCGGATCGAGGATACGAACAGCACCCCCGGCGGCGAAGTCGATGCGGCTCAGATCGGCCCAAATGACATTGGGCGCGGTGGAGAGCTCGAAGAAGGAATGACTGTTGGTGAGATCGATGACCGTGCGGTACTCGGTGTTGTAGATCCCGACATCCTTGTAGGGCGCCCCGAAGGGAACGGAGACATTGCGCATGATGGAGAGAATGCTGGCGACCGCCTCCCGCGTGTTCTTCGGTTCCGGCAGCATCTTCAGATAATAGGCGGCGCGCTGGAAACGGTCACGAGGATTGACATTGCCGGGGAGCGCCATCTCGGAAGACGGGCTGGAAAAATCCTGTTCGGCCAGCAAGCGCAATTGCTCGTCATAAGTGGGCGAATTGGTCATGATCTGGTATTCGGCGCCCTGATGCACGGTCGGCCGGCCGTCGATGTATTCGACGATGGCCGAATCGCCGGTCGCATCTTCCAGTGCGAGATGCACGGTCGCCCGGTGGCCGTTTGCTTCGGCCATGACCAGCTGCACGGGTTCGAGCAGGGCCAGCGCTTCGTTCACCGTGGCGGCGCAGTCGAGGAGATATTGCGCCCAGAGTCCCGCGTGCAGCGCCGGTTTCGCGGGATCGATCGGTCCGAAGCTCGTTTCGGGCAGGAAGAGCAGATGCGCCGCCAGTCCGCGCTCGTTCACGCCGTCCACCGTGCCCAGACCGTAGATCGTCACCACCAGCGACCCGTATGCCGATTCCCACCGGAGGGGATGCGCCAGGCCGAGCGACTGCCCGGCCAGCGAACCGCCATCGCGCTGTTGTCCGCGCGGGAAGATGGTCCAGACCGGTTCGGTCGATTCCGGCCAATCCATCGTCCGGCCGGCGATCAGAGTTCTGCCGTTATCGTTCCAGAACACACGGGTGCACATCGACTCGTTCCTCTCGATGACGCCGGCTCAGACCGGGGTGGCCAGTTTTTTCCGGACGATCTTCGTCGCTTCGACCAAATTGGCCAGGGATTCGGTCGTTTCCCGTTCGCCGCGGGTTTTCAGACCACAGTCCGGATTGATCCAGACATGTTCGGGCCCGAGATAATCGACCGTGGCGCCGATGATCTCGACGAACTCTTCCACGGCCGGGATTTTCGGCGAATGCACATCGTAAACGCCCGGGCCGACGCCCTTCTGATAGCCGAAATCGCGGAAGACCGAGAGCATTTCCAGTGCGGAACGTGCATTCTCGATGGAGAGCACGTCGGCATCGAGCGCGTCGATGGCATCGATGACATCGCCGAATTCGGAATAGCACATATGCGTGTGGATCTGCACCTCGGCCGGGGCGACCGATGCCGCCAGCCGGAAGCAAGCCGTGGCCCAGTGCAGATATTCGGCCCATTGGGACCGGTCGAGCGGCAAGCCCTCGCGCAAGGCCGGTTCGTCGATCTGGATCACCGTGATACCGGCTTCGATCAAATCGCGCACCTCGTCGCGGATGGCGAGCGCGATCTGCTCGCAGGTCGCCGCGCGCGGTTGATCGTCCCGCACGAACGACCAGTTGAGCATGGTGACCGGTCCGGTGAGCATGCCCTTGACTGGGCGATCGGTGAGCGACTGGGCGTATTGCGACCAGCGGACCGACATGGGCGCCGGACGCGAAATATCGCCGAAGATGATCGGCGGGCGCACGCAGCGCGTTCCATACGATTGCACCCACCCATATTCGGTGAAGGCATAGCCGCGCAGTTGCTCCGCGAAATACTGCACCATGTCGTTGCGTTCCGGTTCGCCATGGACCAGCACATCGAGACCGATGCGTTCCTGGAAGGCGATGGTGTCGGCGATCGATTGGGCGATGATGGCGTCGTATTCCTCGACGGTCATGTCGCCTTTATCGAGCGCCCGGCGCGCTTTGCGCAGAATGGTCGTCTGCGGAAAGGAACCGATGGTGGTGGTGGGCAACGGGGGAAGCGAAAAAACCGGCGCCTGCACCGCCGCGCGTTCGGCCGCGGGCACGGCGCGACGGCGTTCGTCGTCCCGCAGGGATGCGATGCGCTGCTGCACCGCCGGATCGGTGCGCAGAGACGACGTTGCTTTCGCCCGCAGGATTTGGCGGTTGCGGTCGAGCGCCACCGATTGGTCGGTTCCCGCCAGGGCGCCGGCGAGAATGCTGAGCTCGTCCAGCTTCTGTTCGGCGAAGGCGAGCCACGAACGCAATTCGGGATCGAGATGTGTTTCCCGGGACGCATCGTAGGGCACATGTTGCAGCGAGCAGGAGGTCGTCACGATCAGGTTGTCCGGGCCGGTGTGAGCAGCCAGGCGCTGTAGTTCCGCGAGCGCGCGGTCCAGATCGGCGATCCAGATATTGCGACCGTCGACGATCCCGGCGGCGAGGCAAACCCCGCCCGGCCAGGGTTGGCTGCGCAGGCGATCGACCAGCTCCGGCGCGCGAACGAGATCGAATCCGAGTCCGGCCACCGGCAAAGCGAGCAGCGTGGCAAGGTGGACTCCCGGATCGCCATACGGAATGTGCACGAGCACGCGGGCGCCCGCGGCCGCCGCTGCGATTGCCGTGTACGCCTCGGTCGATGCGGCCGCGACGGCGGCATCCTGATCGCGCACCAGTACCGGTTCGTGCAGCTCGATCCAGCCGGCGCCGGCCGCAACCAGCCGGGAGACGATCTCGGTATAGACCGGCAGCAACGCGGGCAACAGGGCGAGCGGGTCGCCGCCACCGTCGATTTCGGAAAGCCGCAGCCAGGTTACGGGACCGATGAGAATGACCTTGCCATCCAAACCGAGCGCCTGCGCCTCGGCCAGCTCGGCAAAGGGGCTATCGGAACCGATGTGGAAGGTCTGATTCGCGGCGAGCTCGGGGACCAGATAGTGATAGTTGGTGTCGAACCATTTGGTCATATCGAGCGCGGCGACGCCGCCGGTCTTGCTTTCGCCACGGGCCATGCGGAAATAGGTATCGAGATCGACCGGGCCGGCGCCGAATCGTTCGGGAATGGCGCCCAGCAACACGGTCATATCGAGCATCTGATCGTAGAAGGAAAAATCACCGATCGCGACGAGATCGATTCCGGCATTGCGCTGGGCGGTCCAGTGGGCGGCTCGGAGTTCTCGCGCCGTGGTGAGCAGCGTATCGGCATCGATCTTGCCCGCCCAATATCGTTCCGTGGCCCATTTCAGTTCGCGATCGCGTCCGATGCGGGGATAACCCGCAATTGTCGAAATTGCCATAGCATCCTTTCTTGCAGTGTCAGAGAAGTCTAGCGCCCCCTCACGGATGCGCGTTACCGATATCGTGAGGTCATCGACGAATCGGGCGACTTCTCTCAGTCCGGGGGGAAAACCATCGGTCATCGATCAATCCCAGGTGAGCGTCGATCCGGAGCGGTAGTCGGTAACCCGGCTTTCGAAGAAATTCTTCTCCTTGCGCAGGTCGATCGTCTCGCTCATCCAGGGGAAGGGGTTTCGGGTGTTGTATTGCTTCGGCAACCCAATGCGTTCCAGACGCCGGTCGGCGATATACCCGACATACGCTCGAAAAAGATCTGCCGTCAGCCCGAGCACACCGCGCGGCAGGCAATCTTCCGCATAGGCGATCTCCAGCTCGACCGCGTGCCGAATTCGGTCGATCAACCGATCGCGCAGCTCCGGAGTCCAGAGCTCCGGGTTTTCCTGCTTGATGCCATTGATCAGGTCGATCCCGAAATTCAGATGAATCGTTTCGTCGCGCAGGATGTACTGGAATTGCTCGCCGATTCCGGTCATGCGGTTTTGCCGGTGGAAGGAAAGGATCATGGCAAACCCGGCGTAGAAGAAGATGCCTTCCATGATCACGTAGTAGCCGACCAGGTTCTCCAGAAAGGTCTGCGCGCCCTCGAACGTTTCGGTGGTGAAGTTGGGCGCGATCAGGGCTTCGGTAAGCTGCATTTCGAGCTCGTCCTTGGCCGCGATCGAGGGGATGGCGTGATACATGGTGAAGACTTCGTCTTCATCGAGCCCGAGACTTTCCACAACATAATGGAAGGTGTGGGTGTGGATCGCCTCTTCGAATGCCTGGCGCAGCAGGTATTGGCGGCATTCGGCATTGGTGACATGACGGAAGATGGCCAGGGTCAGATTGTTGGCGACCAGACTCTCGGCTGTCGCAAAGAAGCCGAGATTGCGCATGATGACGAGCCGCTCGTCCGGGGTGAGCCGATCGCTCTTCCAGAGCGCGA
>JBIQLF010000195.1:0-1205 GCA_044464585.1 Thermomicrobia bacterium
GACTGCTGACCGCTGCCTGCTTCGAAGCGTCTCAGGGTTCAAGAGTCCGAGCTATCCCGGAATGCGCTCCAGGGCATTGTCCAGATCGGCCAGGAGGTCGGCTTCGTCTTCGAGGCCGATGGAGAGGCGCACGAGGTCAGTGCCCAGAATCGGCCAGGCGAGCGACGACGTGTCGCCCAGGCTGGTGGCGAGGGTGATGACGTTCAGGGATTCGACGAACGGCGCGATCGAATCCGCCCCGCCATTCAGCGAAATCGTCACCATCCCGCCGAATGCATCTGTCTCCCCCATCAGTTTGGCGGCGGTTGCGTGTCCCGGATCGCCCGGCAGACCAGGATAGCGCCAAGATGCCACGGCCGGATGATTCGCCAGAAACGCGGCCACCGCCTGACCATTACGGGAATGCCGTTCCATCCGCAGGGGCAAGGTGCGCATCCCCGTCAGAATCAGCCAGGCGGCAAATGGACTGAGCGTGCTGCCGAGTCGCTTCAGCTTGGTCCGGATCGGCGCGATCGCGTCTTCGGCCCCGGACACTACGCCGCCCAGCACCTCGCCATGCCCAGCCAGGTATTTGGTGGCGCTGTGCAACACCAAATCGGCGCCATCCTCCAGCGGACGGTAGAGCGCCGGGGAGAGAAAGGTGTTGTCGACGACCAGCTTCGCTCCGTGGGCGTGCGCCAGGTTCGCCAGTGCCGGAATATCGGCCACGGTCAACGATGGATTGGAAAAGACCTCGGTGTAGATCGCGGTCGTCTTCGGAGTGATGGCCGCCTCGACCGCGGCCAGATCGGTGATATCCGCCCGGCTTACGGTGATTCCGTATTCCGGCAAATCCTCGTTCACGAACTTGTTGGCGGTGTTGTAGATCTCGGCCGCCATGACGATATGACCGCCGTTTGCCCCCAGGGTCAGCAGGGTCGCGCTGATGGCGCCCATTCCCGATGCGGCGGCGATGCACCGTTCGGCGCCTTCCAGATCGGCGACCTTGCGTTCCAGATGATCGACGGTGGGATTGCCATCGCGGGTGTAGCCCCAGGCATTCGGCGCGCCATCCCAGAAGTCCTGGAACCGCTCCATCGTCCCGAGCGCGAAGGTCGTGTTCTGATAGATCGGCACGCCATGCGCGCCGGTGGCGGGATCGGACTCCTCGCCCGCATGAATGGCGCGGGTGGTGAAGCCGAGAGATTTGGGGGTGGGCATTGTGG
>JBIQLF010000195.1:1305-4336 GCA_044464585.1 Thermomicrobia bacterium
TTCGTCGAATACTCGAATCCCTGGGCTTGGCACCAGGCTCGGTAGTCGGCCTCGATGTGCTCGGCCCAGACGGGGACATCGATTTCGCCGCTGGTGTATTTGCCTTCGTCCAGCGACCCCTTGCCGAAGACATCGCGCTGGCGGGTGTCCTCGGAGTGGAGCACGACTTCCTCGGCCAGATGGGGCGGAACGAAGGTGACGCCCTCGCGGGTGCCGAGCACGATATCGCCCGGCATCACTGTCGCGTGCCCGATGCGGATGGGAATGTTGACCCCTACCAGGGTGACGTCCGCGATCGCGGTCGGATCGACTCCGCGGCAATAGACCGCGTAATCGGTCAATTCCAGGATGCGGGCGTAGTCACGGATGCCGCCGTGGATGACCATGCCGGTGCCGGTGCGGCGGCGGGCGGCGGTGGAGAGATTGTCGCCGATGAAGGTGCCGTCGTGGATCTTGCCGAAGAGATCGACCACCAGCACATCGTTTTTCTGAAGCTGGTCGATGATCCAGGTATTCTGACCGCCGGAGCGTCCCTCGGACGCGCCGACTCCCTGCACGACATCCTGCACGTCCTGCCGCTGCGGTACGAACTGCGCGGTGACGACCCGGCCGGTCAGGGGGAGATCGGGCTGGGTTTGCAGCCAGTCGCCCTCGAACTGGAAGTTGTAGTTCGTGTAGGCCTTTTCCAGGATGCCCCAGGCCTCATCGTTGGTCACCAGCTTCATGCGCTCGATGATGTCGTCCGACACCTTGGGACGGCCATCGTCGAGCCGCTCACCGGTCCAGGCCGCGGTCCAGGCCGCCACGCGATCGGCAGATTCGAAGATCATCCTTGCTCCCTTTGCGTCATCGTCGATCCGTGTTCGATGTTCGGTTCGGTCGATAGTGACCGAACCGTTCCGTTACCGCAAGGGGATATCGGGATTGGGGATGGGGAGGCGAGCAGCCAGCGGCCGTGGAGAAAGCGATGGCGTTGCGGGAGATCCGGGGCGTCGGCGGAGAACATCCGCGGTCGAAGCTCATTGCGGCGCAGCGATCCCCCGGCTTCGCTCGGGATGGCGCCGTCACGCGCCATCCGACGATACCGGCCGGATTCCCGAGAGCCGACCGGTGCCCGTTCTCCCTCTGCACCGGATTGGGACCAGCACGCAGGGCGGCCACAGGGAATCGACGCCTATCTTCGATTATAAGTAGTCTGAGCCCATTGCTTCGGCAATGGGCTCAGACTGCTTTCGCGGCCTGCGTCTCCGGCCGCAAGACGCAGGGCCCGGATCTCATCCAGCCGTGCGCTGCATCGCCCAGAAGTTGTATGTCCCTGTATTGATCGGGTTGATGAAGATGCCCTCCACGTCCTTCCGGTGATAGACGACCCACGGTGGTTCGACATAGTAGACCGAGGGCGGATCGTCATAGGAGAGGATTTGCTGCAGCTCGCCGATCGTGGCCAGATACGATTCGTCGTCCACCGCGTTCTCGGCCGCGTCGAGCAGCTCATCCACCTGCTCATTGCAATAGAACCCGATATTCGACCCCGCCGATCCCTGGCTATTGCAGGAAACCTGGGGATAGAGATGGTTCCAGGCATCGTTGTAATCGGGCCACCAGAACCACGGCATGAAATTCGGCCGTTCCTCGGGCGGCACATCGCTATAGAGCAACCCGGCATAGGTGGCGGTATCGGTTTCCTCGATATTCAGCGTCATACCGATCTGCGCCAGATTCGCCTGGAAGAGCTGCGCCGAGGATTTCGCCCGTTCGTCCCCGCTTTCCATCAGCATGGTCAGCGTCGTTCCCTCGGCCACCCCGGCTCCTGCCAGCAGCTCCCTGGCCTGGTCCAGATCGGTCGTGTACTGGAAGGCATTCGGATCGTACCCGCGCAGTTCCTGGGGAATCGGACCGCGCGGTTGCCGCGCGCGACCGGCATAGACGCCTTCGAGTACCTCGGCGAAGGGAAACGCGAAGTTCATGGCCCGCCGTGCTTCCGGCGATTCGAGCGGACCCGCCACCGCCATCGCGAAATAGTCGCTGCGGGTCGTGTATTGGGTCTGGATGGTGATATCGGGATTCGTTTCGAGCGCATCGTACGACTCGGAGGTGAGCGTATCGACGATATCGGCCGCGCCCTGTTCGAGCAGTTGGCGGCGAGTCTCGTTTTCGGTCACGGTCCGGATGATCACCTTGTCGAAATGATTGCCATCCCATCCGCGCCAATAGTCCTCGAACCGCTCCATCCGCAGCTCCTGGCCCGGTTCGAATTCGGTGATGCGATACGCGCCGCTGCCCGTTCCCTCGGCGTTGGTTTGCGCCCAGATATGTCCCCAGTCGCCATCCTCCTCATGCTCTTTCAGGAGTTTGGCATTGACGATCAGCGGACCGTAGGTCGATGCCATGGCAAACGGGAACAACGGTTGGGGTCTGCCGAGATCGAACACCACGGTCGCGGGATCGGGTGCGGTGATCTGCTTCGGATCCTCCACGAACCGCCCAACGACCGCCACCGGTCCCAACCCAAGCGTCAGAAACCGTTCGTAATTGAGCCGTACGGCTTCGGCATCGAGCGGATCGCCATTGTGAAATGTCAGACCGGGACGGATCTTGAAGGTCCAGACACTCAGATCGTCGTTCGGTTCCCACGATTCGGCGACCAATCCTTCGAGCTGATCGGTCGAATCGCCGACCAACCCAATCAGTCCCTCGTACGCGCCCAGAATGGCCAACACCGAACGATAGTCATACGCCGAATGCGGATCGAGATCGGACGGCGAGCCATCCACCGCAATGACCAGCGTCGATGCATCCTCCTGTTGCCGGACCAATTGCGCTCCCGTCCTGCCCGGGGCGGCCTGGGCCAGGGAGGGAGCGGCAATGGCGGCCGCCGCGGCGGCCGCGCCTTCGAGCACGGCACGCCGGTGGACGCGCTCCCGCAGGAATGAGTCTCCACTCATAAAGCGCTTCTCCTTTTCATCGAAGATCGAGATCGACGAGCTCTCTGGCGGTCATGGTAGCACCTGGCCGGTGCGGAGCGCGGCCG
>JBIQLF010000196.1:0-4255 GCA_044464585.1 Thermomicrobia bacterium
TTGGCCATGACGAAATCGAATTTGCCGAGCGATTGGTGGATGTCGTCGTAGTAGGAGTTGCCCTCCTTGATATCGCCGGAGAGACCGTGGACGGCGAGGTTCATGGTGGCGAGGCGGACGGTTTCGGCGGTTTTCTCCTGTCCGTAGATGGAGAGCTCTTCGGCGGGTTTGCCCTGGTGGCGTTCCACGAATTCGGCGGATTGGACGAACATGCCGCCGGAACCGGAGGCGGGATCGTAGATGCGGCCGTGGTAAGGCTCGATGACTTCGACGATGAGCTTGACGAGGGAGGAGGGAGTGAAATACTCGCCTCCCTTGCGCCCTTCTGACAAGGCGAACTGGCCGAGGAAGTATTCGTAGATACGGCCGATGGCATCGCCTTCGATATCGGTGGGGATGTCCTCGAAGGCGCGCAGGAGGCTGACGAGAGTGGAGTTGGCGATGCGGCGGTAGTCCTTGGGGAGGGTGTCGCGCAGATCGTCGTTGTCTTCCTCGATGGCGCGCATGGCGTCGTTGACGGCCTGGCCGATGTCGGCGGATTCGGGGAGATGAAGCAGGGTGTCGTAGCGGGCGGACTCGCACAGGTAGAGGACACCTTCGGCCTGAAAGTCGTCACGGGTGAAGTCTTCGCCGGGGTATTGGGTTGCGAGGCGGGTCTGGGCTTCGCGGAAGCGGGTGTCGGCGTATTTGAGGAAGATGAGGCCGAGGACGGGGGTGGAGTATTCGGAGGAGCGCAGACCGGAATTGGCACGCAGGGTGTCGGCCACCTTCCAGAGGCGCGATTCGATCTCCTTGAATTCGGTGGACATCGGGTGTTGACTCCGCGTGGGTGTCGGGGTTCGATATGGTTACCGGAGTATGGGAGGGACGGGGTGGGGAGTCAACTACGGGCCCGGGGTCCGGAGAGATGAGGCTTGGGGGCGACACGGGGTGTGAGCCGCGGTCGCTATCCTCGACCGCGGCTCGTGTACAGACAGGCTGCTCAGCTCGGCCAGTTGCCTCCATCGACGTTGAGGCATTGCTGGGTGATGTAATCGGCATCGGACGAGGCCAGAAAGGCGACTGCGCCAGCGACATCGGCCGGTTGCTCGATGCGGCCGAGCGGGATCGATGCGGTGAAGGTGCGTTTCGGTTCGCCGATTTCCATATTCAACAACTTGGCGAATTGCCGGTCGACTTCTTCCCAGAAGGGGGTATCGACAATGCCCGGCGCGACTGCATTGACATTGATCTTGTGCTCGGCCAGCGCCAGCGCGGTCGATTGGGTGATGCTGATGACCGCGGCTTTGCTGGCGCAATAGGCAAGCACCAGCGCCTCACCGCGCCGCCCAGCCTGCGACGCCAGATTGACGATCTTGCCGCCGCGGCCCTGCTCGATCATCACCCTGGCCACCGCCTGGCTGCAAAAGAGCACGCCCTTGCAGTTGACATCGAAGATGAAATCCCAATCGGCTTCGGTGGTGTCGAAAAACGGGATGATCCGGCCGACCCCGGCATTGTTGACCAGAATGTCGATGCCGCCGTAGGTTTGCACTGTGGCATCGACCATCCGCTGGACGGAATCCTGTTTGCGCACATCGACCTGCACGCCAGTCGCCCGGCCATTCTGCTCGCCGATCTCGGCGGCGACCCGGTTGGCGGCGTCCAGATCGAGATCGGCAACCAGGACCGCCGCGCCATCCGCGGCCAGCCGCAGGCAAATCCCCCGGCCGATACCCGATCCGCCACCGGTCACGATGGCGATCTTGTCTTGCAATCGCATGCTTCCGACCCTCCTGATTTCAAACGCGATAACGATCGATCGTTTCCTGGGCAAGCCGGACACCGAGTCCCGGACCGGATGGCAGGGCAACCATCCCGTTCGCATCGACCGTGATCGGCTCCTCGAAGAGCTCGCTGCGCAACGGATTGGGATTCTGATCGAATTCGAGCAGTCCCCCGTTGGGCAGCGAGGCGATGAAATGCATGTTGGCGACCGTGCTCAATGCCGAGGAAAAGACATGGGGGACCACGGGCACATGGTATGCCTCGGCCAGCGCCGCGATCTTGCGGCAGGGGGTGATGCCGCCGGTCCAGATCACATCCGGCTGGACGATATCGACCGCGCCACTCGCGATCAGATCCCGGAAACCGGCCAAACTGGTTTCGGTCTCGTACCCTGCAACGGGAGTCGAAAGGGCCCGCGCCACCTCGGCGCTGCCTCGCCGGTCATCGGTGGCAACCGGTTCCTCCAGCCAGGCGATCCGATCCGGCCCGATGGCTTCCATGAATCGCAACGCCTCGGAGGGCGACCAGGCATTGTTCGCGTCGATCGCCAACCGCGCACGCGAACCGAGCGCACTCCGGGCGGTCTCCACCCGTACGATATCGTCCTCGAATGGCACCGTCGCGTAGTCGCTGGACCACATTTGGTGGAGTGGATTCCACATCAGATCCGGATTGCGTCCGATCTTGATCTTGACCGTCCGGAACCCCCGTTCGGCATAGCCGCCGACTTCCTGCGCCAGCGCATTCGCGTCTTTGTCCCGCGCATAGAAGCCGGCGGACGCATAGGCCGTCAGCGTCTCCCGGAAACCGCCCAAGAGGCGGTAGAGCGGCGTTTGGGTTGCCTGGCCGATGAGATCCCAAATGGCCGTATCGATCCCGGAAACCGCCATCATCAGCATGCCGCGGGTACCGCGTTGATGGGGTCGCGTCGTCATCTTCTGCCAGATGCGCTCGACCATGAACGGGTCCTCGCCAATGACGATCGGCTTCAGCACCCCCAGCACGAGCGCTTCCATGCTCTCCAGATCGCCGCCATAACTGGCCGCTTCGCCCATCCCCACCAGCCCGGTGTCGGTGCGCACCTGAACGATCAGCAGGGTGCGTTCGGGCATGTAGTGGATGGCATCCGCCATCGGCGTATCCATGCGGTACCGCAGCCGGATCGTGGAAACATCGATGATCTTCATATGGTGCGATCTTCCCCCCAAAATTACCTGGATCATCCGCCATCTGAAATAACGTTACAACACCGAACACCCGCGGAAAATCGGACATCCGACGCAACACGTTTTGCCGCTCGCTTATTGCGCAATATTGACAGGTTGCCCCCGAGCCGTCAGGATACCCATGCCGTGCCTCGATCTCCGGACCGAATCTGATCGCTCCGGAATCGCGACCGTTTAGCTTTGCGGGTTTGCGCGCGCGAGCCTATGCAACGGAGGATTCCAATGTCGGAAACACGGAAAACGTCTCGTCGTTCGTTTCTCAAGATCGGCGCCGCCGGAACGACCCTCGTGCTGGTTGGCCGCACGGGAATCGGTTCCGCGCTGGCTCAGGTGCCAACCCTCGAAAAGAAAGACACGTACACGGTCGGCTTCGCGCAGACCGACTCCGCCAATCCGTGGCGCCTGGCGGAAACCGCCAGCATGAAGAAGCAGTTCGAGGACGAGCTCGGCTGGACCCTGATCATGACCGATGCGAACGCGGACACCGCCAAGCAATTGGCTGACCTCGATTCGATCATCGCCCAGCAGCCGGACATCATCATCTTCCCGCCACGCGAATCGAAAGCCCTGGCGCCGAAGGTGGTCGAGATCAGGGAAGCAGGTATTCCGGTCATCCTCATCGACCGCGATGTCGATCACAGCATCGCCGAACCCGGGCGGGACTACATTACCTTCATCGGTTCCGATTTCGTCGATCAGGGCCGGCGCGCGGCCGAATGGCTGGCCACGGCAACCGAGGGCAAGGCGAAGATCATCGAGCTCGAAGGCACCACCGGCGCCGACCCGGCAATCGATCGCAAGAAGGGCTTCGACGACTATATCGCCGGGACCTTCCGTGGCACGCCCACCGCCGATGGGCCCTTCCCCGATATGGAGATCATCGCCTCCCAGACCGGCAACTTCACTCGTGACGAAGGCCGGCAGACGATGGAAACCCTCTTGCAGGCCCATCCAGAGGTCACCGCTGTCTACGCCCACAACGACGAAATGGCGCTCGGCGCGATCGCCGCACTCGAAGCCGCCGGCCGCAAACCGGGCGAGGATGTGATCCTCGTTTCGATCGACGGCGAGAATGCCGCGCTCGATGCCATCGTGGCGGGCAAGCTGGGCGCCACCGTCGAATCGAGCCCATTCTTCGGTCCGATCTCGTATCAGACGATGATGCAGTTCGTCAATGGCGAAGATATTCCAGCGTGGGTGAAGGTGGAGGACCGCTTCTTCGACAAGAACAACGCGGCCGAATTCCAGGGCCAGCAGTTCTA
>JBIQLF010000197.1:0-4191 GCA_044464585.1 Thermomicrobia bacterium
CCGGATGATTCGATCTTCTCGACATCGAGGGTGCCTTGCTGCTCGGGAGGAAGATCCTCCGGCACGGTGATAGTGTCCGGATTGCCGTCGCTGGTATAGAGCAGGTCCGGGCGGCTTTCGAACTGGCCGAACCAGAAGTCCAGGAAGAGGTTGCCTTCGCCCGGTCCGGGTTCGTTCTTGCCGCCGATGCGTGCAATCGACATTTCGTCGAAGGTGGTGGAATTGGGCGAAGGCGCCGGTTCAGCGCCAGCCGCGACGACCGTCCAAAGCTGGTATTGCTGACCGTTGTAGTCGAACCCGTTGCGGATCCATTTCCATTCCTGCAACGCATCGGGATTGACATCGGTGTCGGGGAAATTGCCATAGGGCAGGATCAGCGCTTCGCTGGCATCGAGCTGGCCGGTGTTCTGCTGCACGAATTCGATCGTGTCGCCCACCTTTTGCAGAAAGACATCGGTGCTGACATCGGTCAAGTCCTGATGATCCCAGGTGTGGTTCGCAACCTCGTAGCCGTTGTCGACCAGCCATTGCAACTTCTGCTGGCAGAAGGGGGTTTGCGATGGTTCCTCGTAGTCGAAGCAATGGATTGGCAGGATCGCGAAAAGCGCCGCATGTCCGAAATCCGGATGGGTGGCGAAGAAATCTTCGAGGATGGCCACCACGGAATGGGGATCGAGGGTGGGCGTCCCGTCATCGGCGACATCGTAATAGAACTGGTTCGGGCGAGAGTCATCGAAGGTCAGGACGACGGGGTGCTTGCCCGCGGGCGCGGTGATGCGGTTCTCGATGTATTCGCGCAAGGTAATCGCGTAGAAATCGTGATCGTAGAGCCATTGCAAATCGCCGCGAAGCTCGTCTTCGGTCCGGAAGAGGACATCGCCGCGTTCTTCGTCCGTATATTCCTGGACGACGTTGTGATACATGAGGACCGGCACATAGCCGAGCTCGTTGGGCTGGTAATCCTGGAGTTGCTCCGGGGTGAGAACCTGACCGGTCACCACGGGTTTGGTGGGCACAGCCGGAGCCGTGGTTGCGGTTGGTGGAACGGGCGGTTCGGTTGCGGCGGATTCGACGGCCGGACCGGTGGGCTGGGGTACCAGGGTGACTTCGACGGTGGGCTGGAGCGGTTCGGTCGCGGCAGGCGGCACATTGCCTTCTGCCGGGCGAGTTCCTTCGACCCACGAAATCTGCCCCGTGGTCGAATCGTTCGACCCGCGGCCGCAGGCGACCAGGAGCGGAATGAGCAGCAACGCCAGAACCCCGAATCGGAGCCAGGTGCGATGAATCGAGCCGGACGTACGCGATGCGATGACCTGAGCCGGGGAAACCGAACGAACGAACAACTTCAAGGAACCGAGACCTCCGCCGGTCGCGCACGCGGGAGCTTGCTTCGAGGTCGTGTGCCCCTCCGCGCTGGCATGCGAAATTGCTCGCAGAAGCGTACATGATCGGCTGGATTGCGTGTCGCCGGTTCAGTCCGAGGACGGCGGCGGTATGCCAGCCGCTGAAACGATCGGAGATCTTCTCGTCTCTTCGAGCGTGTGTTAGCGGATCGCAGCGGCGGGCGCGAGGAGCCGGCGTACGGTGGCGAGATCCGGAGCGATATAGGTGGGCGATGGGATTTCCCGGGGCCAGGCGTGGCCGGTGCGGTCCATCCAGATCGTCGAGATCCCCGCGGCTTCCGCCCCCGCCATATCGTGTTCGGGCGAGTCGCCGATCATGATCGCATCGGAGCCAGATGCGCGCCCGAGCGAGAGCGCTTCCAGGAATATCTGCCGGTCGGGTTTCCAATAACCGAAGACTCCGGAGATCAGCATGAAATCGAAATAGGGCTGAAGTCCGAGCATCTCGATCTTGGCGGTTTGCACGTCGGCCGGACCGTTCGTGACGAGTCCCAACCGCCGGTGGGCTTTGCCGGCGCGGACGGTTTGCAGCGTTTCGATGGCGTCGGGAAAGAGATGCAGTCCGTGGAAGCGATTCGCGACGAACCAATCGATGGCTTTTTTTGCTGCCAGCCGATCGTCGATCCCGTACCGCGCCAGGATCTCGGGGAAACGATCGACCCCGTGCGGTTGCAGCCGGATCGAATCGGCGATGACCTCATCCAGGGGCGCGGTAAAGTCGGCGCCGGCCTGGTCCCGGGCCAGACCAAAGGCGATCCGCAAGCGGCCCGTACGCGCGCTCGCATAGTCGCAGAGCGTATCGTCGAGATCGAAGAGAACCAGATCGGGTTGGGGCGACGGACGATTCATGGCCGAACCGCCCGCCTGAGCATCTGGGCGATCGGTCGCGGAGAACCGCTGGGCCGACCCCCTGGACCGAGAATCACCGAGGCGGATTCCACCATGCCGCCGGCAACGAGCACCTGAAACAGGCGAAGGAGCCCCGCGGAGGCGGTATCGCGCCAGAGCACATCCAGCACATACAGATGACCGGCCACCGCGGCCGCCCGCGCTGAATCGATATGAAGCGCGCCGAACATGCGATAGCGCCGCCATTCGATGGCTAGCAGGACCGAACCGGCAACCAGAATCGCCGAGATCGTACGGCGAAGTGGCACGAGCGAACCGGGCCGCGCCAGGGCGAGCCACCCCAGCGACGAGAGCATCACTGCACTGTCGGCGATGGTATCGAGTTGCCGAGCGTATCCGCTGCGGGTTCCGCGCACCCGGGCAACGAATCCGTCGGCCATATCAGTGATCGCGCTCAGCACGATCCCCGCGGCCACGAGCCGTGGTTTTCGGATCGACGCCGGTATCCAGAGGAGCCCAGCGAGCACCAGCCGGCTGAACGAGATCCACTCATCCGGGGTACGTGGCAGGCGTTGGATTGACGGTGTCGATCGGGACACTGCGTTTGCGCCTCACGGAGAGCGGGAAAGGGGCGCCAAGACAACCTCGGCGCGAAGCTCGACCAGGAATCGCGTGCTCCCAGTCGCGATGAGGATACCGAATCCTGAGCCCGGGATGCGGATACATCCCAATGTGTTGCCATAACGTATATCTCGTGCAGGGTTCGGCCGCAGTCGATCGGGTCCGATTCCGCGATGCCAAGGCACGCACGACCGGTCTCCAGATGCGGCATCTCGCCGGTCCTGCCGTATCCTTGAAAGGAACATTCAGCACCATGCGCGCCATGGCAACCGGGCCGGTGCGCAAGGGAGGTTTCGATGATGGCTCTACTCGATATGCTCTTTGGCAACCACAAAACCGAAATGGTCGAAGCAGACGCGGCGTTGCCCGGCAGCGATCGACCCCGGTTCGATATTCCGAAAACCCATGCCGTTCTGGGCACCCCGATCCAGGGACCGTTTCCAAAGAATCTGGACGTCGCCTATTTCGCGCTTGGATGCTTCTGGGGGGCCGAACGGCTCTTCTGGAAGATTCCCGGGGTCTATTCGACGGCCTCGGGGTATATGGGCGGATATACGCCCAATCCGACGTATGAGGAGGTGTGCTCCGGCCGGACTGGGCACGCCGAAACCGTGATGGTCGTGTTCGACCCGGCCAAGGTTTCGTATGCCGATCTGGTGAAGACGTTCTTCGAGGAGCACGATCCGACGCAGGGCATGCGCCAGGGGAACGACCGGGGCACGCAGTATCGGTCCGCGATCTATACGACCTCGGACGATCAGGCAACGACCGCGCGCGCGATGGCGGAGCAGTATGGTCCGAAGCTGGCGGCCGCCGGGTACGGCGATGTCACCACCGAGATCGAACCGGCGGGCCCGTTCTTCTATGCCGAGGATTACCACCAGCAATATCTGCACAAGGTGCCGAATGGCTATTGTGGGCTGGCCGGCACCGGGGTTTCCTGTCCGGTGCCATGGGCGACGCAACCGGTCGGCGGTGGCAGTCAGGAACTCGACGTGACCTCGATCCAGCTTCCCCAGACCGATGAGGAATGGCGGCAGCGATTGACCCCGATGCAGTATCACGTGCTGCGGGAAGCGGGCACCGAGCGGCCGTTCAGCGGCGAATATGTCGATACCGAAACCGAGGGCACCTATCGGTGTGCGGCGTGTGGGGCGCAGCTTTTCGACAGCGACACGAAATTCCATTCCAATTGTGGTTGGCCGAGTTTCACCGAGGCGTTGCCGGGCGCGGTGGAATATCTGCGTGACACGTCGCATGGGATGGTTCGCACCGAGGTGCGTTGCGCGAATTGCCATTCGCATCTGGGACATGTCTT
>JBIQLF010000198.1:0-4171 GCA_044464585.1 Thermomicrobia bacterium
CGCTCGGGATGACGGGTGGGGGGCTCGGGATGACGGGTGGGGGGATCGGGATGACGGATCGAGGGGCAGAGCCGACGGGTGGGGGGATCGGGGCGGCGGGAAGCGTGCTCGGAACGGCGCGTCGAGGGGCCGGGATGGCGGGTGGGGTGGCGATACGTCGATGAAGCCGCTTCGCATCGCCCATATTTCCGATACGCATCTGGGGTATCGCGCCCTTGGGAAAACCGATCCGTTGACGGGGCGGAATCAGCGGTCGATCGATGTCGAAAACGCCTTCGCCTATGCCATCACGGACATCCTGGATCGCGATGTCGATCTGGTGGTCCATTCGGGCGATCTGTTCAACCAGACCCGACCGCCCTATGCCGCGATCGGCGCCGCGATGCGGCAATTCCGCCGTCTGGAAGATGCCGGGATTCCAACGGTGGTCATCGGGGGGAATCACGATACGCCGCGGTTGCGCGCGTCGGGATCGGTCTTTTCGCTGATGCATCTGGTGGCGCCGCAAGTCGATTTCGCCGGTGGATACGAGACGAGGATCATTCCGTTTCCCGATCTCGATCTGACGGTCACGGCGATTCCGCATGGCCGGTTGACCGAACCGATTCCCCCGGCGGCTTTTCCGACCCCGGATACGCGCAATCTGCTGATCACCCATGGATTCGTTCCGGGTATCCAGCAGGCGCACACGGAACCGGGCGAGGAGGAAATCGATGAGATGCTCTTGCCGCCCGATTTCGACTATATCGCTCTCGGGCACTATCACATCCGGGGAGAGGTTCGCGAAAACGCCTGGTATGCCGGTTCGACCGAGCGGTTCGGATTCGGAGACGCACCCGTTGTGCCCGGATATCTGATCGTCGAGCTGGGCGACCGGGGCGAGGCGCCGCGGATCGAAACGATCGTCACGCCCGCCCGGCCAATGATGCGCTGGCGAATCGACGACTCGGAAACCGAAGGGAAGGACGCGGTCCAGATCGCGGGACTCATTCTCGAATGGCTCCGGGAGGAGAACCGGCCCGATGCGATGGCGATGGCGGTCGTTTTCGGGGTGACGCGGGCGGTTCGGCGGCAGGCCGAACAGATCGTGCGTGAAGAGGCGGCCGATCTCGTCTGGAGTGTGCAGGTGCGCGGCTCGGGCGATGTGCTGACCGGCATGGGCCGGGAGCGGATCGATATGCCGACCATCGACGTGCACGATCTCTTCGGGCGCTTCGTCCAGAAGGAACGGGAAAACGGCAATCACGATCCCGCCTTCTCGGCCCGGTTCGATGAGATCGGCCGAGCCGAGCTGCACGCGGCTCAGGCATCGCTGGCGGCCGCGCTCGGCAACGAGGACGTCTGATGCGATTGATCGAAGTCGAGCTGGAAAATTACAAACACTATGCCGGCACGCATGTTTTCCGGCCGGGCGAAAAGGCGATGGTCGCCATCGTCGGGCAAAACGGCGCCGGGAAGACGACCTTGTTCGAAGCGATCGAATGGTGTCTCTACAATCCGAGCCACATCAAGAACGATTCGCTGACGCCACGCGTGCAGGGTGGGAAACCCCGCGTGCGGGTTGTGCTGGAAGATGTCGCGCACGGGATCACCTACGAGATCGAACGCTCGTACAAGGGTGGGTCGACCAAGGCGGATATCTATCGTCTCGACCGGCCGGAATCACCGCTAGTGCAGGGCACCCGGCAGGTGACCGACTATGTCACCCGCGAGCTGACCGGATTGCCTCACGCGGCATTCGTTTCCACGTTTTTCACCAAGCAGAAGGAGCTGAGCTTTTTCGGTGATATGGGCGCGACCGAACGGCGCGAGCAAGTCGGTCGCCTGCTGGGACTGGAAACGATCCGGGTCGCGCAAAAGTCGATCGGCGAAAAACGCACCCGCAAGCTGGCGGAAGCCAAGGTCAAGCGCGATCAGTACGAGGAGCAGACCAGAGGGGTCGATTTTGCGGCCGAACGCGCTCGGCTCGACGCGATCATCGCGGACCAGACTGCCCAGCGCGATGCCGCCCGGACCGAGGTCGAATCGCGGAAACGGGAGACCGCTGCCGCGTCGGCGGTGCGCGATGCGGCCCAACGACGCTATGCCGCCAACGCTGAGCTTCTTCGATCGCTGGAGCGGGTCGATGGCGATAGTCGTCGTTTCGAGGAGATGCGCATCACCGCGCAACGCGATCTGGCGGCGATCGACGGAGCCGCGCTCGAGATCGGCCGGCAGCAAACAGAGGCCGCGAACGAACCGGCCCTGCGCGCATTGCTCGAACGCCATGAGACCGAAAAGCAGAAGGCGGAAACGGCCGACCGGCTCACGAAAGAGCTCGACCGATTGCTGATCGAACGCCAATCACTGGTTTCGGTGCTGCCGCCCAGCGGCGGTGCGCCGGGGACTGGCGATGCGCCAACGGTCGCCGCGGCGACCGCGCTGATCCCGGCATTCGACGCGGAGATTGCGCGGCTGGCTGGTATCGATCTCGCGGCGATGCGCCACCGGTTGGAGGTCGCCAGGCAGCTGCTCGGTCTCGACGAGCAACGATCGAGCGCCAAGACCAAGCTCGACAAGATGGAAGCGCTGGCGGACGACCTGCGACGGCAAGTCGAAAAACTCGTGGCCGATGGACTTCCCGCGGAGCGATTGAAAGCGATCCAGAACGAGCGAGCCGAGCTACAACAGGGTGCGTCAGCCGCAATGAGTGTGGCCGCGCAAACCGAGTTGCGAGCCAGACAGCTTCGAACGCTCGAACAGAGTCTTCGTTCCAGCGAGTTCGGCGAGCTCTGTCCGACCTGCGCCCGGCCATTCCAGCCGGGTGAAGCAATGGCGACCCTGGATGCGCTCGGCGAACAGGTGCGTTTGCTCGACGAAGAGATTCGTGCCGAACGCGCTACCGGCGAACGGTTGACCCAGCGCGCGGCCGGGTTGGTGACTGTCGAAAAACAGCTCTCCGCCGAAGCCGAGCTCTACCAGAATCTGACCGGGCGTCTGGAAAACGGACGCGGTGTGATCAAGACGCAGCAGGACGAACTCGATACCTTCGAACACGAGCTCGCGCTGCGCCTCAGGGACGCGGGAGAGTCCCAGGTTCCCGCCAGGGAGCAGATCGACCAGCTCGATCGGGCAGCGCAACAAGCGGACGCGGAGTGCGCGCTGCGGCCCCGGCTGGAAATGGCGCGCGAACGGCTGATCGGTACGATCCAGCAACAGCAGACGATCGAGGAGCACCTGCGATCGTTCGGTCCGATCGCCTACGACCAGGTTGCGCACAACCGTGACTATGCTGCGTGGGCGACCGCGCGCGATGCGGTCGCGCGTATCGAGGAGCTGGGCAAGCAGGTCGCGCAACGGCCGGACCGGGAAGCGGCGCTGGCGCATTCGGTGACGCAGCTCGCCACTCTTGCTGCCGAACGCGCCCGTTTGGATGCGGAAATCGTGACGCTCGCGTTCGATCCGGAGGAACTCGAACAGGCGAACCGAGGGGTAGCCACGGCGATCGACCGGGAGCGATGTGCCAATGACGCCGCGCATCTGGCCGAGCGGCAATTGAGCCAGGCGCAATGGGATCGGGACGAGCTGGACAAGACCGCAGCCAGATTGGAGGCGCTGAATGCCGAATCGATTGCGGCCCAGGCGGACCATGCGGAATTGAGCCGGGTTTATAGTGAGTTCGCCCGGTTCGAGAAATTCGTTGCGCTGGTGGTGACCCCCCATCTGAGCGAAATTGCCAGCGGGTTGCTTTCGACGGTGACCGATGGCAAATACGACCGGCTGGAATTCACCGAGGACTATGGGATCGAGGTCTACGATGGTGAAGCGGATCGTTTTCCGCTGAGCCAGTATTCCGGCGGCGAGCGTGACGTCATCGCCCTTTGCGCCCGGCTGGCATTGTCGCAGGTGATCGGCGGGCAGGCGGCGATGCCGTTGCAGTTCATGGTGCTGGACGAAGTATTCGGATCGCTCGATGTCGACCGGCGACGCAACCTGATGGAGATGCTGCAGCGGCTGATGGAAGAGAGCCATGCATTCCAGCAGCTTTTCGTCATCAGCCATGTGGACGATGTGAAAGCCGGAGCGATGTTCGATGAGGTCTGGCGAGTCAGCGAGACAGCGGACGGGGTCAGCCAGTTGGAGCAGGTATCGGTCACCGGCGCGCTGGAGGATTATTGATCCCCCAAGCCTT
>JBIQLF010000199.1:0-1125 GCA_044464585.1 Thermomicrobia bacterium
CACGCACAAAGCACCCGAATCGCGTTCTCGATCGACGCCCGGGAGACGATGTGGGAGGGGCGGAGTCCTTCACGAACCATTGCGACGATCCGGCGCCCAGCGGCCTCGGCATGGCGCAGGCGCCCGGAGTCGGGCGCCGGGATGGCGGCGTTGTAGGGAAGGGTCATACCCAGCGCTTCGGCCACCGAGGCCATCGTGCTGGCGGTGCCCATCACCATGCAATGTCCATGCGAACGGAAGAGCGCTTCTTCCAGCTCGCCGATGTCGGTCTCCCCGATGGCGCCGGCTTTGTATTCCATCCAATACCGGCGGCAGTCGGTGCAGGCGCCCAGGTCGTTGCCCCGCCAGCGGCCACTCATCATCGGACCGCCCGTGACCATGATGGCGGGCAGATCGGCGCTGGCCGCGCCCATGAGCTGCGCCGGAGTGGTTTTGTCGCACCCGGCGAGCAGCACTACCCCCTCGATCGGCTGGGCGCGGATCATTTCCTCGGTGTCCATCGCCATCAGATTGCGATAGAGCATGGACGTTGGGCTGATGAATATCTCCCCGAGCGAGATGGTCGGGAATTCGAGCGGAATCCCACCCGCTTGCAACACCCCGCGTTTGACCGCGGCGGCGACCTCGCGCAGGTGGGAATTGCAATGATTCAGCTCGCTCCAGGAATTGCAGATGCCGATCAGCGGTTTCTGCAGGTCCTCGTCGGTGAGCCCCATGCCCTTGGCGAAGGCACGCCGCATGAATGTGCTGAAGTCGGCATCGCCATACCAGGTCAGTTTGGTGCGCGCGGAAATATCCTCTGGCCGTGTCATGGCGGGAGGGTACCATGGGGAGGGGAGTCGGGGGACTTGAGTCTTGGGTCTTGAGACTTGAGCCCTGGGACTTGAGTCGTGGGTCTTGGGTCTTGGGTCTTGAGTCTTGGGTCTTGGGGCCTGGGGTGGTCGGGTTTGCTTTGCGCGATGGCGTCCGATTCTCGACTCATTTGGCCGACGCCCAGGCCTCGAGACCCACGACTCAAGACCTCGCCGCAAGGTGGTCGGTTGCCAAGACGATGGCTTCGACCAGCGCTGTGTCATCGCTGGTGTGACCGGTATTGGGAAGGATGTGCAGCTCGGCGTCCGGCCA
>JBIQLF010000199.1:1225-4145 GCA_044464585.1 Thermomicrobia bacterium
GCTTTCGAGCAATTCGTGATAGGCGGCCACGAGATCGTCGTCGCGCGCCCAGGGTGGAGCGCCTTGCCGGAACCGATGCCACGCCTCGGGCAACAGCAGCCGGGCGCCATAGTAGAGCCATTCGATCTCCGACCGGCTGGTGGTCGTGACCGCCGCCAGCAGGATTTCGGTCACCCGTTCCGGATGGCGCTCGGCGTAGACGAGCGCAAGCGTGGCCCCCCAGGACCGGCCGAAGAGCATCCACTGTTCGATACCGAGCTGGAGTCTGAGTCGTTCGATATCGGAAACGAGATGCCAGGTGGTGTTGTTGAGCAGCGAGGTCGAATAGTCGCTGGCCGCTGGGAGACTCTGCCCGCAATTGCGCTGGTCGAAACAGACGATTCGATAACGCGCGGGATCGAAATGGCGCGGCCAGCTCGGTCCGCACCCGGACCCCGGTCCTCCGTGGAGACACACCACCGGTTTGCCCGCGGGATTGCCATATTGCCGCCAAGCGAGGAGGTTGCCGTCGCCGGTGGCGAGCATTCCCTGGTCGTATGGCTCGATCGGAGGGTACAGAGCTGGCATATGTTTATGGTAACCGGCTTGGAACGAACGCTGCGAGGATCGAGCGGCGCTCAGTTGGGATCGAAATTGTCGACCAGATGCTCGGCTTCGGTGAGCGATTGCGAATCGATCAGGTCCTTGCGCACCAAATATTCGATCGCCTCTTCCGCCGACGCCTCGGACAGGAACCCACCCTCCATCAAGGCACGAACGGTGGCGGCAACATGGCCAATCGCCTGCCGCGAACCACTGCGACGGAGTTCATCCGTGCGAGAAGCGCGAGTTTCGCTCCCTCCCGGTGACGCCGCGATCGAATCGAGCGCATCCAGCAACGCGGCGCCGCGCTGCTCGCGGGCGATCTGGACAGCATCTGCCGCCTCGTGCAGCAAACGGGTTTCCTCACCGATGAGCATGAAGAGTTCCGGGGTCAGGAATCCCTGGGCGATCGGATAGCCGGTGGCGCGGCGAATCCTGTTGCGAATCTCCGATGCCCAGGAGTGCTCGAAGAGCGCCATGGCTGCGGCGCCACCGGGCGGGATCTCCTCGATCACGCCGGCCATGTCCTCACGGGCAATGCCATAGAAGAGATCGCTGCCGGCATCGGGATGACTCCCCGCCTGGCCCGGCGCTCGGGAAGAAGCGCCGCTGGCGCCGAGCAAGGTTTCCAGAAGCCCGCCGAATTCGTCCATCTCCCCCGGTGTGAGCCCGCTCATCTCGTGGGTGATGAAGCTGCCGTCGTCCAGCCGCTCGACATAGAGCAGATCGATCAAGCGAATCAAGCCACGTTTCTGCAGGGACTCGACTTCACGGATGATCGCCGGGGTGAATTGCCCGGCATCGCGAAAGCCGAAAACGAACATTTGGATGGGAGCCATTTCGATCATCGTTTGCTCCTCGGAATCGTCATCGGGTTTGGCTCGATGATGCTGGGTCGATCGGGAATGCATCGCTCTCCTCGTCCGGGCGCCAGAGGCGCATATCGTCGAACGCTCGTCACGGTAGCACACCCGATTCCGCAACGATACCCGCACCGCCGCATTCCGGCGGGAGCGCGCTACACTGCTTCCCGAGTGCGCTCGGGTCAGAAACGATGTCACCCGCGGCCAGCCGAATGTGGAAACAGCAGGGGAGCATGCATCGAATTCAGCAATTTCTGGACCGTTTCAACGAGCTCGAGCAATTTCTGCGCGATACCACCGGCTCCCGGCGCGAGGTGCCATTCGGAAATCTGATCGGCAGAGCGGCCAAGGAAAACGCGGCCGTGCGGCGGTATGAGCGCGATCTGCGGGAATACGCCGATCTGCGCAATGCGCTGGTGCACGAATATCCGCGCGGTCATGTGATCGCGGATGTCACCCAGGAAGCAGTCGAGGCGTTTTCCGCCATCGTCGAGCAGATCACCGCGCCGAAGCTGGTCTATCCCCTCTTCCGGCGGGAGATTACCGTTTACCATCCGGATGATGATCTTGCCCGGGCAATCGAGGATCTCTGGGAGTCCGGACATTCGCAGATCATCGTGCGCGTGGGGAAGCATCTCACCCTCCTGAGCTCGGCTGGAATCACCCAGTGGCTCGGCAGTCAGGTCGATGGCACCTGCATCGATCTCTCCGGCGCCACGGTCGGCGATGCACTCGCCCACGAGGAAGAAGGCGGTATCGCCTTCATCGGCCGGGATGCGCCGGTCGACGAAGCGCGCGAACTCTTCTTTTCCTTCCCCGCCCGGCATCGACAACGGTTGCGCACGGTCGTCATCACCGAAAACGGACGCCCGACCGAAGCCCCGCTCGGTCTCATCACCGCCTCCGATCTGGTCGAGCTGGAGGAACCGGGCGGGAATGGGGCGAGCACGGGCGCCGGCGAGGGCGATTCCGTGCAGACCGGCTGACCCGGCGCCACAGATCGGTTTTCCCCGAGGACCAAACGCGAATATCGAATCGCAAACCGCGGGAATCGCATGGCGGCGTCCACGGGTGTACGCTTGGATAGAGGCGCGTTCGCATGCGCCCTATGAAAGCATCCGATGTCTGCCAATCTTGTGGGACCTCCCCCACCCCTCGAAACCGAATCCGACGATCTGATCGATATCTCCTCGCGAGTGACCCGAGCGATGATCGGCGGAATCGTGATCATGAAGATCGGGATCCTGCTCATCGTCTTCACGATCGATCCATCGAAGATGACCGCGTTGATCGCGCTGATTTCGAGCTGGCTCTGGGTCGTGGCGGCGATCGTTCTGCTGAGCGGCCCCCTGGCCTATCGGTGGCGGTTGCGCCGGGTGCGCGCCCGCCGGACAGCGCTGCAGCGGGCGGAATGGATGATCGATTCCGGGGACGCCCATTCCCAACGGAACTGACAAGCGAAATGGACCGGCGAA
>JBIQLF010000200.1:0-2204 GCA_044464585.1 Thermomicrobia bacterium
GACCCAAGACCCAAGACCCAAGACCCAAGACCCAAGACCCAAGACCCAAGACCCATGCTAGACTCCGTGTTCACATGTTGCTACATCATCGATCGGTTCCCGGATTTGCGAGAGGGTGCGGGTGGGACGGTACATTCTCGGACGAATTCTGAGTCTGATTTTCGTCCTCTTTGCGGTGTCGCTGATCGCATTTCTGCTGATGCACGCAGTACCCGGGGGCCCGTTCGATGTCGGCGAGCGGCGGTTGCCGGAAGGCACCCGGCTGGCGCAGCTGCAGAAATACGGGCTCGACAAACCACTCTATGTCCAGTACATCAAATACATGTCCCATGCCATCCGGGGCGATTTCGGAGTGCCATTCCAACGGCCGACCGAAACGGTGACCGGGCTGATCGCCAACCGCTGGCCGGTGACGATCAAGATCGGCATCCCGACGATCATCCTGGCCTATGTATTCGGCACCTTGCTGGGGACCATCGCGGCGGTCCGGCAGAATAGCTGGGTCGACTATCTGGTGACCACGGTCGGCACCCTCGGGCTGACGGTGCCGAGCTGGGTGATCGGCACCTGGCTGGTGTTGATCCTCAGTGTCCGGTTCCATCTGCTGCCGACCGGCGGTTGGGGAAGCTGGAAGCACTTCATCATGCCGGTGATCGCCTATTCGCTCGCGCCGATGGCGCTGGTGGCGCGCTATACCCGCTTGACGCTGATCGAAACGATGCGCGCCGACTATGTGCGCACGGCCCGGGCGAAGGGACTCGGGGAAAAACGGATCATGGCGGTGCATATCGCCCGGAATGCCGCGATTCCCTGGGTGACGGTGCTCCTGCCGGAGATTCCGAATATCCTGACCGGTTCGATCTTCATCGAAGCGATCTTCAATATCCCCGGTCTCGGATCCTATTTCGTCACCAGCACGATCAGCCGCGATTATCCGATGATCCTGGCCTTGACCCTGCTGATCGCGGTGCTGTGGGGGGTGACCTATCTGGTCACCGATCTGCTCTACACCGTGCTCGATCCACGGGTGCGCTTGACCGGGGGCAGCGCCCGATGATGGACCCTGTCCAGCTCTCCGGCGCCATCGACGAATCCGCGTTCCGCGATCAGGATCTGGCTCAGTCGAAACGCAAATATCGCACCAATTTTCAGTTGGCGGTCGATCGGTTTCGGCGGCAGAAACTGGGGATGATCGGATTGATCATCGTGCTGTTCCTGCTCTTCGTGGCGATCTTCGCTCCCTGGATTGCTCCGTCGCACTATGCCACCGCCGATTTCATGCACGTCAATATGTTCCCGAGCTGGACATACCCATTCGGCACCGACCAGATCGGGCACAACTATCTGAGCCGGGTGATCTACGGGATTCGCACCAGCTATCTGGTCGGGTTTCTGGCGGTGCTGGTCGCTTGCTTCATCGGGATTCCGCTGGGACTGGCAGCCGGCTTGCGCGGTGGCAAAACCGATTTCGCGATCATGCGCATCATCGAAATCATGACCGCCTTTCCCGGATTGCTCTTTGCCATCTTCCTGCTTTCGGTGGTCAATAGCGGCGTAATGGGTCCGCTGTTCAGCAATCAGGTGCTGAATGTGGTGTTCGTCATCGGCATCACCTCCTGGGTGGGGATTTGCCGGTTGACCCGGGCGCAGATTCTGACCCTGCGGGAACGCGACTATATCGAAGCGGCGGAAGCGCTCGGCGCGACCAAATTCCAGATCGCGATCAAGCACCTGCTGCCGAACGCGATTCCTCCGCTGATCATCGCCATCACCCTGTTGATGCCGACCGCGATCTTCGCCGAGGCCGGATTGAGCTTTCTCGGTCTCGGGCTCAACGAACCGGTGCCGAGTCTCGGCAAGATGGTGGCCGACAGTCGCCAGTACATCCAGCTCTATTGGTATCTCGGGCTTTTCCCGACCCTGGCCATCGCCTTGACCGTGGTCGGATTCGCCTTCCTCGGCGACGGTCTCCGCGACGCGCTCGATCCGCGGCAGAACTAGCAGGCAGCAGGCGGCAGGCAGCACGCAGCACGCAGCACTCAGCACGCGGCGGTCAGCAGTCAGCAGTCAGCAGTCAGCAAGAGTATCGGCTCTCCAGATCACCCGCCGCCTCTCAAGTCTCAGGACCCAAGACCCAAGACTCAAGACCAGTTGCCTGCCGCCTCTCAAGTCTCAGGACCCAAGACTCAAGACCAGTTGCCTGC
>JBIQLF010000200.1:2304-4142 GCA_044464585.1 Thermomicrobia bacterium
TTCGGCACCCTCTTCGAACGCTCGCTCGATCCGGCCCGGCGCAGTCAGCTCGGCGCGCATTACACCGGCGTGCAGGACATCGAACGCGTCATCGACCCGGTCGTCATGCAACCGCTCCTCCGCCGCTGGGACGAGGTCCGCGCCACCGCCGACCCTCTCGCCGAAGCCTGGATCGCCGCCCGCAAAAACGGCCCCCCGCAAAAACGCAACGCCGCCGAAAAAGCCTTCCGCGCCGTCATCGACGGCTTCCTCGCCGAGCTTCGCGCCGTTACCGTGCTCGACCCCGCCTGCGGCAGCGGCAACTTCCTCTATGTCGCCCTGCGCAAGCTCATGGACCTGGAAAAGGAGGTCATCGAATACGCCGCCTCCAGGGGCATGACCCGTATGTTCCCCGAGATCGGTCCTCACCAGGTGCTCGGGCTGGAGATCAACGAATATGCGGTGGAAATCACCCGCACCGTCGTCTGGATCGGCTATCTGCAATGGCGGGTCATGCACGGCTTCGGCGTCGGCGACCCCGTCCTGCAGCCCCTCGAAACCATCCGTGAGCAAGACGCCCTGCTCGACCTGAGCGATCCAGACCATCCGAAGGAAGCGGAGTGGCCGGCTGCTGATTTCATCGTCGGCAATCCCCCGTTCTTGGGTGGAAATAAGGTTCGACAGGAACTCGGTGGTGAGTACCTGGAAAAGCTCTTCCGCGTATACGAGGGCCGGATTCCGAAGTTCGCCGATCTCGTGTGCTACTTCTTCGAGAAAGCTCGGGCCCAGATCGAAAACGGCATCGCCCAACGCGCTGGCCTACTAGCGACGAATTCGATTCGAGGCGGGGCCAATAGGGATGTGTTGAACCGAATCAAAGCATCCGGGGACATTTACTTTGCTTGGTCTGACGAGCCCTGGATTCTTAATGGGGCGGCAGTCCGTATATCCATCGTCGGATTTGACAAGGGTTCTGAAACTACCAAAATGTTGAACGGCGACCCGGTCGAGAATATCAACTCAGATTTGACAAATACGGTTGACATTACCAAAGCTTGCATACTCCCCGAGAATCACAACCTTTGTTTCATGGGGCCATCGGCAAAGGCACCGTTCGATATTCCTAGTGCAACCGCTTTGCCTATGCTGGGTGCTCCGATCAATATCAATGGACGCCCAAACTCGGATGTGGTGCGACCGGTGATGAGCGCGGTCGATCTGGTACGGAGACCAAGAGGCGAGTACACCATCGACTTCGGGCTCATGAATTTCGAAGAGGCTGTTCAATACGAGCTGCCATTCGAATACGTCGTCGATCACGTGAAGCCCATACGAGACGCTGCCAGGCGGGACGACTATCGCGGAAAGTGGTGGCAATACGCGCGTCCACGCGTCGACATGCGCAAAGCGCTTACAGGGCTGGACCGTTATGTGGCGACACCTGCTGTAGCTAAATACCGCTTGTTCGTATGGATTCCAGCCAATGTGGTATGCAATCAAGGGACCTTGGTGTTCGCCCGCGACGACGACTACTTCTTCGGCGTCCTCCATTCCCGCGCCCACGAAGTCTGGTCCCTCCGCATGGGCACCTCGCTCGAAGACCGACCCCGCTACACCCCCACCACCTGCTTCGAAACCTTCCCCTTCCCCTGGCCCCCCGGAACCGAACCGCTCGATGACCCCCGCGTGCAGGCAATCGCGGCAGCCGCCAAGGAACTGGACGAAAAACGCCGCGCCTGGCTCGACCCGCCCGGCGCTTCCGACGCCGACCTCAAAAAACGCACCCTCACCAACCTCTACAACGAGCGCCCCACCTGGCTCCGCAACCTCCACGCGCGGCTGGACCGGGCGGTTTGGGA
>JBIQLF010000201.1:0-4131 GCA_044464585.1 Thermomicrobia bacterium
TTGTTCGGGTGCGCGAAGATCGCCTCGGAAAGATCCTTGCCAACCTTCCCCTCGACCACATCGAACGCCGCGCTGAACTCGATGTCCGAGATGTGATAGCCGCCCAGATTGACATGCATCAGCCCCGGAACGCGCTCGCTTTCGTTCGCGTTCTGGTAGTAGGAGACACCCTGCACCAGAGCGGACGCGCAGTTACCGACCCCGATGATCGCCACACGCACCTTGCGCTGCTCGCGACCATTGGACGCGCCATTGGCATGGACTTCCTCGGCTCCATTCGAACCATTGGAACCGTTATTTTTCGACACGAAATACCTCCTGGATACACTACAACCCCGGAAAATTCCGAGGTCGTTCAACACAACAGAATGCGGCTGTTCGAAAAACCAGACAGAATGACCGACGAGGCGCCACTCGGGAGCCCGTCGAACCTCATTCAGTTATTAAGTCTGGAGTTCGTTGGTCGCGGTTCTCGTACCGCCAAACGCGGACTCATGGCCACGTTACGAATCTAGTGTACGTGTGCGCATAACAATCGTGCAAGACCGGCTCCAGCGTGGACCTCCTCAGCAGGTTGTCATCGCGCATCGAGCCGTAGGCGGAAACATCCTCCGCGCTTGACGACGAATCAGCCGGCGGGAAAACCCGCCGGCTGATTCGCGTGTTCGCTGCGCGAGCCGGAATTGGCGCTACATCGCCGGTGGCTCGATCGACTCCATCCCGGCAGCGGCGGCCTGCGCCAGCTCGGCACTCCGATAGAGCACCCAGTCGCGGTCATCACCATTCCGAGTCGCTGAGGTCGAGATCATCATGGTGCCGTCCAGCACGAAGCACGCCGCGGCCGCCTGCCCCTTGTTCACCATCGAGAAGCAGACCGAATCGTCACCGAAATCCAGGCTGCCTTCGTCGGTCCACGGATCATTTGCGAAGCCTGCGATACCCGCATCGAATGCCGCGCGGGCCGCATCGGCCGATGAATACACGTCGATGAAGATGACGCCATCGGCGGTGCTCGCTGGCCGGTCGAATTCCCACTGGAAGGTCACCTGCTCCAGTGTCCCGCTCCCTCCCTTGCCATATTCGAAATCGACGGTCGGACCGAGCGGCCGCAGATCGTCCGGGAGCAGGCCAGATTCGTTTATGGCGGTGCTCACTGCCTGGAAGTACGCAGTCCAGCTCGCACGGTTGGCTTGGGCAATCGCCTTCGATTCCGCGTATGCGGTGCCGGTCGCATCGACGGATGGCTGTTCCGCCGCCACGGCGACCGCGGTCGCCGTCAGCAGATTGTCAGTCCCTTCGGTCGGGGCAGCCTGGCTGGGTGCAGCGGCGCCATTTCCGAGCGCCACGACATCGTGTGGACCAACGCCCACCACCACGACTCCATCGGCCACGGCCGGCGCCGCCACCGGATCCGCCCCGAGCTCGACCGACCAAAGCAGCGCTCCGTCGTCCAACGACAACGCACACATCTGCATATCGGCACACTCGACATAGACGATGCCATCGGCAATCGCCGGATACGAGCGCACTTCCCGGTACGCACGCTCGTTGGAGTACCAAACGATTTCTTTCGAGCCATCGGTCCGCATGGCGATGATCTGGTTCCCATGCCCAAAGACCGCCAGCCCATCGGCCAGCGCCAGCCCGTTGTAGAAATACCCCTCCGAATCTTCGTAATCCCACACCGGCAACCCGGTTTCTGCATCGATTGCGCCCAATCCGCGGAAGTATTTCCAATAGACGATACCGTCTTCGATCGCGAGCGCATTCGCAACGCCATAGGTCGACTTCAGCTCCCAGCGTTGTTCACCGGTAGCCGCATCGATACCTCGCACCAAACCGGATTGATCGCCCACAACCACCAATCCATCCGCCACCGCGGGAGCGACCTGGATGAGACTGGGGAATGGATGCTGCCACACGTCTTCACCGGTCGCCGCATCGATTGCGAAAAGATTGCCTTCGACCGATCCGACATAGACCACTCCGTCAGCCACCACCGGCGACGGAAAGACCGCCTCGATGTGCCGGCTGGGCGGTTCCATCTCACCGATCCCGCGATCCCAGGCGATGCTGCCATCCACTGCATCGATCGCGTAGAGCCAGTTGGTGCCGTCCACCAGATAGATCATTCCATCGGCCACTGCGGGCGTTCCCCGGATCGGCACCGGAGCATAGTCCTTGCTCCAAACCGAATCCCCGGTCTCCAGATCGACCGCATGCACCGCCCCATCGGTACCGCCGAAATAGACCACCCCATCCTCGATCGCCACCCCGGTCGCCATCGAATCGACATAGGCGTACTCGGGGCCATCGTAGGGCAACGGATCCGACTGGAAGCGCCAGCGCTCGGCCACGGGTTCCGCCGGATCGGGCCCGGGACCTGCCGCCCGCCCGGTATTGGCGGGATCCGTGCCCATCGCCACCACGTTCCCGTTCCGTTGGCCAATCGCTGTCCCCAGCAGGACGACGACCAGCGCAACCGCGAGCAACCATGAACCTCTCAAACGCATCGAGCAACCCCGTATCGAAGCAAACCATTCGAATGACCGAGCCGCCACCCTACCGAATTCCCGCTGAGCCGTCAACGAGGTTCGTGATCATCACGCCACCGAATCATCCCGGTGCCCGAGCCCCGAAAAACGAACATGGCCGGCGAACGTCGCCGCCGGCCATGTTGGCCACTGCCAGGATCTGGGCTCAGACGTCCTCGACGCGAGACGGAAACACACCGCTCGCGGAGAGATCCGCATTTTCGAATCCCTACGGGTTACTCGAATAGAGGAACGCGAACAACGAACTCCGTCCGTGGTCGAGAACTCAGGCCGCGGCTCCCTGACTCGTCACAATCTCTTCCGCCAGCCCATTGACCGTATCGGCCGGATCGCCGGTAGCCGAGGAGCCACCGAGCCGGATGAGGTACTTCCCATCCTGCACATAGAGAACATAGAGGTTCACGCCTTCACCAGGGCCGGACAGACCGCGTGCCTGATCGCCAATGATGGGCGTTTCGATTTCCTGAAGACCCTGCACATTGATGACGATATCCGACAGCGCGGTCAAGGCTTCCGATGCGCCATCGGCATTGGCGAACCGGTGCACACTGACATTGATATAGGTCGTCTCGTCCGGATACGATGCCGGATCGTCCCGTGTCAGATCGCGATAGAAGTTTTCGCGCCAGCGCCAGCTCGTCAGCAGCTCGTCGCCATTCGGTCCGATCGCCTCGGCAACTTGCGCTTTGGTGCGATCGCCCTCGTCGGTAATCGTCCAGTCACCATCGAGCGCGGTCACCGGCGGAAGCAGCGCCTCGGCGCCCTCGGTCGTTGCCGCATCGGTCGCCGGAGCGGTCGCCGCGGCCTGCACATCCGAATCGGCGCTGGTCGCTGGAGCGGCGGGGGGTTGGGTCGGTTCGGCCGCGACGGTGGCGGTCGGCGGCACGGTCGTTGCCGCGGGAGCGGACTGATCGGTCGTCGTTTCCTGCGTCGTCGCTGGGGCCGGTGTTTCGGTCGCATCCGCCACGACGGCCAGCGGCGGGTTCTGCGGTGTGTCCTCTCTGTTCAGGAAGCGCGTCACGCCATAGGCGCCACCGCCGATGACAGCGATGAGCAAAAGTGCGGCCAGCAGATAGCGCACCAGCTTGTTGCCTCGCTCGTGCCGCGGTTTGATCGGCGTCAGCGGGCTGGTCTGCCGATATTCGTTCGGATCCGGGGCATACGTTCCCGGCTGGCCATACCATTGCCCCCCCTGTCCCGGCGGCGCGTTGTAGATATCGGCCGTGCGAGGAGGCGTGGTGGGATCGACGGGCGGAGGGGGCGTCCAGGGAGTTCTTGTCGGTCGGGTAGACGACGGTCCGGTCGCCCGGCTGGGCCGTGACGGTCTCGGTTCCAAGGGTTCTGAGTCCTCCGTAGGACGGGTCCAAACGCGCGGAGTCTGGAAGGAATGTTCGGGGTATCGATGGGCGCAATAGGCACCCGGTTCGATACCAAAGTATACGCGGCCCTTTCTGAACGAACGCCCAATCGGCCGAATCGAACGCTCTATCAGAAGAAACGTTTCGCGCATGGAATCGGTTCCGGCAGGCGGCAGGCGGCAGGCGGCAGGCGGCAGGCGGCAGGCGGCAGGCGGCAG
>JBIQLF010000202.1:0-4126 GCA_044464585.1 Thermomicrobia bacterium
GTCGTGGGTTCGGGGATCAGTGGCCGGTAGCCCTATCCGGATTTCGGAGAGGGCGGGCTACCGAGCTCGTTATGGTAGATCCGTAGCCGGGTTTTCTGGCGAATGGGCGGCCACAGGGGCTGCCCATTCGCGATCGGTGTTGACAATGGGGCCCGACGCGCACGGCGTCCGGCGTTATTCCGCCAGACCGCACCATTCGATCGCCACCGCCGCAAAGGCTTTGGTGGCTTCGACGATATCCTGAGCCGCGATGAATTCGTTGGCGCCGTGCACGCCGCCTGTTTTGGTGCCCGGACCGAACCAGATCGATGGCTGCCCTTCGGCGAACCAGTAATTGCAGTCCCCAACCGCTGGCGAGACCCCGCGTTTCGGCGCCGTGCCGGTCAGGGCTTCCATGGCATCCGATATCGCACGCACGCCTGGATGATCGGCCGGCATATTGAGCGCTTCCTTCGGCGGATGCCCGAACGGAATCTCGAGCGTGGGCGGATGTTCGCGCAACCAGGGATCGGCCTGGGTCACCCGGTCGATGGTGGCCCGCACCTCTTCGATGACTTCCGAGACCTTACGGTGCGGATAGAACAACATCGAACCGGTTGCCACGCAGATATCGGGAATATTCGAATCGGGCACCGCGGCATCCGGCACACCGGCGTGGATCGAGTTGATCGAGATGAACTGACCGCCGGGAGGCAGGAGCGGGTTCGTTTCCCATTTCGCCCAGTTCTGCTCCAATTCGAGAATGGCGCGTTGGTATTTGAGCATATTGTCGATGGCGCTGACCGCGGCGCGTTCCTGCCCGTGCGGCAGCGGAATGGTGGCCAGATACCGTTCGGCGATATGGGCCGATTTGCCCGGTACGGTCAGGCGGAAATAGATCTCCCCCTTGCCGACATGGTAGATCTCGAAATTGGAGCATTCCGGAAAGATGGCGAGATCGGCTGAATATCCGCGGTCGAGCACGGCATTGCACCCGAGCCAATAGCGACCCGATTCCTCACCGCAGGTATGCGCGATCGTCAGGTCTCCGGCCAGTCTGATGCCGGCTTCGCGCATCAGGACAGGAGCCAGGGCCTGGGCCGCACTGGCGCCTTTCATATCGGCCGAACCGCGTCCGAGCAGCATTCCGTCGCGCACCTCGCCGGAAAACGGATCGCCCGTCCAGGCGGCGCGTTGTTCCGCATTGACCGGAACGACATCCGTATGCGAAACCCAGATCAGCGATTTGCCGCCCCCGGCGCCCGGTTGGGTGGCGACCACATTGGTGCGATTGGGTTCGACTTCCCAGACATCCACCTTGTCGAACGCGCCCGATTCGGAGAGCTTTGCCGCCAGCCATTCCTGAGCCGGTCGTTCGGCATCCGGATTGGGTTCGAGCTCGGGATTGATCGATGGCTGGCGAATGAGCTCGCCGGCAAAGTCGAGAATCTCCTGGGCACGGCGCTCCGCCAAAGCCACGACCCGATCGAGCGCCGCGCGTTGCGCTGAATTCACGAAAACCTCCGATTCGTTTGCCGGATGACCGCTACTTGACGGCCCCGGCCGTAAGACCCTTGACGATATAACGTTCGAGGAAGACCCCAATGATGACCAGCGGCAGGATTGCCGCGGTGGCGATGGCGGCCATTGCCCACCAGGCGACTCCCTGCGAGCTCACCTGGGCCGCGACCATATAGGGCACCGTGGTGGCATTCGTCCGCGAGAGGATCGCGGCGAAGAAATATTCGTTCCAGGAAAAGATGAGCGTCAGGATGAAGGCGGCCACCATTCCAGGCGCGGCGATCGGCGCCACGATCCGCAGAAACGCGCCGAAATAGGTGCTTCCATCGACCACGGAGGCTTGCTCCAGATCGAGCGGAATACTGTGGAACTGATCGCGCATGATCCAAACGACGATGGGCAGGTTCGAGACCGTGTAGAGAATGATCAGCCCGAGCAGCGTATCGATCAGATGCAACCGCCGGTAGAGGATGAGGAGCGGCATGATCACCGCGACGGGGGGAAG
The DNA here is from genome assembly GCA_044464585.1 of Thermomicrobia bacterium. GTDB lineage: Bacteria > Chloroflexota > Chloroflexia > Thermomicrobiales > UBA6265 > JAMLHN01. Next base: position 2,006 of record JBIQLF010000202.1, read on the forward strand.
AATGAGCTGGGACAAAAACCAGAACGATATGTCCTTGTTCCGCAACGGCCCGAATTTGTAATTGAACCGAGCGAGCCCATAACCGGCCATCGATCCGAGCACGACCGCCAGGATCGATGTGGTGACGGCGATCGTCAGGCTGTTCTTGAAGTTCTTGACGAAGATCGTGCCCGCGCTTCCCTTGAGCACGGTATCCCAACCGAGACTGGAGGGCTCGAAATCGATATACGGCAGGTATTTCGGACCCTGGATCACCGCCGTGTTCGGTTTGAACGAGGTCGAGACGGTCCAATAGATCGGGAAGAGGCAAATGAACGCCCAGAGCAGCAGGATTGCATAGGTGGCGATCCGCCCCGCATAGAACCACGTTTTGGTCGAGCGCGGCGCAGGCGGAACGGTGATATGACCGTACGTGGTGGATTCGACGGGCAGCGTGCTAGAAGACATCGCGCACCTTCCGTTGCACGAGGAAGAGGAAGAGGGTCATGATCGCAATGATGATGAAGAGAAAGACTTCGGCCATAGCCGTTCCATAGCCGACATTCAGCGATTGGTACCCCTCACGGTAGATATAGGCGGTCAAGGTTTCGGTGGCATTGCCAGGTCCACCTCCGGTGACCACGAGAATGATGTCGATCAATTTGAATTCGAAGACCATGCGCAGCACGACCGCGGTCAGACTCACGGGCAGCAGCAATGGCCACGTCATGTCCTTGAAGGTACTCCACGCGGACGCCCCGTCGATGCGGGCAGCTTCGTAGATCTCCGGTGGCATCGCCTGCAATCCGGCGAGCAACATGACGAAGATGAACGGAATGGAATACCAGGCGCTGATGAGGATGAGCGAAAAGACCGACCGCTGCCCATCCGCATAGAACGACCAGCGGATGCCGAATTCGTCTTTGAGAATATTGGCGATCGGCCCCCAGCGCGCATCGAAGATGGAGCGGCCGATCATCCAGCCAGCCGCGACCGGGCTGAGCATGAAGGGCAAGAGAAATGCGACCCGGAAGAACTTGCGACCCTTGATGTTCTGGTTGACCAGCAGCGCCATCACCAACGCGATCGCGTACTGGAATGGCACCCCGATGAAGGTGAACATCATGTTGTTCTTCAGCGCATTCCAGAATCGCTGGTCTCCCCACATGCGGCGGAAATTGTCGAGCCCGCTGAAATGCCGCGGCTCGATGGCATTGAGCCGCCAGTCGGTGAAGCTGACATAGAGTCCGAAGACGGTCGGGAAGATCACGAAGAGCAGCGTGATGATCACCGCCGGGAGCAGAAAGAAGCGTCGCTGAAATTTGAGGCTGGGCGACCACCCGCTCGGTTTGGCTGGCACAGCGCTCGCCGGGTCGGTTGTCAGGTCCTGGCTCGCCATCGCATTGCTCATTTCGTAGGTCGGTTGGTCGAACGCATCAACTTCTCTCTGGTTTCGGGTCTGTCGGGAGAGAGGATACCGAATCTTCCGAAAAGACTGCTCGCGTCTTCTCGTTTCTGGACGACGCCCATGCCGCTACGTTCGTCGACGTGGGCGCCTGGCGACTGACACAGGATGCCGGGAGCAGGTATCCCTACTCCCGGCATCCATTTGCGCATCAGGTCAACTCAGCGATGCCGAGTAGAGTTTCTGCTGATTCTCGCGACCGAGCTGATCGGTGAGATCCTGCCACTGAGCGACCGCGTCATCCAGTGCAGTCTGGGTGTCGATCTCGCCGGTGACGGCGCGGGTGTAGGCATCTTCGAGCAGAATCCAGTATTGGCCCGTTCCCGGAATGCGCAGATCGACGATCCGGTTCGGATGCTCGTACGAATTCAAGACGGAATCGAGATACTGCTGGGCGTAATCCTCCGGATAGCCGGCGAGCGTCCATTCCTGGGCATTGAAATGGCTCTTGCGCCACGGGTTCTGACCCGAGGGATGGATCATCATCCACATGGAGATGTCCTTGCCGCTCAGATGCTTGATGAGGTCCCAGGCCGCTTCCGAAACGCCCCGTTCCTCGGCGGCCTTCATCGTATAGAGGCCCCAACCGAGAAACGCCAGATAGGGCGCAAAGTTGTAGGAACCCATCTCCCCCGGAGCGCCGGTGCCGGTGACCGTATCCCATTCCTGGGTGGCCC
>JBIQLF010000203.1:0-4080 GCA_044464585.1 Thermomicrobia bacterium
AGAAAATCCGCTGAGCGGAGTGGTGCGCCCCACGCTTCATGGGATTCGTGAGAAACTACCGGCAGCATGTTGGTGATTATTGGTGGCAGGGAGCGCACGATGGCAGAGACGACGTTCGATACCTCGCAGGTGATGGTCGATTTCAATCAGATGAAATCGTTCGGCGAACATCCGCTGATCCTGGAGCGGGGCAAAGGAATCCGGGTCTGGGATGTCTTTGGCAAGGAATACATCGACGGCCTCTCCGGGGTCTTCACGGTCAACTATGGCCACGGGGTCGACTCGATCATCGATGTCGCCGCCGAGCAGGCCCGCAAGATTGCATTCACCGCGCCAACGATGTCGACCAATCCGCCCGCGTTGAAGTTGGCCGATCTGCTGACGTCGCTCCTGCCGGATCAGTTCACCACGGTGAAATTTGCCAGTGGCGGATCCGAGGCGAACGAGTTCGCCATCAAGATGGCGCGGCAATATCACGCGCAAACGGGCAGCCCGCGCAAATACAAGATCATTTCCCGCTACCAGTCGTACCACGGCAGCACCGGGTTTGCCGGGGCGGCGTCGGCGCAACCCGAGTGGAAATCGAAATACGAACCCTATCCGGAAGGGTTCATCCATGTCTCGGCCAAATCGGTCGACGCCATCGAGGAAGCGATCATCGGCGAGAACCCGGACACGATCGCGGCGGTGATCGCGGAACCGGTGATGCTTTCGGCTGGCGTGCGGGTGCCCGATCCGGACTATTTTCCCAAACTGCGCGAGATCTGCGATCGCTACAACGTGCTCCTGATCCACGATGAGATCATCACCGGTTTCGGACGCACCGGAAAGCTTTGGGGTTCGGAAACGGTCGGCGCATGGCCGGACATCCTCTCCTGCGGCAAGGGCATCAGTGGCGGCTATGCGCCACTGGCAGCGATCATCGTGACCGACAAGGTCGCCAGCGCATTCTGGGGCGACGCGGCCGACGGTGTGCAATTCTTCTCGGGGCATACCTTTGGCGGCAACCCGGTGGCGTGCGCGGTCGGTGAGGCGGCGGTGCGCTATTTGCTGGAGAACGATCTGGTTGCCAAGTCGAATGCGGTCGGCGACTATCTGGCGGCGCAATTGCTCGAATTGAAATCGCAATATCCGATGGTGGACGAAGTTCGCGGCACGGGAATGATGCGCGGGCTGGCATTCACCCAGCCGATCGGCCGGCCGATGTACGCCGCCTGCCGGGAGAACGGGCTCCTGACCCGTCCGGCGCACGACTGGATCGGTATCGCGCCGCCGCTGGTTACCACCACCGAAGAGGCAGACGAGATCGTGGAGATCGTGGGCCGTTCTCTTGGAGAGGTGACGACCGCGTAGGGAAGCAGGCGGCAGGCAGCGCGTGGCACGCTGCGATCGAGCCGCGGTCGCTCGACAGTCACCGAACCGGACCGCGACTATTTGCTGCCTGCTGCCTGCTGCCTGCTACAGTTCGACCATGCACACGCGCACCATCGCCAAAGCTGGGTCGGTCGAACTGATCGTCAAGAAATCGCGGTTCATTTGCACGGTGGAGCGGGTTTCGTCCGAGGATGAGGCCCGTGCGGCATTGGCGGCGCTGAAGAAGCGGTATTGGGACGCGAATCACAATTGCAGTGCCTGGATCGTTGGGGAACGGCGTGAGCTGCGCCGTTCGAATGACGATGGAGAGCCCAGCGGTACCGCTGGCGCGCCCATGCTGCATGTGCTCGATCAGCGCGGGGTGACCGATACGCTGGCAGTGGTAACCCGCTATTTCGGCGGGGTGCTGCTGGGCGCCGGCGGCTTGATCCGCGCCTATGGGCAAGCGGTGTCCGATGCGCTGGACAAGACCGGCATCGTGGAACGGGTCCCGCTGACCGTAGTGGCGGTCGAAGCCGATCATGGGGAAGCCGGGCGATTGGAAAATCTCTTGCGCCATACCGACTGGCGCGTTGCTTCCATCGACTATGGCGCGCGTGTGACCTTCGAGCTGCCGTTGGGTGAAGTCGAAATCGAACCATTCCGAACCTGGTTGTCGGAAACGACCAGTGGTCGCTGTGAGGCGATCGAGATCGGCACGGAATTGGTGGAGGTGCCGGTATGAGCACGCGAATCTTGCTGGTGCGGGCGGTCAATGTGGGCGGCGCCAAACTGCCGATGGCGGAATTCCGTGAGCTGCTGGCCGCACTGGGCGCGGAGAACGTGCGAACCTATATCCAGTCCGGCAATGCCATCGTGGACTATGGCGGCGATCCCGTTGCGCTCGACCGCGCGGTCGAAAAGGCGTTGACCGATCGATATGGCTACGTCCGCGAGGTCATCTCGCGTTCACCGGAGGAGCTGCGGCAGGCGTTGGCGCGACACCCATTCGAAGTGATCGAACCGAAGTATTCATATCTCGTGCCCTTGACCGGTATGCCAACCGAAACCGCGATTGCCACGGCGGGCGAGGTGGAGACGGGCAACGATCTGTGGAAGATCGTTGGACCGGATATTCATATTCGCTATGCCAATGGGGCGGGCCAGGCCGAGCTGGATATGAACAAGATCTTGCGGCGGCTGGGGGTGCAGGGGACAGCGCGAAACTTGAATACGGTGCGGAAATTGATCGAGCTGGCGAGTTCGTAGGAGCTCGATTCAGCTCGATACCAGCGTCGATTCCAGTTCGGACAGAAACTCCGCCGGGGTGCGAATGCGTACCCCGCGGAATTCATCGACGCGTCGGAATTTGGCGTCGCCCGTGACGAGATAATCGGCATTTCCGGAAATCGCGGCAGACAGGACGAGATCGTCTTGCCAGTGGCGTGCTACACCAGTGATCTGAGTCGTCAACGTTACCATCTCCGCAATGGCATGCAGTCTCCGAATCGCCAATTTGCGGGTCGGCGGATCGATCCGAGCCATGAACCAGGGCAACTCGAATGTCGTGTTCAGCTCGGACATCACATGCTCTGAAGTCAGTAGATCGAATTGCCCTTGCTGCCAGCGTCGCCAGAGCTGAGCCGGCGGTGTTTGCCAGCCGAGAGAGGATCCGACGATGCTTGCGGCGAGTGCATTCGTATCTAGCAGCACCCGCATTTACACATCGCCAGCAAGAACACGACTATCAGATGATGCGCGTATTTGCGTCTTCGCGAGTTCAAGTTGTCGCTCGAATTCTTCGGGTGTCACATCGCGAAACCCTTCGGCAATCTTTCCAATTTCGAGAAACGCTTCCTCGCGTTCCCGATCGAACTGTTCCAGGCGTTCGAGATCTCCAATCGAGACAATAGCCGCTACAGGGGTTGCGCCTTTGTAAAGGCGAACCCGTGCTTTTCGCTGGAATACCCGGTCGAGCAACGAGCTCAGCCGCGGACGGGCCTCGGTGAACTTCAGGGATTCGGTTGGGATCAGCGAACTTGCCATGATGAACTGCTGCTTTCAATAGGAACTCGGATAGATTGCCGTAAGTGTACATAGATGTACACTCCTGTACACATGTGTACAGGACATGAATGGACCGATCCCCTACACTCGCCAGATGAAGACGTAAGGAAAAGGAGACGATGATGTCCGAGGGAATTCTGTTCACAACCGTCGATAATGCCCCCGCGATGGCGGCATATGAACCGGGGCGGGTCAAACCGGTCTCGGTTTTGAAAGCCACCGGCACGAATGTGGTGGTCTTCGCGTTCGATGCCGGAACCGAGCTGCGCGAGCATGTGGCGCAGCAGCCGGTATTGCTGCAAGTGCTGGAGGGCGAGCTCACCGTGGAGTTCGGCGCCGAGGTGATCAAGCTTCGGCCGGGAGATCTGCTGCATATCGAGGAAAGGGTGCCCCATAGCGTCACGGCGGTCGATCGAGCCAGATTGCAGTTGATGATCTTGATGATCGACAGTCCCGGCCCATCGAAGATTCCGATGGAGAACTTCGAGCATCTGGGTCGCAGATCGGTCGATCGGGACCGGGAATGATTCAAACGAAACACCCCGTCGTATACACGACGGGGTGTTTCGTTTGTCTGTTCGGTGAGGCCCCCGAATAGAATGGGGTTATCCCTGCTGACTGAAGGGCATTCTGCCGAAGGAAACGAGGGTGCCGTCGGCA
>JBIQLF010000204.1:0-3999 GCA_044464585.1 Thermomicrobia bacterium
TTCTCCGCACCGACCGGAACGACGGGCGAGAATGGCGTCTACGAGGTCGATATCGGGATCCACCAGCTTGGCGGCTCGAAGCAGGCCGAAGAAGCCATGCAATATTTCATGATGGCCCGAGCGAATTTGCTCGGGCTTTGGCCAGCCGAGGTGGAATCGCTTGGGGGCATGAGTTTGGCATTGACGGGCCCATCGGGGGATGGTGGGTACGAGGCGTCGGTGTATGCGGCGATCGGCTCGCAGGTGGTGCGTGTGACCGCGCTCTCCTGGAATGAGTATCCTCTCGACTATGCGGCTGGCATCATGCGACAGATGCTCGGCAACTGAGCAGTCGATCAGGGGCGTTCCACGCGTGGCTCATGATGGCCGTCGCAGCGGAGAGGAAAGCGTCACCCTTCCCAAGGGTCGATTATTTCCAATCCAGAACTACGGAAGTGACGCACATTGCGTGTCATGACCGGCATGCGATGACGAATGGCTGTCGCGATAATGAGACCGTCTGCATCGGCGATGATTCGTCCCTCGCGACCGTTCTGAGCCGATTCTTCTCCCCAAATCATGGCGACATCCAGATCGACAGCGAGAATTCGATCGGCATGCACCGCTACGATTTCAGAGAGCCATGCTTCGAGATGGGACCGCCTGCGCCCGGGAGCTAGCATTGCGAGCCCTTTGGCAATTTCCCCGATGGTGATGACGCTGAACCAGATATCTTCGGTGGATAGAAGCTCGAACGCCGCCCGCACTCGGGGATCGCATTGCGGGCGTTGAATCTCTGAGACAACGCAGGTGTCGATCAGCGTTCTTGCCATTCGAATTCGCGCGATGGCGTTCGATTGCGGCTGAGATCGACCCCGGATAAATCCGGGCCATTGAGAATGAGGTCCTTCAAGGAGCGTGTGCGGCCCTTGAGTTTTTTGTACTCGGCCTCAGAAAGCACCACAACCGCCGGTTCTCCCCGCTTCCGGACGTGTTGGGGACCTTCGGTCATTGCCCGATCGACGACCTCGCTGAACTTGTTCTTTGCTTCGGCCAATTGCCATTCTGCCATGTCGCACCTCCAATCGATTCCGGCGCCAGTCTTGTTTGGCTAGATTGGCTAGCTATCTCTAATGAGTATAGCTCATGCGCATCTGTATTCGATGCGCTCGGAATCATGATGAGGTGGTTGTCGACCGGGAGCGCGGGTTGCGAGTGAACGAGAGGTTCCTCGACTTCGCTCGGAATGACGGGGGAGGCGCTCGGAATGACGGTGGGGGCCATGGGGTGGAGCTTCGATACTCTCACTGCTCACTGCTCACTGCTCACTGCTCACTGCTCACTGCTGCCTGCTGCCTGCTGCCTGCTGCCTATCCCGAGTTATCTCCGGCGTTCTCCGTATCCCCGCCATCACTTAGCCAGTCGGAGTAGATCGTCTTGGTAATCGGCGCGGCAAATGACACCCCTTCGCCGGAGGATTCGACCATCACGATACTGGAAATCTCGGCCTTCAGATCCTCCCCGTAGGGACCGAAGGCGGCGAACCAGGAATGCGGTTTACCGGCCAAGTTCTGCTCGTTCTGGGCGGTGCCGGTTTTGCCGGCAATCGGCCAACCGAAATCGCCGAAGACGGTCACCGATCCGGCCCCCCAGGAATTGCTGGTCTGATCGCGCAGCGCGCTTTGCAGTTCTTCGATCATCCAATCGTCCAGCGGCAGATGGCGGATCACCGTGCGCTTGCCGACCACCTCGGTTTTGCCGTCGGTGACCACCGAATCGACGATAAAGGGTTGCAGCAGATCGCCGCCGTTGGCGATGGCGGTATAGACATTGGCCATTTGCAATGGGGTCGCTTCCAGGAAACCCTGACCGATGGAGAGGTTGACCGCGTCGCCGATCGCCCAGTAATCACCGATATTGCCGATCTTCCAATCGGGACTCGGTACGACCCCGGCGATTTCCTGGAGATAGGGGATTCCCGTGGGCGCGCCCAATCCGAAGGCTTTGGTCATGTCGGGCAGCAGATTCTGGTCTTTGTCGTCCAGTTCGTACCCGAGCTCATAGAAAACGGTATTGCACGAATTGACCAGCGCGGTGTGCAGGGTGAGCATTCCCTGTTCGCCGGTTTGATATTCGTAGGTCCAGTCACGCCGGACCACATCGGTGCCGGGAATGGTCCATTCGGTCGGACAATAGATCTCGCTGTCGCCCTGATAGCCGAGATCCTTCATGGCGGCCGCCATGGTGATCACTTTGAAGATCGAACCGGTCGGATACCCCTGCTGGGTGGCGCGGTTCAACAGCGGCAGCTTCTTTTCGTCGAAGACGGTCGCCGCGTCCTTATCGGTCAGCCCCTTGACGAAGATGTTCGGATCGAAACTTGGATGGCTCACCAGCGCCATGACCCCGCCGGTGCGCGGATCGAGCACCACCGCGCTGCCGGATACATCCCCAAGCGCGGTATCGACCTGTTTCTGGAAGTCGATATCGATGGTCAGGACCACGTCTTTGGGGGCGACCGCGTCGCGCTCGGATACGACCGATTTCTCCACCCGGGTCGAGCAATCCACGATCGACAGCCGCCCACCGGGCACGCCGGAAAGGAGCTCGTCCGCGGCGGCTTCGACCCCGGCCCGTCCGATCATCTGACCAGCGACCAGATTGCCATCGGGGTTGGCCGCGATATCGTCGGCATTGACCGCGGTGACATAGCCGGTGATGTGGGCCGCCACCGGACCGTAGGGATAGACGCGCGATTTCACCTGGCGCACCGCCACGCCGTCGAGACCGGAGATGCCGTTGAGCACATCGTTATCGAGCGGATCGGGGAGCTGGGTGATCGGCATGAACCAGCCCGGTTCGCCATCCTTGTAGCGGTCCTCGATATCACTGGCCTTCATACCGATCAACTTGGCGAGGGTATCGATCTCGGTCTTCTCATTGGTGAGCTGACCCGGGATGATACCGATCTCGTTGACGATGCCTTCATAGGCCAGCTGCTTGCCATTGGTATCGAGAATGCTGCCGCGACTCGAACCGAGCTCGGTGTAATCGATGCAGTTTTCTTCCAGACCGGCCACGATCAGCGAGGGCGACCAGTCGATCAACCAGCGGTCGTCTTCCTGACGAGTCTGGACGGTGTTGTCCTGTTCGATCTTGCCCAGAAATCCCGATGCGAGCGTGACATGCACGGACACCTGCGTGTCGAGATTCGACTGACCGCTGGTGGTCATGGTTACGCCGGTGATATCCGCTTCGCTGGCAATACCCTGATAGCGGTCGATGAAATCCTGCCGCTTGATCTTGGCGCGCGATGTAGTCGTGAGCAGGTCGTACATCGCATCGTAGTCGCTCTCGGCCCAGCGATCGGCAAACGCCTGCACCACATCGACCGGGGAATCGGTTTCGGGATGGGGGACGCTCGTCGCGGTCGGTTCCGGGGTTTCGGTCGGAAGGACGACCGCCGGAGCATTGGGATCGGGTCCCGGCGCGGCCTCGGTCGGTTCCGTGGTTGGAACCGCTGTCTCGGTGGACGATTCGATCACGGCTGGCGCGTCGTCGATTGGCGGGTCGGTTTGCGCAATGTCCCCGCCCGATCCGGAATCGGGACGAAGCTGGCCGATCCAGCTCAATGGCGATTCGCCCCGGCCAAGCGACACCCCGGCGACCAGCGCGACGACTCCGAGCAGCATCGCGGCAAGCACCAGCGGCCAACGCCGCGGCCCACGCCGTTTCGGACCACGGGAGGATGGATGGTAGGAAGACGAGGATGAATAGGTCACCGGCTACTCGACTTGGGGTACTGCTGGAACCGCGTGCGGTTCACCGGAGAACTGAATGGAGCGAGGCGAGTGGGCTGCAATGGCGATCGTTTCAGATAAGTATACGCGTACGTATGCGGTACCGGGGCTCGGAAGAACGGCGTTCGGAACCGAAACGCCCAGCTTCCTCTATCAGAAAAAACGTTCGAACCGCCCGGACGGTTTCATCACCTTCGAACATAACATCGATTCCTGAGCC
>JBIQLF010000205.1:0-3929 GCA_044464585.1 Thermomicrobia bacterium
CTCAAGACTCAAGACTCCGGGCTCCGGACTCAAGACCCGTTTCGGGCACAATTGGCGGTGATGGACGCACACGGTCACGACCACGATGCATACGATGACGATCATCTCGGTTCGCCCCGGGACCGATCGGCCAAGCGCAAACCGCTGGCGATCGCGCTGGCGATCACCACGGTCTTTCTGATCGTCGAAATTATCGGCGGTATCGTCACGAATTCCCTGGCGCTGCTGGCCGATGCCGGGCATATGGCGACCGATATCGGAGCGCTGGCGCTTTCGCTCTTTGCGGTCTGGCTGGCGAGCCGCCCCGCCACCGCGCGTCGTTCGTATGGCTATATGCGCGCGGAAATTCTAGCGGCCGCCGTCAATGCCGCGGTGCTCCTGCTGCTTTCCTTTTACATCTTCTACGAGGCGTGGCAGCGCTTCTCCGAACCGCCGGCAGTGCGCAGCCGTTTGATGCTGGCCGTGGCCGTTGCCGGGCTGGGCGCCAATATCGCGTCCGCATGGGTACTCTCGCGCGGCGGCGGGCACACCCACGATCTCAATACCCGAGGCGCGTTTCTGCATGTGATCGGCGACCTGCTCGGTTCGGTTGCCGCTATCGTCGCCGCGCTGATCATCATGGCCACCGGCTGGAACAAGGCCGATCCCGTGCTGTCGGTGATCATCGGCGGGTTGATCGTCGTCAGCGCATGGCGACTTCTGCGCGAATCGGTCGATATCCTGTTGGAAGCCACCCCAGCCGATATCGACCCGAACGAAGTGCGCGCGGTCCTGCGGGCCATTCCCGGGGTGGCCGATGTGCACGATTTGCATATCTGGACCGTCACATCGGGAGTGATCGCGGCCAGCGCGCATCTCGAAATCACCAATGTCCGCCAAACCAATGACATCCTGGCCGATGCAACCCATCGATTGACCAGCCGTTTTGGTATCGTCCACACCACATTGCAGTTGGAGGAGCACGATCCGGCTCGCATCAGGAGCGCCGATTGCTCACTCGATTCGGATGAGGGCCTGGCGCATTGCCAGAATGCGCGAACGAGCCGCGAGATGCTGGGCATCGAACATTGATCCGGCCAACATCCGGCGAACTGCTGACCGCTGGCTGCTGACTGCCGCCTGCAAATCTACGAGAGGACACCGATGACAGAATCCGACGCGATCGACACGAACTCCGGTCACGGCGCATGGCCGTATATCACCGCGGCGCTCGGGTTGATTGCGCTGTTGCTGGCCGGGCTGTCGTTTTATCTCTACGAGCATTACCAGACCCCCGCGAACGATTCGGCGGATGTCGGATTCGTGCGCGATATGAGCGTACATCATGCCCAGGCCGTCGAAATGGCCGATATCGCCTACCGCCGCACCGCGGACCCGGAGATCGCGCGAATCGCGCTCGATATCGGTACGACCCAGCAATTCCAGATCGGAATGATGACCGGCTGGCTCGATATGTGGGGACGCAGCGTTACCAGCAATGTACCGCTGATGGCCTGGATGGGAACCTTCGATATGACCTTGCCCAGTCCCCCGCCAGGATATGACGACTCCATGGCGGGCATGGACATGAGCTCGATGGATCATTCGGCCACCCCAGTCGCCGGCGCCGAAACCCCGCTCATGCCCGGTATGGCCACGCAATCGCAGGTCGACGAGCTGAACACCCTCGCGCCGGACCAGATGGATATCCGCTTCCTGCAGCTCATGATTCGCCATCATCAGGGCGGCGTCATGATGGCCCACGCCGCGATCGAAAAAGCCCAGAACGAGCATGTGCGCAATTTCGCCCAGCAGGTGATCGACACCCAGGATGCCGAGATCGCCACGATGACCCGAATGCTGGAAGAACGATTGGCAGCCACACCGCCGGTACCACCGGCCGGAGCCACGCCCGCGGCTACGCCAGCAGCAGTCATGGTCGCGCCCGGCAGCGCCACTCCAGTGCGGCCCGAAAACTAGCGCTCATGCACAAAAGATGGAATCGGCGGTCCGATAGACCCAGTCGGCACCGTCGGTGAGCAGAAAAGGCCGAGAGCCGGATCCGCCGAATGGAATCGGGAACGGCACCCGCAATCAGGCGCGGCGCGTGCTACTCTTGCGGGATTCCAGCAAGGAGACGCAACGGGGCCATGATGATGGTCGATCCCACGGGGCGGGTGAATAACGCGGCGGCGACACCGCTTTCGGCAGGGGCGGTCGCCAGTATGCGCGCGACCCGGCCGACAGCATCGAAGGACATGCCGTTGCCAATCGAGCCGCTTCATGCCACCATCACGATGATCCTGGCGGGGATTTCCCGCAATGAAGACGCGAGCGCGCCCGGACGAGGTCGCGCCGCCGATGATGGATCCCTTGCAAACGCATGGGATCCCCGTTATCCCAAGGAGCTCGTGCCTGGTGTCTGATCGAGCAGCGAACGAACCGGAGCTGGAGGCAAGAGCGGCGTTGAGCGCCGCGCTCGGTCGTCTTCCCGCCGAACAGCGCGAGGCAATCGAGCTGGCCGCCGGCGCCGGAATGTCCTATCGCCAGATCGCCGAGCGTACCGGGGTCGCGGGCGATACCGTTCAGCGACAGATCAACCGGGGATTGCGCGCTCTGCGGGTTGCCCTGCGCGACGTTCCCTATTTCAGCGAGCGTGCCCGTCAGGAAAGCGACCGGTCGTAATGCGCAACGACGAAACCACCGTGTTCGATATCGAACAGGATGCGACCGCACCGGCGCACATTCCAATCGGCGCCTATATCCTGGGAGCGCTGCCGGATTCCGAACGTATCGATTTCGAAGCCCATCTGCGCGAATGCCCTCGATGCCAGCGGGAACTGCATGAGCTCGGTCCCGTCGTGGCATTGCTGCCCCGGCTCTACGACGACCTCGAGATTCCCGGCACGACGATCGATATCGTCCCCAGTGAGGGCGTGAGCGATCGGACCGCGACCGAAGCGACGGCGCTCGACGTCGAGCAGGAGTCCACCTCGGTCGCCGCCGAACCACCGACGCTCGAAGGTGTGGATCGTTCGGTCGAAGCAACGGTTCCCGAACTCGACGATCCGGTATTGCCCGATATTGCCAGTCCAGCGGTAGAGGCGGACGCATCCGCGGATGAGTCCGCCGAGACCGTCCCCGGCGACGATGCAATGCCCACCCCGCCAACCAAAACCCGGCGGCGTCCCCGGGGCCGCATCGCGCCGGGCGAAGCGCCTCCGGAAGCCAACGTCATTGCGCTGCCGCGCGAACGCGGCTCGCTCATACCGTGGGCAATCGCCGCGGTCTGCGGCATCCTGGCAATCGGCGCCATTCTCTGGGCGCTGGCGATGCTGGGGCAAATCGGCGATCTGAAAAGCGAACGGGATTTACAGGATGAGCAGATCGCCCAGCTGAGCCAGGAGCATCAACGGTATCTGGAACAGACGCCGGCGCTGGTGCATCATCTGGCGCCAACGACTGCCGGGGCATCCGGCGCGGCCGGCACCGTCTATCTCGATCCCGATCCGGCGGGCACGGGCGGTATCGTGGTTCTGGAGGGGATGGCCCAGCCGCCGAGCGGGCAGGTCTATCAAGTTTGGACTCTTCACGACGGTCAGGTGACCCCGGGTCCGACATTCGCTCCCGATGCAGATGGGCGAACGATCGTGCAGCTCGGTGGCGATGCCGCCACCGCCGATCAATTGGTCATCACCCTGGAACCAACGGGCGGTAGCCAGACACCAACGACCGCCCCGGTGATGCAAGGGAATCTCTCTGCCTGATACGGAATCCGCTCGACCTCGTCGGTATGGGCTCGGTGCTTCGAGGCGTTGCCAACCTCGAACGGCTGGGCTCATAGCCTTGATACGGAAGCCGGATTTCGTAGTAGAGCGGCGGCGAAACGAGCTGGCTGCAGCCTCGAAGCTCCGTGACCCCGGGGGACTCGCTGCGGCGAGGAGATCCTT
>JBIQLF010000206.1:0-3905 GCA_044464585.1 Thermomicrobia bacterium
TGCTATGAAACGAGCGAGCGGGTGAGGGTGTCCTGGAGTTGCGCGCGGAGTTTGCTGGCGAGCGCATCGACAGTCAGGACTCGTTCGATCAGGGCGGGATCGGCGCCGGGGAGCCGGGCTTGGTGGGCCATGGCGACGGTGATGCCGGCTGGGTCGCGCGATTCGATCTCGATCGTTCCCGTGGTCGGCGCGATGCCGGTGGTGAGGACGCGGAAATACCAGCCGGTGCGGCCGCTGTCGACCAGGTCTTTGACGATGAGAGGGTCGTTCAGGGCGACGCCGAGTTTATAGCAGGGAAAGCGCGGCTGGCAGATTTGCAGCCGTACCTCGCCCCAGCGCCAGATGTCCCCGATGCAAGCGTCATCTTCCAGGATGCCAGCGAGGCTGAGGTTTTCGCCGAAGCTGGCGGGACCGTAGGGAACTGACGGGTTTCGTTCCGCGGTCCAGGGCGCCCAATGTTCGGATGGATACGAATAGACGGCTTTTTCCGGACCGCCGTGCGCCACCAGATCGCCCTGACCGTCACCGGCGATGTTCACCGCGGAAACATGGACCGAGCGGGTCGAAACCGGGTGTTTCATGAACCCGCTCTGTACTGCTTCTCCATGCCGCTCGCAAAGATAGCCCGGCAAGGCCACGTTGACCGAAAGCAGCTCGACCGCGGCGGTTGCGGTCATGAGACCGCCGTCGTTCGCTCGTTGACGGCAAGGACATGATCGACCAGATCGCCGAGGCCGTGGAAGACGGGCACCTGATGGGTGGCGGGATCGTGCCGGTGATAGCGGTCGATGAGAGCCGCTCGCATTCCGGCGTTGAGCGCTCCGACGATGTCCGATTTCGGTTGGTCACCGATATGCAATCCACGCGCCGGATCGATGCCCAGCGGCTGGTAGGCGGCTTCGAAGGTGCGGATATGCGGTTTCTCGTAGCCGATCAACGCCGAGGTGACGATGAGATCCATCCCCTTGGCGAAATCGAAATGGATGCAGAGATCGGTGACATCGCTATCGGCATTGGAAATGATGGCGGTTTTCACACCGGCGTCCCGTAACCGGGTGGTGGCGTCCATGACATCGGCGAACACGCGATAGCCGCCGTGGGGCCCCTCGGTGACGGCGGGGGTTTCGAATTCCGCCATATAGGACTGCCGCGCCTGGCGCACCAGCAGCTCGTCATGCGGGATACCAGCGGCTTCGAGCCAGACATTGATGTATTCCAGCCGGATGCGTTCGCGGTCGGCGGCGGGTCGATCGCGCACCGGGATGGCGCCATTGACGATGGTGAAATAGTCCTCGGCAATCAGATCGGCATCGCGCAAATCGTCGAGGCTCGCCTCGACGCCGAGGAGCTCGAGGGCGCGATGCAGCCGCTCCCAGCGTTGCGGATGCAGCTCGATCAGGGTGTCATAGAGATCGAAAGTAACCAGCTCGATCCGTCGTTCGTCATGGGTTTCCATGCAGGTTCGGTCGTGTCCTTCCAGGTGTCAGGCGAGTTCGTCGCGCAATCGGGGTATCACGGTGCTGGCCAGGCGCTTGGCCGATTCCAGGCCGTCGCCGCCGAGCGGAAAATCGAAGAGGAATTGGCTCGATCCAGCGGCGCGATAGGTGCGAATCAGCTCCTCGAATCCGGATTCGTGTTCGATCCGGTCGGCGCCGAAGCTGGAGGAGACGACGATTTCGTCCGGATCGCGGCCGATCTCGGCGCAATTGTCGCGGAGCTGCCGGATCCCGTCCTGCAACTGGACGGGGTCGCGGCTGGTGTCCCAGATATCGGCATGCCGGGCAACGACCTTCAGCATTTTTGGCCGGGTGCCGCCGATGAGGACCGGCAGCTTGTCCTGCACCGGTTTGGGGGCGAAGGGAGCATCGTCCAGGCGGTAATGAGCGCCATGAAAGGTGGTGCGCCGCTGAGTGAAGAGCGATTCGATGATCTGGAGTGATTCGTCCAGCATTTCGACGCGTTCGCCAGCCGGAGGAAAGGGGATGCCATACGCGCGGTGTTCGCGTTCGTTCCAGCCCGCGCCGATACCGAGAATCGCCCGGCCGTTGCTGACATGATCGACGGTCACGATCTCCCGGGCGAGAAGCGCGGGCGCGCGGTGCGTGTTGCCATAGACCAGCACGCCGATCTTGGCGCGGCTGGTTTCCTGCGCCAGCGCGGCCAGCAGCGTGGAGGTTTCCAGAACGGGCCCGTCCGGATCGGCATAGAGCGCCATGAAATGGTCGAAGAGCCAGATGGAATCGAAGCCCAATTCCTCGGCCAGTTTCCATTGGGAAACCAGCTCCGACCAGGTGTATTGATGCTGGGCAATGACGACGCCGAAGGAAAGCGGATGCCGGTGGGCGGCCATGGATCGGTCGAACCTCGGTCTGTTGGAACGAATCGGGTGACTGGCCGGTGAACGCGCGCCACGATCCAGTCATGACCGATTCTAGCCGACCGGGCGACGATGGCTGCCATCGAGCGACCGCGAGTCCGGTTTCGAATCACCAGAGAGGCATCGGACCGGCCGGGAATCGATTTGCCAGGACCGAAGCCAGGACTCTGAGAATGCTTTGGTTGCGCCCGATTCGGTTTTCCGGCTGCATCCTCCCGCGCCGGCGAAGGGTCGCCTACGATAGATACGGAATGTGATCCGGGCGGGCGCCGTATGGGGCGGCCGGCGAGCAGAGGAGCAGGAGATGGACACGGCAGCGGTCATCGAGCAGATGAACAAGGCGCGGCAGACGCGCAAGTATCTCGACAAGCCCGTTTCGGATGACGATTTGCAAACGTTACTGGAGGTTGCCCGGTGGTCCGGCAGCGCCAAGAATGTGCAGCCATGGCATTTCATCGTCATTCGCGACCGGGATATGTTGACCAAACTGGCCGGGTTGCGCAGCAATATCGACTGGATCGCCGATGTGCCAATGGCGATCGCGCTGGTGTTCGATGGCGAGCATGAGCTGTTCGAGGCGTTCGACCAGGGGCGCGTCTTCGAGCGGCTGGTCATTGCCGCCACCCTGCTGGGCCTCGGTGCGGGCACCGCGTGGTTCGGTGGCGAAGACGAAGAAGCCCAGGCGAAGACGCTGCTCCACGTGCCAACGGAGCGGGCTCTGCATTCGATGGTGGGACTTGGCTATCCGGACAAGCAGGCGAACCAGACGCCGGGCCGCAACTATGACGGTCGCAAACCGCTCGATGAGCTGGTCAGTTACGAGACGATGTAGTCGAGGCTTGGGGCTTGAGTCTTGAGTCTTGGGTCTTGGGTCTTGGGACCTGGGTCTTGGGTCTTGGGGCTTGAGACCTGGGCTGTGGGTTTGGGAGATTGGGGTGCGAAGGGGAGAATGATGGGATTTCCGGTCGAAGAATTGCGGAGGGTTCGCCAGGTGCGGGCGTTCACCGGTGGGCCGGTGAGCGAGGCGCAATTGGCGCAGCTGCTGGAGGTTGCCCGTTGGACGGGGAGTTCCCGCAATACGCAACCGTGGCATTTCGTGGTCGTTCGCAACAAGGAGACGCTCGACCAACTGAGCCGCTTGCGGAGTGGAGTGATTCGCTGGGCCGCGGCGGCTCCGCTGGCGATTGCGATCGCGATCAGCGCCGAAGGACAGATCAGTGGCGCGTTCGACGAGGGCCGAGTGACCGAACGTTTGCTGATCGCCGCGCATTTGCTCGGGCTGGGGGCGGGGACAGCCTGGTTCGGAGATGAGACGCAGCAAGCGGCTGCCAAACGACTGCTGCGTATTCCGGCCGAGTTGACCGCCCGGTCGATGGTGGCGATCGGGCATCCCGACCCGAATGCGGTGTCGACCTCGGACGGGGGCGGGCGGAAGTCGCTCGAACGCCTGGTCAGTTATGAGACGATGTAGGGTTGGGTCTTGGGTCTTGGGTCTTGGGTCTTGGGTCTTGGGTCTTGGGTCTTGGGT
>JBIQLF010000207.1:0-3875 GCA_044464585.1 Thermomicrobia bacterium
CGTAACCCAGCAGCATTCGCGTTTCCTCGATCGACAATCGTTTGACGCGATTGTTCGACTGACCGTGGACGATGGCAAAGCCGATCCCCTCCGCATCGATGCAGCGCCGGAAGAGCTGATTCAGATCCCGTGCGCTCACAAAGCAGGAGAGCTCGTGGTGTTGGTCCGGATCGCCCAGACTCGGCCGCTGATACGCTCCGATTCGCACACAGATCGCCGAAATCCCCTCGCTGGTCGCGAACATCCGGCCAATTGCTTCGCCGTAGCATTTGGACACGCCATACAAATTGACTGGCGACACGGGAGCATCGGTCGGGGTCTCCGCGTCGGGCGGATAGCCCAGAACGGCATGCACGCTACTGGCGAAGATCACCCGGCGGCACCCGGCATCGGCCGCGGCCCGGAATACGTTATAGGTCGCGTCGAAATTGTTCGATTGGAGTGACTCGTAATAACCGGCGGCCGGACTGGGATCGGCCGCCAGATGGAGTACGACATCCACGTCCTGCACCGCCTGGCGACAGGCGTCGAGATTGGCGACGTCCATGACGAGCGCTTCCGCGCCCGGTAGAAGATCGTGTACCCGGTCCACGCGGTCGACCAATCGAAAATCGTACCGATCGCTCATCTCGGCGACGAACGCGCTGCCGATTCGACCAGCCGCTCCGGTCACGAGGACTGTGGTCTTCTCGGACATCAGCGTGTCTCCTCCTGGTAGCGCATGCGGCCGATTCGATCGGTCAGCCACAGCCAGCGACGGGCGGCTCCATCATCGAATTGCCGCGCGGCGTCGAGCGACTCCGACTGCAATGGTCGAAGCGTCGTCGAATCCGCCCGATTCGGGGGATCGATGATGTCCAAAATCTCCAGGTATCGCCGGGCGGCATCGACGCCGCCGAGCAGCGGCGCGATATCGTGCTCGAGCCATGTATCCCAACTGAGCGAGGTATCCCAGGTGAACCGGGAGAACGCGAGATATCCCAGCTCGGTGGCGGTGTTATAGGGTGAGGGTTCCCCCCAGACCGTCAGCCCGTCGAATCCGGTCGCTTTTGCCTTCTTCGCCATCGCTTCCCAATCGCGGCCGTTGAAACGATAGCGTTCGGTGCGCCGGTCGCCATTCCATTGGCATGCGAACTGGCAGCGGAAAACATTGGTTCTGGTGGGGAGCTGGCTGGCGTATTCCGCGGTCAACTCGCGTTCGACCCGATTCCAATAGCCGCGGTTGAGCGTGTGCTGGTAGACGCCGCCCCCGGGCAGATTCCGCAATGGAGTCATCGCCTCGGCGTCCATCAGGTTGTCCCATTGGATTTCAGAATAAATCCAGGCGTCTGGATGCTGGCGACGCACGGCATCGTAGAGCCGGGGATAGAAATCGGCCATATCGGCATGCGACCACGATTCGGCGTAGCCATCCCGGCGGCGGGCATCCTCCCGTTCGGCGCGGCGCGCCTGGCAGAGCGGGCAGCCGCAGACACCGTAGTCGCCGGCCTCGATATTGATACCGCCGATATCGAAGGTTTCCGAAAGCCAGGCGACTCCTTCGGCCATCCAGTCCTGATTGGCTGGCTGGGAGGGACATCCACGCAGGGAATAGTCACCCCGGGGGAAGTGGAGATCGAATCCCAAATCCTGGATCTGGAAACCGGGTGGACGTTCCATCTGCGCCGCTAGCTCGGGGTGCTTGCGTAACCAGGTGGCCAGATTGTATTCGTGGTCCATCTCCCAGACGACGCCACCATAGGCGTTGATAGCGACCCCGGGCAGAATGCGCACCCCACGCTCGGTGGCATAGCGGCAGAGTTCCTGCGCCGCTTCGATGCCACCATGCGACTCCCGGAGAAAGCCAAAGATCGCGATCGCCGCGGTTCGATTGCGGCTCATGAAATCGACCACGCGCCGGAAATCGGACAAGAACCCATCGGCCGGTTTGCCATACGGGTTCATCACGCCGATTTCCTGCACGCCGATCTGTTCGAGATCCCAGTTGGTGCTGTGATCCCAATTCCACCAGGTGCGATAGGTCAGATCGGGCGCATCCTCGATCGTGCCGGCGGGAAGATCGAACCCGCCTTCGACCGGCCGGGCGGCACGCTGCACGATTTCCTCGACGCCATAGATCGTCCCGGAAAATGGGCCGCCCGTGACCGTCACCGAGGCTGTTCCATCGGTGCGCTCGGTCGCGATCGAGAACGCTCCTTCGGCCTTGGCATCATCGGTCGCCAACGTCACCGCCGGCAAACCGGACGACCCATCCTCGACCCATTCGATTGCCGGGAACGAGGCTCGCAGTCTCCGTGCTGCATGCGGATGCGCCTTCGCGCCCTGGATTGCGACCCGCCCACGCAACGGTATCCGTTCCGTCATTTCGCTCTCCTGTCGATGCCGTTCATACGGGGCATTATCGCCCAGGCGCCCTGCACACTCCGGCGAGGCGGACTCCCTGATGACGACCTACGAGTATGACCTCGTACTCGAATACCAAGTCCTTGGGTGCCGGCGTCTCTCTTGGAGCAGGCCCCAGCTCCCGATAGCGTGTACGGGAAGTAGGGCAACCACAGCCGTCGCCTGTACCAGGAGCGATGAGGGGCCCTATCGACCCCGGGATCAACCGATTCCGAGATCGGTCACCATTTGCTTGATGCGGCCGAGCGCCTTCTGCAGATTCTCTTCCGAGTTCGCGTAGGAGAGCCGGAGATAGCCCTCGCCATATTCACCAAAGGCGGTGCCAGAGAGCGCCGCGACACCATAGTCCTGCAGGAGTTTATCGGCGAATGCCTTGCTCTTCAGTCCGGTCTTGCTGATATTCGGGAAGACATAGAATGCGCCTTTCGGCCGCAGGCAACTGACGCCCGGAATGTCGTTCAGCCCATCGACCATCAGATCGCGCCGTTTTTCGAAAGCCGCCACCATGGCCTTGGCATCGTCCTGGGGACCGTTCAGGGCTTCGACTCCGGCGATCTGCACCGCCATCGAGGTGCAGGAGTTGCTGTTGACCATCAGATTGCCGATGACCTTCGCGAATTCTTCCGGCATCGCACCATAGCCGAGCCGCCAGCCCGTCATGGCATAGGTTTTGGAAAAGCCATCGAGCACGATCGTGCGTTCTTTCATGCCGGGCATCGTCGCGATCGAAACGTGCTCACCCTCGTAGAGGATTTCGGCATAGATCTCGTCGGAGAGCACGGTCAGATCGTGCGCCACGGCCAATTCGGCGATCTTCTCGATTTCCTTGCGGTTCAACACCCCCCCGGTCGGATTGGCCGGACTGTTGATGATGAGCAGCTTGGTTTTGTCGGTGATGAGTCCCGGCAGTTCGTCGACATCGAGCGCAAATCCGAACTTCTCCAAGATCGGTGAGGGCACCGCTTTGGCGCCGGTGAAATTGATCATCGATTCGTAGATCGGGAATCCGGGATTCGGGTAGATCGCTTCGTCACCCGCTTCCAATAGGGCCAGAATCGTGAAGAACATGATCGGCTTACCGCCAGGAGTGACGACGATGTTGTCCGGGGTGTAGCTCGTGCCGCGCGACCGGTTGAGATAGGTGGCGATCGCCTCCCGAAGCTGTGGCAGTCCCGGCGCGGGGCCGTAGTGCGTCCACCCGGAGCGGAGTGCTTCGGCGCCCGCTTCGACGATGTTGGATGGAGTATCGAAATCGGGCTCGCCGACTTCGAGATGAATGACGTCCTTGCCCTGCGCTTCCAGCGCCCGGGCGCGCACCAGCACCTCGAAGGCCGTTTCGGTGCCGAGGCGAGACATCCGTGTTGCCAGTTGCATTTCGTTCTCCTGTCGTTTGCCGTCGCGGGGACGCTCGATTCCCGTATGTGGTGACTTGTAGCATATCGAACCGGGACCGCGTCCCATCGCCGGCAGAT
>JBIQLF010000208.1:0-1533 GCA_044464585.1 Thermomicrobia bacterium
TTGCCTCTTGCCTATTGCCGGTCGTTCTTAGCTGCCCATCTCCGCCCAGTATTCATCGTACTGGGGTTGGATTTTGTCTTGCGCTTCGGTGACGGCCGTTTCGATATCGACGCCGTTCAGCGTCACCTGGTCGAATGCGTCCATGACGGCCTGGCGCAGATCGGCCTCGTTGATCGTGAAGGTCGCATAGGAATAGGGCAGCGATTCGATGAACGGCTTCAGGTGCTCGTCCTCCAGCAGCGCCGGATCGCTGGCCAGCGCCGTGCGCGCCGGAAGCTCGCCGATGGCTGGGGTCCAGCGCGACTGCACACGTTCGGAGGAGAGGAAGTCGATGAACTTGGACGATGCAATCAGCTTGTCGCCATCCGCGGCATTGCGAGTGATCGTATTCGCCCAGAACGACGCGAAGCTTGCCTGGTCCTTGTGCGCGGGCAGGGGCACGACGCCATAGTTCAGGTCGGGGAAGTTGCTGTCGAGCGTTCCCAGGCGATACGACCCGTCCACATGCAACGCGGCTTTGCCGGAACCGAACGCGGTCGGACCATCGGTCTGGAATGCCGCCTGGGTGACTTTGTAGTCGGTTAGGAAGGCCGACAACCAGCCAAACGCTTCGAGTGCTTCCGGCGAGGTCCAGTTCAGCGTGCGATTCTGATCCGGATCGGAGAAGGGCAAGGCGCCATTCTGGCGGATCAGCGCCTCGCGCCACCAAGAGTGCCCTTGGCCTTCGATATCCCAGGTGATTCCCACGATATCGAAGTTTTCGCCGTCCTTGACCACCGTTGCCTTCGCCACATCGACGGTTTCTTCCCAGTTCGTGGGCGGTTGCAACCCAGCGTTGTCGAGGATGTCCTTGTTATAGAAGAGCGCCAGTGTGCGCACCGCGGTCGGCAGCGCGTAGTAGGCGTCCTTGATCTTGGCGGTCTGCACCATCGGGAAATAAGCGGATTCGATCTGGTCCGCCGGGAAGTATTCCGCCGGCAACGGCGCCAGGAATTGCTGCTGAACGTAGGACGGAATCCAGCCATAGAAGACGTTCAGCACATCCGGGCCTTCGCCGGCCTGCACCGCGGCCGCCACCTGCTGCCGGAAGTCGTCATACGGGAAATTGACATGCTTGATCTTGATATCCGGATTGGCCGCTTCGAATTCCGGAATGAGCTCGTTGACCAGCGCCGTCTTGGTCGCATAGTCGTACTGCCAATATTCGATCTCGACCGGTCCGCTGACCTGCGCGTCGCCAGCAGCGAATCCGCTGACCGGCAGGTCCGCCGCGGGGGAGGCATCCTGCGCGGCGGCGAATCCGAACCGGCTCGCAGCCGCCAATCCCGCGGCAGCGGCGCCGCCCTTCAGCATCTGCCGGCGATCGAACGAACGATTTCGACTCATCGTGTTTCTCCCGAGCGATTCGGGCTGTTCGGGCCCGAGCTGCGAATCGATTCCAATGTTCCTTCGAATCGAATAATAGCCCCTCCTTTTCATATCGGCGGATCATCGGTATGCGCCCAGCAGGCGGAAACACCCTCGAACCCCATG
>JBIQLF010000208.1:1633-3875 GCA_044464585.1 Thermomicrobia bacterium
TCGTCGTGGCTCATCCCCATGAACCGGCAGATGCGCACCTGATCCTGCAGGTAGCGGATCGCGAACCCACGCGGGAACCAATAGGAATCGCTCCCGAAGAGAATCCGCTCCGGACCGATCGTTTCGTAGAATCGCTGGAAGACGTCCTCCAGGGTGAGCTTGTTCGGCATCCAGCGCAGCCACTGATTGCTGCCCGAGGTGTCGACATGCACATTCGGGCATGACCAGCAGAGAAAGAGCAGATCGGTGATGTGCTGGATGCCGAAATGCGGAATGATGAAATCGACCGTCGGGAAATCGCGCGCCACCGGTTCGAGCACCTTGGCCGACATATTCGGGTGATAGGAAATCCCCCCGGCCGCGCCCTGCATACCGAAATGAATCAGCACCGGAATACCGAGTCGCTCGCAGACCTCCCAGACGGGATAGAGTGACCGATCGTTGAGCAGCACCGGAGTATTCGGCCCAAGCAGCTTGAGCCCCTTCAGCCCCAGCGCTTTGATCGCGCGTTCCAATTCTTGGGGCGCATCGGGTTGGGTGATGTCGTTGTGCGCATACCCAACGATCCGATCCGGATACTTGTGCACCGCGATGGCGAGGGTGTCATTGCCGCCACCGGTCACGAATCCGATCCGCTCGATGCCGTATTTGTCCAGCTCGGCGATCCAGCGGTCGGCCAGGGCTTCGGCATCCAGCAGCTCCGATTCCGGTTCGGGGAAATCGAACGCCAGGCGCCATTGCTTCCGTTGCTCAGCCAGCCGGCTTTCGCGTTCCCTGTACCGTTGCAGTGCCCGTTCGTTTTCGATCGGTCCGGTTTCGCGGGTGCGGAGATTGCGCCCCCCGGTGGTGTGATCGCCCGCGACCTGAAAATGGGCGTGGACATCGAAGATGTGCAAATCCTGAAACATGCGTTCGTCCTGTCCGGCTATGGCATTCGTTTCCTGTACCTGTCGAGGATAATCCTCGATACGGAGATTTGCCGGGGAGGATAACGCCGTTTGGAATCGCTTGGGCGGGCGATCCGATATGCTGCAGCGATCGATACGCCCCCACCCCACCCCTCCGGAGACTGCCATGCGCCGCAATCGACCGTTCGAGATCGGTCTCTTCGTTCCGCACTTCGAGCGACCGTGGAATGGCACGACGATCGGCTGGTCCCAGATTCGCGATGTGGCGACCACCGCCGAGACGGTCGGATTCGATTCGGTCTGGCTGCCCGACCATCTGCTCTTCCGGTTTCCGAATGTGCACCCGCAGGGGGCGTGGGATGTCTGGTCGCTGATGCCGGCGCTGGCGGCGGTGACGAGCAGAGTGAAAATCGCCCCGTTGGTCGCCTGCGCCAGTTTTCGCAATCCGGCCCTGATCGCCAAGATGGCCGATACCATCGACGAGATCAGCGGTGGACGGTTCATTCTCGGGCTTGGCGCCGGTTGGCACGAACCGGAATACGATGCCTTTGGTTTTCCGTTCGATCATCGGGTCGGTCGATTCGAGGAAGCCCTGACCATCATTCACGGATTGCTTCGCACCGGCCATGTCGATTTCGAGGGACGGTGGCACACCGCCCGCGAGTGCGAGTTGCGCCCGCGCGGACCGCGACCGGACGGTCCGCCCATCGTCATCGGCTCCAGCAGCCCGCGCATGATGAGCCTCATGGCCCGATACGCCGATGGCTGGAATCGCGACCGCATCAACAGCGTCGAAACCCTGCTCGATCTCGAAGCCAACGTCGATGCCGCCTGTGTTTCCGCGGGTCGTGATCCCGCCACCCTCGATCGCATCGTGGGTATCCAGATCGACACCCTGAACGACCAGCGGGACGAGAAGATTCCACGCCAGTGGATCAAACATCCCTGGCCGCTCACCGGGTCTCCGGAGGATCTGGCCGAACAGATCCGAGCCTACACCCGGGCCCGGGTCGATCAGCTCATCATCTGGCTCGATCCGGTCACCCCAGCCGCAGTGGACGCGTTCGCCCCGGTGCTGGAGTGGGTGGATACGTAGATGATTCGTGAATGTGCGACAATCGCGCCGAACACCCGAGCAACAAACGCCACAGACGGCAGAGAGGATTCTGGCCATCGATCATGGATTCTGCGAACCTGCCAGCCGAGGGCTTGCTCGACCCAGCCGGAGTCGTTCGGACACCAGTCGTAGGGGAGTTTCCCTCCGGCTACCGCTACGGGGTAACCAGGTATGCCGATCTTATTCTGAGGGACGCCTTTCCCAATCGCTTTAGAGA
>JBIQLF010000209.1:0-3841 GCA_044464585.1 Thermomicrobia bacterium
CATCAGCACATCCGCGGAGTGCATCGCGTCGAAAAGAGCGCCCAATCGGGCGCTCTTTTCGATCGTAATTCGAGCCTCGGAAAGGCTTGGCTTTGTGCGTCCCTGGTCTCGACCTGAGGACCCCTACGCCGCGGTTTCCAGAACGACGCCCCGCTCGGTCATGAGCAGCGGGCGGCTGCGGTTGAGGATGACGTTCTCATCGACGATGCACTTACGCACGCCCTCCATCGAGGGAATATCGAACATGACATCGGTGAGAACCGCTTCGATGGCGGTGCGCAACCCGCGGGCACCGGTTTTGCGTTCCTCGGCCTGGCGGGCGGTGGCGGCCAGCGCCTCCGGCGTGAAGACCAGCTCGACATCTTCCATGCGGAAGCGCTTCTGATATTCCTTGACGATGGCGTTTTTCGGTTCGGTGAGAATGCTGATCAGATCGTCGTGGGAAAGCGCATCGAGCGCGACCGAAACCGGCAGGCGACCGACGAACTCCGGGATCAGCCCATATTGCAGCAGATCGTCGTGGATCATGTATTGCAGCGGGTTTTCGGTGTCGATGATATCCAGCTCTTCGCCGGCGAACCCCATCTTCGATTTGCGGCCGATACGTTTGGAAACGATCTTGTCCAATCCCTCGAAGGCGCCGCCGCAGATGAAGAGGATATTGCGGGTGTCGATCTGGATGTATTCCTGGTGCGGGTGCTTGCGACCGCTTTGGGGTGGCACATTGGCGATGGTGCCCTCGATGATCTTGAGCAGCGCCTGTTGCACCCCTTCGCCCGAAACATCGCGGGTAATGGAGGGGTTGTCCGATTTGCGGGCGATCTTGTCGATCTCGTCGATATAGATGATGCCGTGCTGGGCGCGGGCCACATCCCCAGCCGACTGGATCAACCGCAGGAGAATGTTCTCGACATCCTCGCCGACATAGCCGGCTTCGGTCAGCGCCGTGGCATCGGCGATGGAAAACGGCACATCGAGCAACCGAGCAAGCGTCTGGGCCAGCAAGGTCTTGCCGCAACCGGTCGGACCGACGAGCAGGATGTTGCTCTTTTGCAGCTCCACATCATCGCCATCGTCGAAGAGCTCGGCGTTGATCCGCTTGTAATGGTTGTAGACAGCGACCGAGAGGATCTTTTTGGCCCGCTCCTGACCGACGACATACTGGTTCAGTTGATCGTAGAGCACTTTCGGAGCGGGAATTCGAGCCGGCCCTCCCTGCATGCGATGCGGGGACGGTTCTTCCTCATCGATGATTTCGCGACAGAGCTGCACGCACTCATCGCAGATATAGACCTGATTGGGACCGGCGATCAACCGCCGGACTTCTTCCTGGCCCTTGTTGCAAAACGAACACCGGTAATGCACGCGCCCACCTCTTGTCCCGCTCATTCGATTTCCTGTTGCGCCAATCGGCATTGGCGCGGCCACGGGGCGAGTTGTTCCTCGACGGAACGACCGATCGATCCGCGGGGGCGCGGCGCGCGGCCACGCTCCCGCACTGACTACTTCTTCTTCGAGGTCCCGTTGGACGACCCGTTGCTGGAATCGGCGACTGACAGCTTATGGGTCGGTTCCAATACCTCGTCGACGATACCGTATTCCTTGGCCTCCGCCGCGGTCATGTAGTAGTCACGTTCGGTATCGCGCTTGACCCGGTCGAATTCCTGACCGGTGTGCTGCGCGAGGATTTCGGTGAGCTTGGTGGTGAGATTGATCGTTTCGCGAGCGACGACCTCGATATCGGGAATGTTGCCGCGGAATCCGGCCGAGCCCTGATGGATCATGACGCGGGAATTCGGAAGCGCAAACCGTTTGCCATGGGTGCCGGCGGCCAGCAGCACCGCGGCCATGCTGGCGCTCATACCGATGCAATAGGTGGCGACATCGGGCTTGATCATCTGGATCGTATCGTAGATGGCCAGCCCGGAATAGACCACGCCGCCCGGCGAATTCAGATAGAGATGAATATCCTGGTCGGGCGCTTCATTGGCCAGAAAGAGCAATTGCGCGATCGCCACGTTGGCGACCTGATCGTCGATCGGGGTGCCGATGAAGACGATGCGGTCACGCAGCAGGCGGGAATAGATATCGAACGAGCGCTCCCCGCGATTGGTGCTTTCGATCACCATGGGGATCAGATTGTGGATCCTGGGAATTTCCATGCGAACCTCGTGAAATATGGGCGGCGACGAACTCGCCGCCAGGGTCGTATGCCTTGAGTCTACTCGTTGCTGTCCAGTGATTCCGCTTCGGCGGCCACCGCATCGGTCTCGGCCGCTTCTTCGGCCGCGGCAACGGAGTCCGATTCCGGTGCGACATAGCCGTTGAGCACCGCATCGCCGCCTTCGGTGGCGATCTCGATCAGCCGGTCGGTCAGCTTCTGATCGTAGAGCTCGTTGCGGATGACATTACGCAGATATTCATTGCTCAGGTAGGCCTGGCGGGCGCCCGGTTCCGGTGCGCTGGCGACCATCTCCTCGATCTCGGCGATCAGATCGTCTTCCGAAACACCGATCTGTTCTTGTTCCGCGATCTCCCGCAGCACGACCGAGGAGGCCAGCGATTCGGTGGCCGATCCGCGGATGGTTTCCCGCCACTCGTCCTCGGACTGGCCGATCTGGCGCAGGAATCCCTCCCAGGGAATACCCTGCATGGACAGCTCGCGCTTGGCGCGTTCGACCTGACGGTCGATCTGCTCCTCGATCATCGGTTCGGGCAGCTCGAAGGTGGCGCCCTCGACGATCTTTTCGACGATGCTGTTCACCACTCGGGTGCGGGTTTCGCGGGTCTTTTCGATATGGAGATTGGTGCGGAGCCGGTCCTTCACCTCGTCCATCGTTTCGGCGCTGACATAGGATTTGGCGAACTCGTCGTCCAGCGGCAGCAGCTCGCGTTCCTTCAACCCGGTCAGGGTGAGGGTATAGGTCAGGGTTTTGCCGATGCGGGGATCGCCCGGATCGAGCCGCTCCTCATCGAAGAGAATATCGACACTGCCGCTCTCGCCCGGTTTCAGGGTCTGCACGAGATCGACCAGCTCGGCCAGGAAGGTGGTGTCTCCCAGCTCGAAGGTGGCGCCTTCGGACGGCGCCTGGAATTCCTCGCCGTTTTCGGTGATGGCGATATCGACCGTGATCTGGTCGCCCATCTGGGCAGTGCGCGGTTCCGCGGGATCGACCCAGGGACTCCGTTGCTTGCGCAGCTCTTCCAGCACCTCGTCGATCTGGCGCTCTTCGACCGCGGCATCCTCGGGTTCGACCCGGACATCGAGATAGGCACCGGGATCGACCGTGGGATAGACCGGAACGGTGACGCTGAACTGCAACGGTTCGGCTTCGATGCTGTCCAGCGACGGCTCACCAACCGGCACGAGGTTTTCCTGCTCGATCGCCTTGCGATAGAGATCGTCCATCAGCTTGCGATTGGCTTCGTCGACCACCATCTCGCGTCCGAAATAGCGCTCGATCATCGAGCGGGGCGCCTTCCCCTTGCGAAAGCCGGGGATGACCACCTCGCGGGCAACGCGCCGATAGGCTTTTTCGATCGCCTCGTTCTGCTCCTCCGGATCGGCCGCAATATCCAACCGGACCTGGCTTCCCGGAATCCGCTCGATCGTAACGTTCACGCTCAATCGTGTCCTTTGACTAG
This sequence comes from Thermomicrobia bacterium, assembly GCA_044464585.1. Taxonomy (GTDB): domain Bacteria; phylum Chloroflexota; class Chloroflexia; order Thermomicrobiales; family UBA6265; genus JAMLHN01. The sequence goes on from JBIQLF010000209.1 coordinate 3,646, forward strand.
CTCGCAGGCGGTGCCGGCAGAGCGGCAGTAGCGCCAGAAAATGCGATGAACATACAGAAAGAGCGCAGGCCGCGAGTCTCGCGGCGCGCTCGCCTGGTGCAACCGCTGGAGTATACGTGGAAATAGGAAATGGGAGATAGGAAATGGGAGGTGGGAGGTGGAAAATAGGAGATAGGAAATAGGAAAGAGGAAAGAG
>JBIQLF010000210.1:0-3800 GCA_044464585.1 Thermomicrobia bacterium
ACAGACATCATAACGAACATTGGCGTACTGGCAATCCCAGTCGTTGCCGCCGCCGCCTGACCGGCGACACATTCCACGGCGCGTCGATCGAGATGACCGCACCACCGAGATCCGGAAAACCCTGGCACACCGAGTCCGGCCCGAGTCCCGAGGATCCTCCAGATCCTGGAAGATCTGGAGGAAGACGGGACAGATCCGAATTGGTGGCGCCGCCTGGCTATTCCGGGTCCCTGGGATGAACGGGAGGCAGCTTCGGGTCGTCGTCGGTGGTTGCGCCGCCGCCTGGCTCCCCCGGGACGGGTGGACCGCTCGGGCCGGGAAGATTCGGAGGGTTGTCGGGATTTGTCGATGTGAGGCAAAAGTACTCCACGCACCGCTGGTTTTGTTCTCGATCGCATTGATCGTCGTCGCAGCACGTACCGGTGACGATCTGCCCGGCGCAACACCGGATCCTGCCCGGGACGTACTCGACCCCGCCACAACATTCCTGGTTCTGGTCGCTCAGGCACCCGGAGCCGCAGACACCGAGCGCGCAACAACCCTCCTGGCTACAGAATCCACTTGCGCAGCATTCGTCGCCGCAGCAGGTGAAACCTGCCGGGCAGTGGTCATCGTTCCCGCAGGCACCGTCGTTCTCAGGCAGGCAACCGTACGATCCGCGGCAAACGGTTCCGGCCGGGCAGCATTCGCCGGTGGGGTCACACCAGCTCGTCGACGCGCAGCACAGCTCTTCGCCGTAACAATGCCCATCGCAACAGGCGCCATCGCAACATTCCGCCCCAGCGCGACAACAGTCGGAACCGCACTGCGCCATATCGCCCGGACACGCACAGGCGCCGCCAATCGGCTGCTGCAAACCGGGACAGGTGACCGGTTTGGGGGTCGGAGTCGAACGGCGGGCCGCGTCGACGCCGGTCCGGGAAAACCGCCCCCCGACCGCGGCAACCCCTCCGAGACCGAAGAGCCCTTTCAGCACCCCGCGCCGGTTCGAGCTGCGCGCCAACGACTTCGCGAATGAATCGAATCGCCTGCCGTCCATCTGACCCTCCCTGCTCGCTTGCAATCCGCTCACTGGGAATCCGGTTTTTTTCTCGAAATTCGAAAGATTCTATCAGATCTTTCGTTCGTTTTCAGCTTCGCAGAATGCGTTTTTCGTTTTTTACGCAAAGGAGAAGCTCACGGTATGCCCAACATCTACCGGCGGGTGCCGCATCCGCCATTCACCGACCTGCCAGTGTCCAAGCCGATAGCAAGCGGGTATGGATACACCCGCATCGCGCGGGGGAGCCGCGCGATCGTGGGGGTCATGAACCACGAGACTCAGGGGCATGGGTCCGGCCAGTGGTACCGGGATTTCTTTTCCTGTCCGAATGGGCAACGATGTTCCGACGCGCTGGTCGATTATTTCATCGACCGGCAGGGGACGATCTTTCGGTTCAACGATCCCGCCAACGACCGGTCGCCGTGGGCGAATGGCGGTCCGCTCGGGCTGGAGGGGGACGGTCCGGCATTCTACGCCCGGTTCGGCGCGGCAGGGGTGAACAACAGCCTCATCTCGATCGAATACGAGAAGTACGACGACGAAGATTTCACGGCCGCGCAGATTCAGGCCGGTGGTCTGCTCAATGCCTATTGGCACGATCAGGACGGGCAGGATTGGGAGGACTATCCGTATGTGCCGCGGTATGGTTGCGTGACCTCGCTGGCGCATTTCGAGATCGGGACGACCAATTGCGGTCGCGGCGAGCTCGACGATATCAGCCGCGTGCAAGCGGCAGCACGAGGGGAGATGAAGCGATGGCAGACCGGCGCCGCTGGACCGGCGATGCCGATTCCGCCGTCGGTGCCGGAGCAGCCAGAGATTCCGGCGCTACCCGGCGGTCTCTCGGTAGCCGAGGCAACCCGTCGTTTCGGGGCGCTGGTGAAACGCACACCGGATGGCAAAACGAAACTGGCGCCGTTCGATCCGCGTGGGGTGATTTCGCTCGCCTGGTTGCATCGCGCGGTCGCCACCGGCGAATGGCCGGTGGCCGAAGATTGGTGGGCGTTGAGCGATTCGGGCCAGACGCTCGATATCGTCACCTTTTCCAATGATTGGATGTTGATCCGTACCGCCGGGCGGCAGGGGTTGTGGTGGGCCAGTTTCGGCGATTCCCGGTTGGAAGACGCGGCTTGATGCGATGATTGCAGCAATGCGCATTCCTGATCGGGGTGATGCTCGGCAGTCTCTTTCCGGGCATCGTCGCGTGAAACGGGGGCCGGGTGGCCGGACGAATGGCGAGTGAGCATCGAAGACTCCCGCGCGGGTACCTGCTACACTCGTGGTTAGGTGACCCATATCAGGCAACGAACGCCGCGTCGATCCGATGGAGTGGCGCGGCACGTAGTGATTGGCATTCGAAATGGACGATCGGCGGTTCGATTCGTGGGTGAAATCCCTGGCTCGGGCGCGGAATCGCCGTTCGGTGCTCGGCGGCATCGCCGGATTGGGGAGCGTGGCGCTCGCCGGGGCCGCCCACCAGCCGGATGCCTCCGCCGCCCGACGGCCGGCTCCGGCTCCGAAACCGGTGGTGCATTGTCCCGGCCAGCAGCTCTGGACTGGCGCGAGCTGCATCTGTCCGGACCCGCTCGATGTTTGCGGGCCCGACTGCTGCAACGATTCCGCTCTCGCTGGTACGCGAGACCATAGTGAATGCTGCGACAACGCCTGTTGCGTGGGACATTGCTATGGGGAGGAGCTGTGCTGCCCCTGGCCGCGAGCATTCTGCGAGATCACGAGCGAATGCTGCCCGGATAGCGCGGCCTGCTGCGCGGATTCCGGGTGTTGCGATACGAACGCGGGGCGGTGTTGCGCTGTATTCGAAACGGACGTTTGCCGGGCATTCGATTTGTGCTGCGCCGATGCGGACTGCGTCGATTTCGCCAACAGCACGTGCGATCTTGCGACTGGCCAATGCGTCTGCACGCCGGATACCTGCAGTGGCCAGTTCGGCGCCGCCTGCGGTTCCGATGTCGATAATGGCTGTGGTGGCGTCATCGATGCGTGCAGCTGCGCGAACAGCCCGCTGGTGATCTGTGGACCGGAGAGCACCTGTGAATTCGACTGCGATTATTGGCATGTGCTCAGTCTGGCGGGCAGCGTTCTGGAGATCGTGGCGCACTTGTGCGAGTCCGTTGGGCTCTGCGACGACGATCTGGTCGATGTGATCGATGAGATGGCCGTGACCTGCAGCTAGCGCGCGGCGCAGCAGAGCGATGGAGCACCGATCGCGTCCCGATCCGGTGGGTTCCGGGGTGCGAGCCGCAGCATCCGTTCCCGGCAGCATCACGTTTTCAGCGAACAACTGCCGATCCGCATAGCCGGGCGGCGGCAATGCGCGCGATCAACGTTGCCGGACTCTTCCTGGAAGCTAGGGCTTGGTGCGGTTCTTCCAGCGACCGGCTTTTTTCGATCCATTCGACGCCTGGGAATCAGTTCCCGGGCGTCGTTCTTTTTCATGACAGGAGCAGGTGATGCATTCCGATGCATTGCGCCGGGCGGCGCGAAGTTTCTTGCAGGGGACACTCGGTGTGCTGGTGCTGATCGCGGTTCCCGTGCTGAATGGGCTCATCCAGTCGGTCGCCGGTGGAGGAGCGGCGGCGATCGATCTCGATGTGTGGCGGTCGATCGGCGTCGCGGCCATTGCCGGCGGGACCATCGCCTTGATCGCATTCTTGCAGAATCTGCTGGAAGACCGGACCGGAAGCTCAGGATTCCTGGTTCGGAAGATTTAGAACGACCGGCAAGAGGCAAGAGGCAA
>JBIQLF010000211.1:0-3794 GCA_044464585.1 Thermomicrobia bacterium
GACCGCTCACGTTTGCCTCTTGCCTCTTGCCTATTGCCGGTCGTTCTAAGGCTTGGAGCTCAGCAACAGGCGGGGCATACGGTACTCGTACCGTCAGGATGGTCCACCAGAGGTCCGGTCCTTTCCTGACCAGCGTCTCCATGCCAAAGCGGCTGCGCACCATGACCACCGATCAGACCTCGGCTACTGCCGTACCGCCGAGGACTACCCCCGCCTTCGAATGGGGCGACGGATTCGCCCTCCAGGCCGCCCAAGGCAACGCCTCACCCCGCAGATGCGGTCACTTCAGCGGTACTGGTTGCGCTGGCTGGATCGACCTCGAGTACAGCATCACGATCGCCTTCGTCTCGAACGTCCACGCTAACCGCGGCCGGGACGAATGGCTCGAGCATATGGAGGAAGCAATCGACGTCTCCATCGCGGCCCTCACTACACTGGAAAAGTGAATACCGCTACCTGGAAGCAGCGCTCTCTCACATCGTCGATTGCGATCACATCGGAATAGCAGGCCATTGGATTGCCCGCGTCGACGGTGTGATATTTCGCTTTTGGATGTTGGCAATGCCAGTACGTACTTCCCGGCAGTTTCCAGCGATGACCCGCGCCTGATCTTCGGGGTGCACCCCGAATGCAGTTCCTGTAGAATGTCGAAAAACGCGGTAGGTCAATATGTCACTAGAAGCAATTTGAGCGCGTCTGGGCAGGCCGCTTGTGTCGGATACTGTGGTGCTGACTTGCGCTTCATATCGAAACCTCCGAGGGCAAACGCATGGGGTGTGTAGGGCGAATCCTTTATGCGATAATCATCGGCTTATTTGCAGTTACGTTCGGTTTGGGCCTCCTTGTCATCGGGTCGGCAGGTACGTTAGGAGAAGCTGCCATTGTTTCGGCCGATGACTTGCTAGTCCTGTTCTTCTTGAATCTCGCAAGTCTCGGAGGCTGGTTTGTTCTTGTGCTCCTCATTTGGCGGGGTCACCGGCTGCGAAAACGCCAGGAGCAGTCCATCATCGAGTTGCGTAATAAGCTCAGTGCTGCGTCGCATCGATCCATTCCAAATGCGCAATCTCAATCGGCCGCATCCTTTCAGCCACTCATGGGCCCCCAAGTGCGGTTCTGTGGCAGTTGCGGATCTCCTGTTGACCCAACCGACACGGTCTGTGGCAATTGCGGCGACGCGATCCTCGGATCCGGAGTTCCAGTTTAGTGAGCACCAAGCCGGGCAGCTTTGGCTCTTGCGTTAAGAGTCCGCTCTTGGCGGCAGAGCGAGACGTCACCCGTTTTCGGGACCGGCATGGATTCTTTTCCGATAAGATGCTCGTTCATTCGTCTGGAATGAGACGCAGAGAGACGTCTCGCTCGAAACGTGGGCACTTCCCACAACGGAGGTATTGGCGATGTTGCGGAAAACAGCCGTGCTCTCGATTGTCTTGATGATCGTCGCGACCTTGCTGTTTGCAGGAGTCCCCGCCCACTCTGCTGCGCAAGACTCAACGGACGATCGCGTTTCTGCATTGGAAACTCAGGTCGCAGAGCTCGAAGCAACCGTTGCAGCGCTTGCCGGGAATAGTGATCCTGCAACGGAAACAGAATCCGCGCCGGGCGAAGGAGAGCTCCCATCGGCTGGTACGGTTGCAGATACTCCCCAGGACGCGACCAGCGCGGGCAATCTGAGTGGCAACGCTTTCGAGGTCCTTCCTCCAGGCAACGCCGGGGAACTCGCGGTGGTGTCTAGCGGCAGTTACGACGGAACGTCGCTCCCGCTCTTGTTGCGAAACAACACCAATGAAGCGCTTGTTCGGGTGACCGTTGCAGTTTCAGTCCATGATGCGAGCGGCGCATTGCTGGCGGTGGGTGAAGCAAACGACCTCACACCCTCTCGGGTAGAGCCAGGCGCATATGTGTTCGGCAACGCATATTTCGACTTTGCCACCTTTCCAAGCGACGTAACCTACGACTTTCAGGCATCCGGTAAGTCCGCTGAGTCTGCGTCTTTTATCGGAATCTATGACCTGACCATTCAGGAGTCGAGCTATCTTGGCGATCGAATCGTGGGAACTGCCATCAACAATCTGGATGTCACACTCCGGGGTCCCTTCGGAGTCGAAGCGGCTTGCTTTGGCACCGACGGCAGTTTGTTGGGTATTGCAAGCGATTTCGCGGCCGCGGATGTGGCTGATCCCGGAGCGCAAGTCCCGTTTCAAGTAACGCTCTACAACGTTGCATCTTGCGACATCTATCTCATTGGTAGTAGCGGATACAACTTCTAGAATCTGCTGCCAAGGCTGGTTAGCCCTCTCAGGAGGGCCGTAGCTCGACCCTTTGCTTTGGACCTACCGACTGCGAGGCATCGATCGCAGTCGGTAGATAAATTCCGAATCGTTCATGCGTCATTCGGCCTGGAATCGTGCATCGAGACTTGGCGCTGTAGCGTTGAAGCCAAATCCCGAACCAGGGACCTCCAGGAGCATAGACCGAGCGAAGCAGCAAGTAGGAGCGGGGCCTCTTGTATCTCCTCACTCCGCCCTTCAGGGCAAGGCATCGGATCTCGAATCTGGAGAGAACCGGTACATTATCGCCTGCGAACAGAAGGGGTGAGGATGGGCGCGGACTTCTCATCAATCGAACACTTCATCGACCGGATCGTCGAGGAGGGTGGCGTCAATGGCGTGGGGATCGCGATTGCGGTCCGGGGCGAGCCGGTATTCGAATACCTCAAGGGAGAAGCAGCCCCAGGCACGCAGGCCACGGCCGACACCCTCTGGCCCCTCGCATCCATTTCCAAGGTCTATACCGCGGCCGCCATCATGTCGCTCATCGAGGAGGGACGGCTGGGGATGTGGTCGCAGCCGAGTGTGGTCTTTCCCGAGTTTCGGGGCGGTGGTCGCGAGGAGATCAGACTGCGCCATTTGCTGACCCATACCTCGGGGCTTCCCATGGGACCGGCGAACGATACGAAGCTGACCGCAGCCGAAGCGACCGTGGAGGAACGGATCGCGCACGCGTATACCGATCCGTTGCTCTTCGAGCCGGGAACGGGACAGTCGTACTCCGATACCGGCTATGCATTGGCGGGGTTGATGGCGGCCCGGGTGGCGGGTATCTCGTTTCCAGAGCTGATCCGCACGCGGGTGCTCGAACCGGCGGGCTTGACCGATAGCTGGCTGGTGCTTCCCGCCGAGCACCGATCGCGGATTGCGCGGATCGCCGGCGCGCCCGGGACCGAGGCCAATATGGAGAGCTATTCGTCGCCGTATGGAACGCAGCTGGGCCACCCCGCCTATAGCATGGTGGCGACGGTGTCCGATCTGCTGCGCTTCCTGCTGCAGTTCGATCCGCACGCGGACCGGCGGTTTCTCTCCAAAGCCGGTATTCGCACCATGTCGACCGATCAAACCGGCGGCTATCGCAGCGAGGCCGCGGGATATTCCATCTCCAAGTGGGGCGCCGGGTTCCAGTTGCAGAGCGGCTGGGGCAGTACCGGTCTCGGATCGATCGAGAGCTATGGGCATTTGGGCGGTACTGGGTGTATCGGCTGGATCGATCCGGTCGATGCCGTTTCGGTGGCGTTCGTTTCCAACCAGCACTATTCGGCAGTTCCGGATGGGCTCGGGTGGAAGGAAGTCGCGCCGAACGTGGCCCTCGCGGCGATGACCGCCCCCTGGGCGACATTCCCGAATGGACCACCCCCAACCGAATCGACCACCGACGTCTGCCCCTCTACCACAACCACGACATCCGGCTGAATCCGAACCCAACCCCTTCACATCAAGAGAACATACGATCCAACACCAGGA
>JBIQLF010000212.1:0-3792 GCA_044464585.1 Thermomicrobia bacterium
GTATGAGCCCAGCGTTTCAACGGTGGGTGCCGGAGCTCAGCCAGCTACATCGACCGAGTTACGCGAGCGGTATTGGCCAATCGCGCCTGCAGGATGACGACGATCAGCAGGAAGAGACCGCGAATGACCTCTTCCCAATACTGGGTGAGATCGAAGATACCCTTGCCCCGTTCGAAGTTGAGCTCGTTGAAGATCAGACCGAGCAGCAGCACGCCGACCAGGGTGGTCCAGACCGAACCGCGCCCTCCGGTGAGCAGGGTGCCGCCCACCACCACCGCGGCGATGGCGGTCAATTCCCACCCGACCGCGGCAATCGGCGAACCGGTATTGCCCTGGGCGGCCAGCAACGCCCCCGCCAGACCGGCCAGACCGCCGCTGAGCAAGTAGACGAAAAAGAGGGTGCGGTTGATCGGCAACCCGGCCAGTCGCGCGGCCTCCTCGTTACCGCCGATGGCGAGGATATGCCGTCCGAACCGGGTCAGGTTGAGCACGATCGACCCGAGCACATAGGCGACGATGACGATCACGACCGGAGTCGGAATCGGGCCGATCGAGGTTTTCCAGAGGTCTTTGTAATTGGTCGTATATTCGACCGACACACTCGCATTGTGCGAGAGATTCAGGGCCAACCCTCTGGCGCCCAGCAGCATGGCCAGGGTCACGATGAAGGGTTGCACTTTGAAGACGGCGATGATGCCGCCATTGACCGCGCCGACCAGCAGTCCGACGAGAATGGCGGCCGCGAGCGCCGGCCACAACCCGTGCGGGCTGATGCGCGCGGCGGTCACCGCCGAAAGCGCCACCACCGCTCCGACCGAAAGATCGATCCCGGCGGTCATGATGACGAAGGTCATCCCCAACGCGATCAGGGCGAAATAGGTGTTGTTCTTGGCCAGCGACCAGAGATTGAATTCGCTGGTGAATTTCTCACCATAACGCCATGCCCCGAAGACGAATACCAGAATGAGCGCGATCAGCACGCCCTGCCCGCGCAGCCAGGCGCTGGCGATACGGGTATAGGCGATCTTGGATGGGGCGATCGCATCGGGTTGGAGTTCGCCAGCTTCCACGGTTATTTCCACCCTGCTTTCGGTCGTTGCATCAACACCGCGATCACGATGGCCGCGGCAATCACCATGCGGGTGGTGCCGTCGGGGATGCCGTGCGAGATGAGGGTGTAGCGGATCTGATGGATGAAGAAAGCGCCGATCACGGTGCCGATCACGCTCGCTTGCCCACCGGTAAACGGAGTGCCCCCGACGGCGACCGCGGCAATGGCATCGAGCTCCATCAGGTTGCCTACCTGATATGGATCGACCGAAGAGTTGATCGCCACCACGATCAACCCCGCCAAACCGGACAACAACCCGGAAAGCACATAGATCCGCCGTTTGATCCGCACGACCGGCACCCCGGCCAATTCCGCGGCGCGTTCGTTGCCGCCGATGGCCAGGGTGTAGCGCCCGAAGGTGGTGCGGCGCAACGCCCAGGCAGCCACGGCGACCACGACGATCATCAGAATCACTTGCACCGGAATTCCGAGCGGGCGACCTCTGCCGATATAGGAAAATGCCTTGTTGTTGAATTCGACCAGATTGCCATCCGACAGCCCTTTCGCGATCCCGCGGCCGCCCAGAAAGAGCACCAGGGTGGCGATGATCGGCTGGATCTTGAACTTGGTGATCAGATAGCCATTGAAATAGCCGAACGCTCCCGCCACCAGAATGGGAATAACGATCGCGAGGGGAATCGCGATCCATTCATAGCGCAACAGCGGCAGGTGACTGGTGAAGATTTTCGGCGCCATCGCCCCCGCGATGGCCATCAGGGCGCCAACCGAAAGATCGACCCCCGCGCTGCCGATGACAAACGTCATGCCCACCGCCACGATGACGATGGTCGAAACCTGGGTCAAATTGACGCGCAGGGTTGCCAGCGTGAGAAAGTTGGTCGTGAAGAACGCGTTATAGATCGAGAGGAGAATCAGCGCGAACAGCGCGCGCTCGGTTTGTGAGCTATGGCGAATCAGGTCCGGCAGCGAACGCGATCGGGGGGCCGGTCGAGAGGTCGACACTGCCATCGATCAGACCCCGGTCGTAGCGGGCGCCGGTTCGGCGCCTTCGGCCATCGCGGAAATGATCGTATCCTGCGCGATATGAGCGCGGTCGTATTCGGCAACGGTGCGTCCATCACGCAGCACGGTGACCCGATTGCTGCCTTCGACGATTTCTTCGATCTCGGAGGTAATCATCAATACCGACATCCCCTCATCGGCCAGCGTTTCGATCAACTGATGAATTTCGGCTTTGGCGCCGACATCGATGCCGCGAGTCGGTTCATCGAGCAGCAGCAGCCGGGGTTCGAGACAAAGCCAGCGCGCCAGCAAGACCTTTTGCTGATTGCCGCCGGAGAGCTGGGAGATCGGTTGCTCGACATCCGAGGTCTTGATCGAGAGCAGTTTCACGAAACGGTCGACGATATCCTGCTGCTCGTTCGGGTCGATGATGCCGTGCTTCGTCAGGGTGGGCAAGGCTGCCAGCGTCAGGTTTTCCCGCACCGACATTCCGGGGATGATCCCTTCCGCTTTGCGGTCTTCGGAACAATAGCCAATCCCTTCCCGGATGGCATCTTGGGGAGATGCGATCGGGGAAGGGGCTCCGTCCAGAGTCAGGACGCCGCGCTGGGGTTTGTCGGCTCCAAAGAGCACCCGTGCCAATTCGGTGCGACCCGAACCGAGCAATCCCGACAGACCGAGGATCTCACCTTTGCGCAACTCGATCGACGCATCGCGCAGGACGGGCTCCGCTTCGATATGTTCGGCGCGATAGAACGGCGCGATTTCGATATCGGTCTTGGTTTCGGCGAATCCGGTGGTGCCCTCGCGGCGCAATTCACCGATGTTCTTGCCGAGCATCCTGGCGACGATATCCAGCTTGGTCAGATTGGCCAGATCGGTTTCTTCGATCGTGTGCCCGTCGCGCATGATGGTGATGGTGTCGCCCACCTCGTGCAATTCGTCGAGCCGGTGCGAGATATAGATCACACTCACGCCGGACGCTTTGAGCTGGCGGATTGCATCGAAGAGCGTTTCCACCTCGCGCTCGTCGAGCGACGAGGTCGGTTCGTCCATGATCACCAGCCTGGAGCCGAACGAGACGGCTCGCGCGATCGCGACCATCTGCTGCAGGGCGACACTGAGCTCCAGCAGCGGTCGTTTGACATCGACATCGACCCCGAACCGGCGCATGATCTGTCGGGATTCCCGATTCATGCGGGACCAGTCGATCAACCCGAACCGGCGCGGTTCCCGCCCCATGAAGATGTTTTCCGCCACCGAGCGAAACGGAACGAGATTGATTTCCTGGTAGATGGTGCTGATGCCGCCCACCTGGGCTTGATGCGGTGAGCCGAAATCCACCGGCTGGCCGTCGAAGACGATCGAACCGCCGTCTCTGCGATAGGCGCCGTTGAGGATCTTCATCAACGTCGATTTGCCAGCGCCGTTTTGCCCGACGATGACATGCACTTCCCCGCGCATGACCGTCAGCCGCGCATGATCGAGCGCGACGACGCCGGGAAAGATCTTCAAGATGTCACGCATTTCGAGCAGCACATCCTGGCTGCCCGCTGGCGCTGGGGGGTGCTCTGACACGGCGCTGCCTATGATCGGGTATGGGCCGGAGCCCCAAGCCCGGAGAAACCGCAGGTCTCCGGGCTCAGGACTCCGGCCCACGTCCTAGAACTGCTGGCCCTGGAATTCGGCCGCGTTGTTCTTGTCGAAGAAGCGGTCCT
>JBIQLF010000213.1:0-3787 GCA_044464585.1 Thermomicrobia bacterium
GATTCGTTTCCGCTTTCGGGTAGGAACCGGGGCGCAGACTGACGACGCGAGCCGGGTCGCCTTTCAGCGTGACGTCCGCCAGCGCCTTTCCTCCCAGAACCGAGCGCCGGGCAACGACATCGCCATCTACCTCGGACAGACCGACGACATCGGTCGCGACCGCGGCATCGAGGCGGGCGCCGATGCGGGCCGCGACATCGCGCCCAGTGGTCGTTCCGGTCAGGATGACGACATCCGCACCCGATTCAGCAATCACCACGGCAAGTGCTCGCGTGATCGGTTGGTCGGCAATGAAGAACGGGCCATCCACCAGATAGACGGTTTCCAGCCCGGTCGCGGCAAGCGATCCGGCCGCCTCCGCGGCGTTCGAACCGACCACCACACCCACAATCGTTGCGCCGCCCGCTTGTGCCAGCGACCGCGCGGCCGTTACCGCTTCGAGCGACTCGGGGCGGAGTCCGTTTGGTCCGGCCTCGCCGGCGACGAGAATCTTCTTGAATGCCATCTGCTTCTCCTGCGACGCACGCGATGCGTTTCAGCTTCGACCGGCTGGATCAGAACACGAGCTCCAGCGAAATTGGGCAATGGTCGGACCCCAGGACATCTGGACAGATACCAGCCGAGGCAATATGCGGTCGCAACGATTCCGATGCCAGGAAGTAGTCGATCCGCCATCCGATATTGCGGGCGCGGGCGTTTGCCATCTGACTCCACCAGGTGTAGGCATCGGTACGGTCGGGATAGCGATCGCGAAAGGTGTCGATCAATCCAGCGTCGATGAATGCCTGGAATCCCGCTCGTTCCTCGGTCGTAAAGCCCTTCTTGCCGATATTGGGTTTCGGTCGAGCGAGATCGATCTCTTGATGGGCGACATTCAGATCGCCGCAAAAAACGACCGGCTTTTGCGTTTCCAGATGCTTGACGTAGGCCAGAAATGCCGGATCCCACATCTGATGGCGCAGAGGAATTCGGCTCAGATCGTCCTTGGCATTCGGCGTATAGACCGTCACCAGCCAGAATCGGTCGAATTCGGCCGCGATGATACGCCCTTCATCATTCGGATCGCCATAGCCATCGAGGGACCAGTCGAATCGATCGACGATGTGCTGAGGAAAGCCGTTGACGACCTGGATCGGTTCGGTCGTCGTGAAGATCGCGGTACCACTGTATCCGGCCTTGCTGGCCGAATTCCAATATTCTCGATAGGCGGGAAGATCGATCTCGGCCTGCCCCTGCTTCGCCTTGGTTTCCTGTAGACAAAGAACATCCGGCCCACAATCCGCAACGAACGCTTGGAACGCGCCTTTCTTGATGACCGCGCGCAGACCGTTCACATTCCATGAGTAGAGCTTGACCAAAATATGTCGTTCCTGTTCACGTGTCGGGCCCGGTCGAAACACATCCGTCCGGACATGCTAGACCAGCTTCTTCTCCCTGAGCCAGCCGGCGAGCTGGGCCGCGGCATCAGCAGCCGGAATATCACTCACGATGATCCCGGTCGCGGCCCGCTCCTCGCGGAACGGCTCACCCCAGGTGATGTCGTCCTGTTTGGTGACATCCAGCTCGATGATTTCGAGGGGCTTCTTCTTGGCGGCCATGATTCCCTTGAGCGATGGATAGCGCGGTTCGTTGAGACCGCTCGATGCCATCACGAGAACCGGGGTTTCGACCGAGATCTTCTGTTTGCCATCTTCGGTGTCGCGCACCATGGCGAATGTCGCGCCATCGGCTTCGAGTCCGATCACGGAACTCACACTGGGAAGCCCAAGATACTCGGCCACCTGCGGACCGACCTGTCCAGTCCCCGCATCGTCCGAACTTTGCCCGGTCAGGATCAGATCCCAGCCACCGCCAAGTCGATCGGCAAGCACCCGCGCAACCCGCCGCGTATCGAGCGCGTTCGCGTCGATGGTGAGGACGATGCCGTGGTCGGCGCCCATGGCGAGTGCGCGGCTGACCGCATCCTTTGCCCCAGCCGGTCCCGCCGAGATGACCGTGACCTCTCCGCCATGCGCTTCCTTCAGCCTGATTGCCTCTTCGATGGCGTAGTCGTCATAGGAGCTGATCGCCATCTGACCGCTATAGATCGGTTTGCCTGTGGCGGAATCGATCCGCATCGCGTTGAGATCGGGAACTTGCTTGATGAGAACGGCGATCTTGTATGCCATGCTGGTTCCTCAGGCTGGGTCGGAAAAGACCGCGCTTCGTTTTTCGACGAAGGCCGTCATTCCTTCTTTCTGATCATTGGTGGTGAATGCCGCGCCGAACGCGCGCGCTTCTGTTTCGAGACCGTCGATCGTCTGGCCATTGAAGGCCAGTCCGATGAGCTGTTTGGCCGATCGAACCGCCAGCGGACTGTTGGCAGCGATCGCCCCGGCCAACTTGGTGGCTTCGGCCATGAGCTGATCGAGCGGCCAAACCGAATTCACCAGCCCCTTGCGCAGGGCTTCGTCCGCCTTGACCCGGCGACCCGAAAGAATCATCTCCGATGCGAAGCCGGGCCCCACCAGACGCGGCAAGCGTTGCGAACCTCCCCACCCCGGAGGAATGCCCAGCGACACTTCTGGTTGGGCGAACACGGCGTTTTCCGAAGCGAGCCGGATATCGGCCGCGAGCGCCAATTCGCAGCCACCGCCCAGCGCGAACCCGTTGACCGCAGCGATGACCGGTTGCGGCAACTGCTCGACCGACCTGGTGGCACGATGACCGAGCCGCCCGAAGGCTAGTCCTCCCTCGCCATCGAGATCTTTCATTTCCTTGATGTCGGCACCCGCCGCGAACGCTCGTTCCCCCGCGCCGGTTAGAATGACACAACGAATCGAACCCTCATTGCTGATACGGTCGAATGTATCGGCAATGGACCGCAGTTGTTCATGGTTGAAGGCATTGAGCGCTTCCGGGCGGTTCATAGTCACGATCGCAATCGCGCCTCGCCGTTCGAGATCGATCGACAAACTCGTTACTCCTCCATTGGCGTGGCCGCCCTGTGGCGACGCGCATTCTGGACGTAGCCCGCGGCTCCGGTTCGCCCCATCTGGCGACCGACTTCATCGAGCAGCCGCTTCTCTTTGGCTGGGATACCGGCAACCAGGGTTCCCGGTGCGACGATCGTTCCCTCGGTGACCACCGCTCCGGCACCGACGACCGCTTCTTCACCGATCTCGACGCCATTGAGCAGGGTCGCGCCCATACCGATCAACGCGCCCGACCCGACCTTGGCCCCATGGACGATGGCATGATGTCCGATGGTGACATCGTCCCCAACGATGCAGGGAAAGCCGGGGTCGGCGTGTAACAGCGAGCCATCCTGGATATTGGTGCGCGCACCGATACGCACCGGGGCGACATCGGCACGAATGACGACGTTGTACCAGACGCTCGATTCGGGCCCGATCCGCACATCACCCACCACCACCGAACCGGGAGCTCGAAAGACCGACGCATCGATCGAGGGTTCGGCCGCGGGCAATCTGAGCAAACGGACATCAGACATTGGCTGCGCCCGCAACCTCGACGATGATGGCATCGCCCTGCCCGCCGCCCGAGCAAATTCCGGCCAAACCGATTCCGCCGCCGCGCCGGCGCAATTCGTAGATCAGCGCCAGGAGAATACGTGGGCCCGTGCCAGCAAGCGGGTGACCGATCGCCACGGCGCCGCCATTCACATTGACTTTCTCCTCCGGAATGCCAAGACGCCGGGAGGAGATCAGCGCAACATTTGCAAATGCCTCATTGATCTCCACCAGATCGATATCCGAAACGGTCAAACCCGCTTTCTTCAGAGCGA
>JBIQLF010000214.1:0-3752 GCA_044464585.1 Thermomicrobia bacterium
GACCCACATGGGACGCGGCATTCTGCTGGTGCTGATCGGCACGATCTTCTGGGGAACATCGGGAACGGCCAGCACCTATGCGCCGGAATCGGCGAGCACCCTCTCGATTGCCGCGGTGCGGTTGCTGCTCGGGGCGATCGGGCTGCTGGCGCTGGCAACGGTGCGCGGGCGGGGGCGGTCGCGCACGGCCTGGCCGTGGAAGCTGATATTGATCGGCTCGGTCGCCGTGGCCGGCGGACAGCTTGCCTTCTTTGCAGCAGTCGGCAGCGCCGGGGTGGCGGTCAGCACGGTCTTGACCATCGGCGTCGCGCCGATCTTCGCCGGGATTCTGAGCGCTTGGTATCTGGGCAATCCGCCCGATCGAACATGGAGTGTCGCCACCTCGCTGGCAATCAGCGGCGCGGTGCTGATGGTGCTCGGCGCGGCATTCGAGGTCGGCGGCAATCCGCTTGGGTTGTTGCTCGGAGTATTTGGCGGCGCCGGGTATGCCGTCTATGTGACGGTCAGCAAGAAGATGATGGAACAGGGATGCGACGCGGTCGACGTCACCGCGTTGGTCTTTACGGGCGCGGCGCTGATCCTCTTGCCGGCATTTCTGCTCGGCGACTGGCGGTGGGTGCTGGAACCGCGCGGGACGCTGGTCGCGCTCTATCTCGGATTCGCCACGAACGCCGCGCCGTATTTTCTCTTCGGGTTGGGACTGGCGCTGATCCCGGTGGCAACGGCAGCCACCTTGACGTTGATGGAGCCACTGACCGCCACGCTGCTCGGCGTGGTCTGGCTGGAGGAACGCTTGACGGCTCCGCAATGGCTCGGGGCGCTGCTGCTTCTGCTCGGGCTGCTCATGCTGGCTATGCCGCCCCGGTTCCGGCCGGCGGTGTTGCGACCGGCATAACCTCCCGCCGCGTGCCCGGCGCGCTGTGCGAAACTACCTGTCTATTGGAGCCAATCTTTCCGGGCACGGAGCGCCGAATCCGGCGAAGCGACAGGGAGAATCGAGAATGTCAACCACGAATGGGTCCAACGGGCACCAGAACGGCTCGTTCGACATGCGGCACAAGAGCCGCCATATCCTCGATGGGGTCGAGCGGGCCGGCGCCCGGGCGATGCTGCGGGGTATCGGGCTGACGGACGAGGATCTCCAGAAGCCGATGGTCCTCATCGCCAATACTTGGATCGAAACCATGCCCTGCAACTTCGGTCTGCGCACGCTGGCGCATGCCGTCAAGGAAGGGGTTCGGGCCGCCGGTGGCTTCCCGATGGAGATGAACACGATTGCGATCTCCGACGGCATCACCATGGGCACCGAGGGGATGAAGACCTCCCTGGTCTCCCGCGAGCTGATCGCCGACACGGTGGAGCTGGTTGCCGCTGGGCACATGTTCGATGCGGTCATCGGGCTGGGGGCGTGCGACAAAACCCTTCCTGGGCTTTCGATGGCGCTCGCTCGCCTGAACATCCCCGGTTTCCTCATCTATGGCGGCACGATCCTTCCAGGCGAAGTCGAGATCGACGGCGAGATGCACGAGGCGACGGTGCGCTCGGTCTACGAAGCGATCGGCGCCTACAAAGCCGGCAAGATGAGCGAAGAGGCGATGCAGCTCATCGAGAATCATGCCTGTCCGTCCCACGGCGCCTGCGGCGGCCAGTACACCGCCAACACCATGGCGATGGCGATGGAGTTCATCGGGTTGTCGCCGCTCGGTTCGGCGTCGCCGCCGGCGGTGTCGTGGGAGCAATTCGAGGCTGGTCAGGGTACCGATCAGACGGTCGTCAACCCGCGCAAGATGGAAATCGGTCGCCAGGCGGGCGCGTTGATCATGGACATGTTGTGCAAGGGGATCAAACCGCTCGATATTCTCACTCGCGAGGCGTTCGAGAACGCGATCGCCGGGGTCGCGGCCAGCGGCGGTTCGACCAATGCGGTGCTCCACCTGCTCGCGCTGGCGGACGAGGCCGGCGTCGAGCTGACCATCGACGATTTCGACGAGATTTCCCGCCGCACGCCGCTGATCGCCGACATGATGCCGGGCGGACGCTTCGCGGCAGCCGATCTGGACAAGGCCGGCGGCACTCCATTGATCGCCCGGCGCATGATGGAAGGCGGCAAGCTGCACGCCGATGCGATGACGGTGAGTGGTGTCTCGTTCCAGGCGGAAGCATCCGACGCGGTGGAAACACCGGGTCAGGAAGTGGTTGCTACGGTCGACAAACCGCTCAAGGCAACCGGCGGTCTGGTGATCCTCAAGGGAAATGTCGCTCCAGATGGCGCCGTCATCAAGCTCTTTGGATACGAGCGCACCTACCATCGTGGTCCCGCGCGCGTGTTCGATTCCGAACACGATGCACTGCAAGCGGTCTATGCCAACCAGATCCACGAAGGCGATATGGTGGTCATCCGGTACGAAGGACCGCGCGGTGGACCTGGAATGCAGGAAATGCTCGGTATTACCGCGGCTCTGATCGGCGAGGGGCTCGGTGGAAGCTGCGCCCTGATCACCGATGGCCGCTTCTCGGGCGCCACCAAGGGGCTGATGGCCGGCCACGTTGCGCCGGAAGCCTATGTCGGTGGTCCGATTGCGGCGATTCGCGAAGGCGACATGGTCGTCATGGACATCGAGAACCGCCGGATCGACATCGAGGTATCGGACGAGGACATCGCCGAGCGCCTCAAGAGCTGGAAGGCGCCGGAACCCCGCTACAAGAAGGGCGTGCTGGCCAAATACGCATCGCTGGTCACCCAGGCGAACGAAGGCGCGGTGACCCGGCCGATTCTGTAGATGTCTTGAGGCTTGGGTCTTGAGTCTTGAGAACCCGGAGTCCAAAACGGACTCCGGGTTCGTTGTATAGAGGGCATTCGATGTGAACGTCGACGAACGACCGTGGCGGGGTGTTTTCACGATACCATGCACGCCCTTTACCGATGACGGGGCGCTCGATCTCGATAGTCTCGTCTCCGTGGTCGAGTTCTGCGTGGATGCCGGGGCGCACGGTGTGGTCGCGCCGGTGCTGGCCTCGGAGGCATGGACGCTTTCTGCCGGCGAGCGAGCGGTGGTCATCGAAACTTTAGTATCTGGCGTGGATGGTCGAATTCCCGTCGTCATCGGGGTTTCGGCGGACACCCAGGACGCCTCATTGCACTTGGCGCGGCAGGCCGAACGAGCGGGCGCGGATGCGGTGATCGCCATTGCGCCCTCCGAATGCAACGGGGATCTGGAGGCGATTTTCGGGTTCTATCGGGCGCTGTCCGAAGCGATGTCGTTGCCGATCTTCGTCCAGAATGTCGATCCGCCGTATGGCGCCCGTTTGTCGGGTTCGTTCGTGGCTCGGCTCGTGCGGGAGATCCCGCGGGTCGATTGGGTCAAGGAAGAAACGATGCCGCCCGGTTGGGCGATGACGGCCGAAATCGAGGAGGCCGGACCCAAACTGCGCGGTGTCATGGGCGGGGTCGCCGGTCGCTATCTCTTCGATGAATATCGTCGTGGCGCGTGCGGATTCATGCCTGCATGCGAGGTGACCGATGTGCACGCGCGCATCTGGAATACGCTCGACGGCGGCGACGAAACCGAAGCGCGGCGCCTCTTCGAGCGGCTGCTTCCCCTGTCGAACTTCGAAAGCCGGGGTGGTGGAGTCTACAAATCGGTCATGAAGCGGCGCGGCGCCATCGCGTCCGACTACACCCGGCAATATAACGGGAATCCCCTCGATCGGTACGACCGCCTGGAACTCGACCGGTTGCTGGAGGATATCGA
>JBIQLF010000215.1:0-3688 GCA_044464585.1 Thermomicrobia bacterium
GGGAGGCGGGAGAAGCGTATGGGAGAGGGGATGCCGGTCGTTGTGCGGGAGGTCTCTGTCCTGCTCGGGGTTTCATCGGGTCGCCAGGGGATGAGTTCGGTCGATACGAGCATGGGAATGCGAGCATATCACGCTCACCCCCCATGCTCTCTGCCGCCTGCCGCCTGCCGCCTGCCGCCTGCCGCCTGCTGCCTGCTCCGACCCCCCTACCAGCCGCGGACCTTCTGCAATACGACCCGGATCGGAATGCAGAATTCTTGCGAAAAGGATTCGTCGGTCATACCGAGCGCGACGATGCCATCGTGATATTTGGCGATATAGGCCGCGTGCTCGTGCGCGGGCCGGGTCGATTCATCGATGACGGCCCCGGCTTCGAAGATAACGACCTTGTCGCCCCGCGCCTCGCTATCGAAATGGAGCGCGACCGCTCCGTTCTGAGCGATATTGCGCAACTTCGGTTTGTTGCGCTGGCTGTAGATCAGCACCGTGCCATCGTCGTCATAGTGGAACCAGACGGGGCTGGGATAGGGGCGGCCATCGGCATCGACCGTGGTCAGCCAGACGATATAGCCGGTTTCGAGCAGGTGCTGGGCGCGCTTGCCAAAATCGGTCGAGGTGTCGAGCGTCAATACCATGGAATTCGCCTTCCGTATTCGACCGAAGATCAAAAGCGGAGTCGTGCCGGTCAGCACGACCCCGCGCTTTCATTGTACCGAGAGGCGATCGAGCCAACCGGTCTCGGGTTGCATGAGCCCGAAGACGGCGCCGGTGGGATCGGCCGCCCAGGCGGTGCGCCCGATCCCCGGCGCGTCGTTCACCGGATGGATCACCCGGCCACCCAGTTCCTGCACCTTCGCGATGGAGGCGTCGATATCGCTGGTCTGGAAACTGACGATCCACATCGAATGCGCCGGAGCGACCTCGGGTTGATAGATCCCGGCCGCGGCGACCCCGCCGGTTCGCGCGATGGTGTAAGGATGCTCACCGGGCGATATCGGAACCATCGTCCAGCCGACCAACCCTTCGTAGAACTTCGTCGCCGCATCCAGGCCGGTGGTGATCAGCTCATTCCAGATCGGAAAGCCATCTCCCCGGCCGTACGTCGACGCTGGCGCGCGGCGATCTGGCGGCAGCTCGAATAGATAGACCGGCGCGCCGGTGGGATCGGCCACGATCGCGAAGCGTCCGATTCCGGGAATCTCCGTCGCCTCGACATGAACGGCGCCCCCGAGGTCTTCGGCCAGATTCACCAAGGTGTCCAACGCGCTGATCTGCACGTAGATCATCCACGATCCCGAACCGAGGGCGGCATCCCAGGGGAGCACCCCGCCAAACGGCTGGCCATCCTGATTCCAGCCGCGATACCCGTTGGGCATGGCCGATTCAGCATCGGCCTCCCAACCGAAGAGATCCGCGTAGAACGCATCGGTGACGGACGGATCGGTCGACATCAGGTCGTACCAGACGATGAGCCCATCGCCAGGTTGTCGCTGCATGGGAGACTCCAGATCAGTGAGCGGCCGGGTCGGATGGTTGCATGATACCGAAGAGCGCGCCGGTCGGATCTGTCAGCCAGGCAAGAATACCGATCGGCGGCAACGGGAAAGGCGGTTCGACGATCGTCCCGCCCGATTTCACGGCGAGATCGGCGGTCGCCTGCGCATCCGCCACTTCGACATAGAAGATCCAGGCATCCGGCAGCTCTGGCGCCGGTTTGCTCAGGATATCGGCAAACATCTCCGCTCCTTCGGCCAGCACCGGGGCCTTCAGCTCTCCCATATCGGAAACCCGATAATCGAATCCAAGCAATTCCGAATAGAACGCGCCCGAGGCATCAGGATCGCCCGAGATCAACTGGTGCCAGACGATATGGCCCGGTCCTTCGCCCAGCTCGGGAGCAGCCCCACCATCGGAATAGGCCAGCAGGCTGACGCCGGCACCCTGCGGATCGGTGAGGAGCGCGAAACGCCCGGTACCGGGAATGTCCGCCGGCTCCATGATCACCGTGGCGCCGAGCTCGACCGCGCGAGCCGTGGCCGCATCGACATCGGCAGTGCCAAGCGAGATCAACCAGAACGATGGCTGATCGGCTTCGTCCGGTCCCTGCTGATGCGAACCGCCGAACACCTCGCCGGTATCGGCCTGGTTCAGGAGATGGTAGGTGTAGTCCGGGCCCATCTCGACCGCGGTCGATGTCCAGCCGAACAGCGTCTGGTAGAAGACCTCGGCGTTCGTTCGATCCTTCGTGTGCAGCTCGTTCCAGGCGATCGGCGCTGGTTTCGTGGTTGCCATGGCATCTCCTTCGTGTTCCCGTGGGCGATCGAACATCTCGATCGCGGCACTCCAATGAATCGGGCGCGTTCTCCGCTCGCTCATACGAGTGCGGGCACGAGCGGAATGCGCTCCCATCATTGGTCGCGCGGGCTGGCGCGAAATCGACAGCGGCCGGGCGGGACAGCATTCGTTTTCGACTGGAACGCGCGGAATGTCCCTCGCGGCACAATCCGAAAAGAGCAAGGACCGGTCGCGTGACCGGTCCTTGCTGGGTCAGGAGGGGTAGAAATAAGCTAATCAGCGGGCGCGGCAACCGGATCGGCCGCTTTGCGCATGGTGTCCAGCATGACGCTGGGTGGTTGGGCGCCATTGAGCGCGAGCTTGTTGTCGAAGATGAAGAACGGCACCCCGGAAACGCCCTGCCCAGCAACCTGCCGGGCGATGTCATGGACCTCGTCCGCGCCTTCACCGGCGACCAGTCGCTGGCGGATGCGGTCGCGGTCGAGACCGTTGGCGACGGCGATATCGAGCACCGTATCGAGATCCGTGATGTCCCTGCCCTCGTGGAAATAGGCATCGTAGATCGCGGTGGAAAGCGCGCTCTTGCGCTCGTCCGGGGCGATGTAGATCAACTGGTGGGCCAATGTGGTGTTGGGCGATTTGCCGATCCGGTCCCAACGAAATTCGAGTCCCGAATTGGCACCCGCCTGCGAAACACGTTCGAACATAGTCTCGATCGGAGCGCCCTGGAATTTCGCGGTCAGATGCTCGCGGAAGTTCTTGCCCTCGGCCGGGAGCGCAGGATCGAGGAAGTACGGAAGAAAGGTCACTTCCACCGGCGCGCCGGTCCATTCGGCGATGGCAGCGTCGAGATTCGCCTTGCCGATGCGGCACCACGGACAGGCGAAGTCGGCAATCATGGTGATGGAAAAGGGTTGGACGCCAGTTGGCGTAGCAGTCATGAGTACAACTCGCTCCTCGCTGCATGAATGCGCAGCTGCTTACGAATAGTAACTGATGGGAGCGTGTTCTACCAGTAGGGCTGGACAGCGCCTCACCGCGCACGCCAACCCTGTAGCGGCCATGCCGCAGATGGATCCAATGGCACCCCGCGATGCGACCGCCATCGCACAGTGCGCCAGGCAAGCAAAGCGGCGGTACGATATGATGCGAAGGTAATCATCAATCGGAGGTGTGAACGTCACTAGGGAATGGGCACACCAGCAGCAGGAACGTGAGGTATCGTGGACAATCGTCGATTCGACCTGTTGACCAAAACGCTCGGCGCCGGAGGCAGCCGCCGGCGAATGCTCAAGGGGCTGCTCGGATTCGGCGGTGCGGCGGCCCTTGCAGAAGTCGCGTCCATGGGCAGTGCCGAGGCGGCCCGGCGGCCCGCCAAGCCGGATCCGAAACC
>JBIQLF010000216.1:0-2177 GCA_044464585.1 Thermomicrobia bacterium
GGCGGCAGGCGGCAGGCGGCAGGCGGCAGGCGGCAGGCGGCAGGCGGCAGGCGGGGAGATGGTCGCTCGCTGGCACGCGGTGGGCATGGTTCACCCCGCCCGAATTCCCGCGCTTTGCGCCAAATTCACCTGTGACACCATATTTCGCGCAAATCCGCTGATAGACACCCCGGCTCGCCGCACGCCATTTCCATCCCCGAGCGGTTTACACCTTTCTCGTAACCGCCTATAGTGGAGCTATGCACGTGCAGAGTGATTTGCACGAGGCGGTTCTGGCCCCGCTTCGATTCCCGCATCACCTGCCGTTTCACCTTGGGGGAGCTATGGCTGACCTTCTGCCAACATCATCGACATCGCTGGGTCGTGGCGGCGATTCCACGGCAACGGCCTCCTGGGCACTGCCTGGACGCCGAACCGCCGACACCTTGCCTCGGCTCTATATGACCGGCGATCTGCGCGCGGTTACCGGACTTTCGCGCACCCAGCTCGACTACTACCTGCGCGATGGTCTGGTCAAACCGACCGCTCGCACCGAAAGCGGCTTTTTGCTCTTCGACGATGCGGAAGTCGAATTGGTGCGGCAGATCGTGAGCGAACGGCGGTCCGGTGTGGCGCTCAAAGATATTCGCCGCCGGATTGGTCGCTGATCGACCATGCGCCACCATTCCGAAGAGACCCCGTCCAATACGATCCCCTGGCGACCGCGCGAACAGCCCCGACCGGCTGCGCATCCGGCTGCCCGGGCGATCGAGCTCTTCTATCCCTCGCTCGGCCATTCCGATTGCATCGAACGGCTGGAGGATGCCAGCCGCAATGGCGGCTTGAGTGTTGTCGTGGGCGACGCCGGGCTCGGCAAATCCCTTTTGCGCGATGTCTGCCACGACGATCTGATGCTGCGGCATACCGTGGTGGTCGTGCGCGACCCCCGCGAAGTCCGCACCGATACCCAGTTGCTCCGGACGATCATCACCCAGGCGGGCGCCAAACCGAGCGGCCGCTCAGGCATTGCCATGATGGGCGACCTCCACGAGCTCACCCTGGCGCTCCTGCGCCGGGAACGCCCATTGCGCGTGCTCATCGACGACGCCGAGCAGCTCTCCGGATCGCAACTGGAGCTCATCCGCACCATCCTTTCGAATGTCTCTCCGTCCTCGGGGTCGATCGGCATCATCCTCTTCGGCAAACCGGCTTTGCTCGACAAGATCGACCGGCGTCAGGGACTCGCCGCCCAGGTGGAGATGCGCCACACGCTCAATCCCTTCTGTCGCAAGGACACGGCTGGCATCGTCCGGCACCGGGCGAAGGAGCTGAGCGACACCCCCCTCGGACGCTATCACGTCTCCGAGGACGCGCTGCATCTGATCCATACCCGAGCGCACGGCAACCCGGCCCGGATCCTGGAGATCTTGAGCCTCGGCATTGGTCGGGCTCGAGCCCAGCAACGCACCACGCTCGATGCCAATCTGGTGCTCGATGCGCTGTCGTTGCCGCGACGCCCCCATGGGCAGCAGCGGCTCCCATTCGACCTCTTCGCGGAGCAGACCGGGGAATCCCTGCCTGCTCCGGTCGTCCTGTTTCACGAACGTTCGGGCCATGGGCTCGAGGGAGGATGAACCCTATCGCTGGACCAGCGGCGGATCGCTTCCGGAGGAATTGCACCGGCGCCAACCGTGGCAGTTCACTTCGGGACAAAGAAAAAGCCCGGTGCGCCAACACCGGACCATTCTCGATTCGCTGGAATGTAATCGTTCGATCGTCTTCCGGATGCTGAGCGGCCCGTCGCCAAACTGATCGCTCGATTCCGGTTCCGAATTCGCCGCCGCCCCTGAACGGGAGGGTTTTGTGTACCCAGGCAACGTCCTGATTCTAGACACGGCCATAGCGCCCTGTCAAGACGCGCCCAGTTCGCGCATGGCCTCGCCATACGCCGCGTGCGCGCGCCCCGGAACGTTCCCTCGGTCCACCGCCATCCAGCGTCTGCCCGCCCCGGGTAGGGGCGGGTCCCTGCGCCCGCCGTTCTTCCCCGAACTCCTGCCTTCGGTTGGCATCCACCATGTCCTGGGTGCGTTTCGGGAATGGGCGTTGTTCCCCCACGCGGTTCACCTGGGGACAAGGGCGGGCACAGGGACCCGCCCCTACCCGGACTTCCCCATCCCGCCGAGCAAATCCGAGGGATC
>JBIQLF010000216.1:2277-3664 GCA_044464585.1 Thermomicrobia bacterium
CTTCCCGTCATCCCGAGCGAAGTCGAGGGATCTCTCACGTTGGTCTCTCCCAACGACCCGCCTACCCCCAACGACCCGCCCTTCCTCGGCAACCCACGCACCCAACGCGGAGTATTAGCCCAAGGGTTCGACCTTGGGATTCGGATCGCCAGAACGCCGTCGGCTTCGCTGTGCACGACCTCCGGAGGCGCGCCATGAGCCCCCGGAAGAAACAACCCGATACGAACCTGCAGATCACCGGCGTGGTCGGCGATGCCGGGGCGACGCGCTCCGGCGACGATTCCCGTAAACGCGGTTGGTTCTGGCATTGGAATGCGGTCATCACCCAATACGCCCCGCTCATCGGGCTCAAGGGGGTTGGCCTGCTCAATTCCTATACCGTCTGGACCGACCGGCGCGAGGAATCTCCTACCCGTGGCTATGCCTTCCCCTCCCAGCAGAGCGAAGCCGACTTCTATGGCGAAGACCGCGCCGAGCTCATCACCATCAACAAGATCCTGGTCGAGCTCGATCTCATCGAGATACGCAAGGAGATGGTGGTCCGTCCGGATGAACAGGGACGCCGCTGGAAGGTGCCGCACAACTTCTATCGCGTGAAGGATCGGGATGATGGCTACAGCCTCGACGGCGATGCCGTCATGCGGGTCGTCCGCCTGGCCGACAAGGACCGCGCGGTCTATCGCTACCTGCACCATATCTTCTCGGAGAAGTTCAGTCCGATCGACGCGCAGAATGTCTGGACCCATATCCTGGCCGGCGTCCGCACCGATCCAACCTGGCAGAAGCTTGCGGCCCGCACAGCCGCCGACGAGCGCCGCGCCAGCGAGCGCACCCGGGCCGGCCATGCCGCCCGCAAAGAGAAGAGCGGCGTACGTACGCAACTGAAACCGGTTTCCGACAGCACCGCTGTCGCATCGGAGACTCGTATGTCACAGCCCGAAACCTCTGTTGCGAAGACCAACAAAGGTTCCAAACCGGATGTTGCATCCACCAACAAAGGTTCCGCGCCGATCGAGCCGACCGTCGTTGCTCCCGTCAAAGGAGGGGAGCCGACCAGTGTTGCACCAAGCAACAGGACGTATTACCAAGAGAAAACAACCACGACAACAACCGGTGACAAAACGGAACCAACATACGTCCCCAACGTATTCGCTCCAGATTCCGCTCCGGGCGACCAGCCGAATCTGGAACGGACCCTGCGCCGGTTTGCCGAGGCCAACGGCCGCGAAGCGACCGGCGCCGAACGCAAGATCCTGAAGGAGTTGGCCGAACGATTCGACCTTTCGGCCCGGGAATGCGGCCGCTCGGAATTCGGCAGCGGTTGGGCATGGGTGTCGGCGGCCATCTACGAAGCCGTCGATTCCGGCAGCGCCTATGTCGCGCCGAA
>JBIQLF010000217.1:0-3639 GCA_044464585.1 Thermomicrobia bacterium
CTGCCGCCTGCCGCCTGCCGCCTGCCGCCTGCCGCCTGCCGCCTGCCGCCTGCCGTTAGCGCCCCAGCACCTCATCCAGCCAGTCGAACACGACCTGATTGCGCAATCCCATCGCTTTGACTTCGCAATGGAGATCGCCACCTTCGGCCGCAGTGAACCGGGCGAGCGTCTTGGTCGTGCTGCCAACCGCATCGTAGAGCTGCTGCGATTCGCCGGGCCAGAAGAGCTCGCCGTCCGGATCGCAGATCAGGATCGGCATGGTGATCTGCCCGGCAATGCCGGTCAGGTCCATTGCTTTGGCTTGCAGGAGCGCATTGCTCAGCAGATCGGTGCCATAGGGATAGACGCGGAATTTCACGGTGAAAGCGAGATTCGGATCGTGTGCCGTCATCTCGGCGACACCCGCATCGAGCTCCTTGGCGATTTCCTCCTGCTGCGCGCCAGTGGATCCGAAGAATTCCTCGATCGCATCCGGAGGCATATTGTTCGCCCACGATTGCCACACCTGCATCACACCGGGATCGGCAACCACCGCCGCCAATCGCTGTTCGAACGCGGCCGCACGGGGCGCCCAATAACCGCCCTGGCTCACTCCGGTCAACACCAGCTTCTCCGGATCGACATCGGCGCGCGTGAGCAGATAATCGACGATCGGGGTGACGACGGTTTCCCAATCGGCAATGAACGAGACGTTGTCCTCGAAGAGCATCGCATTCTGGCCGGGACCGTCGTAGATGAGCGCGTTATATCCGCGCCGCAATGCCGCCGCCGCGCCGGCCGCCCAGCTTTCCGGATAGCCGCCATCGCTGCCATTGGTCAGAATCACCCAGGGTCGTTGTTCACCCGAATCGTCGACGAGCAGCGCATACGCGGGGATCGGCCGATCCGGCTGGTACGGAATGTCCAGCTTCTCCGTGGGAAACGAGGCGTTGCGCAAAAAGCCCTCGAACGCCTCCTTGTGCTGGGTCCAGACCTGGGTGATCCGATCCGGCGTGTTGGTGCCGAGGGTGAACCATTGGGCCGAATTGTAATAGCTGCTGGCCCGCAGAAACGCTTCGCTGGCGCTCACGGTGTGTCCGGCGGCTTCAGCGGTTTCTCCGATGTTCTGTAATCGATCGGCCGTCGCGAGCCAGGCTGTCACCCACGATTCATAGTTGCCATCTTCGATCTGCGATGCCACCGCAAAGCACTCGCCGATATCGGCGCCGCGCTCGAAGGTGAATCCAAGCGTGATGAGAAAATCGAAATTGAAATCGGCTTCGAACACCCGCGGCACGGTTTCCCATGTGCCAGCCGCGCCCGGCGTGCCGGATGGAGGCGCGCCCTCGGCTGCCGGCGTGCCGCTCTCCGGGGATTGCGCGTGGGCCGTCATTCCAGCGAGCGTCGCGACCATCCCGGCCCCGGTGCCCGCGAGTACCGAACGGCGCGTGCGGAGATTGGCAGCCAGTTGCTGAAGATGCTGGGTTTCGAAAGTCATCGAAAGGGTGCTCCTCTGCGGTAAAGCATGAATGCCATTCATATTGTGCACGATGCAGCGCGGCTCGCGCCGGGGCCCCGAGTCGTGAGTGGCGAGAGTTGGGGGGAGCGTATTCCGCCGCATCGGCGGCGATAGGCTCCCCGCCTGCCGCCTGTTATAACCCCAAACATGTCCCCAGCACGTCCGTCAATTCCTGCTGGTTCAGGAAGACGTATGCCTGGCTGGCCAGCACGAGTCCGGGCTGCGGCGGATTGCCACCGAAGAGCGTCATATTCTCGGCATTGGCGTCGATGCCGACCAGCCGCAAAACGTTTGGCAATGTCTGGGCATAGCCCACCGATTCGGCGAACCCGCGTCCGAGATCTTCATCGTTGGGACCGAGCAGATAGACCGCTCCTTCGGAGTATTGTGCGCCTCCGGCAAAGAACCCCGACTGCCCGGTCGAAACGATCGGGTGCATGGTGAACTCGCGTAGTGCTTCCGGAACATCGTCCCCGAAGGAGAAGTGCCATTGGTTTGGATACCACGTATAGGTGGGCGGATAGATCTCCGGCGACGGGGTATCGACACTGAGAATCCATTCGTCGATCGAGAGCGTGCCGGTGACCGAATGGGTCACCTGATCGAGATCCATGTATTTGGCGGTGAGCGTGACGGTCATCGTATCGGGCGGTGTCGAGCTGGTCTGGTGATAGAAGGGCAGATAGTCATTGGAATGAATCGAATAGGCGGTGATCACCTCGCCGCCCGTGAATTGCGCCTGGAACCAATCCCAACCCGCCGGGGCGGCCGGAGTCAGATTGTTGGCCGCACGCAGGACCTCGCTCTGCGGCACGGCCGCCAGCATACCCCACTGATGATCGAACCAGAAGGTTCCTTCCCGCAAACGCACCTGTTCGCCGTCGATGGTGAGCGTGCTGGTGTCCGGATCGAGCGCGAGTCCGGGAATCGAGTAATAGAGGGTGCCTACGCCATCGCAGCAGGGACTGCACCCATCATCGCCCTGGAGCAGATAGTCCTTGCCCGACGTGAAGGTGAGATCGATCGAGAATTGCACCGGTTCGATCTCGCCGTCGTCCTGCCCCCAACCCTGCAACCGGATCGGATAGATCGAATCGCCAGCGCCCGAGGTAATGCTGTTCCTGCCCATGGTGGCGCCGAGCTTGTCCCCCTCGAAGGTCAGCAGCCCCGTGGTGCCCGCGACCAGAATCGGCTTGGCCTGATAGTGCCGCTCGCCCGCCTTGGCGACCGCGAAGTGAAGCTCCACCATCTGGTTCTCGACATCGCTGATCCCAAAAGCGGCCGCAATATGCGGCGGAACCAGTGCGCGACGGAAGAACATCAGCTCGATGCCATATTCCTGCCCGTCCTCGGCCGTGGCGCTCCCGACGAAGAAATACCAGCCGACTTGCGATTGCAGATCGATCGCGTTGCGCCGCGGAAACTGGAAGTCCGCCACGGCGGGGAGTTGGCTGTATCCCCGTGAACCCTCCAGACCAATGAGATCGCCCACCAGATACGCCTGATGGGCGGTCAGCGACTCGGACACCGACAGAAGCCGCTCGTATCGTGGGGCATAGCTCTGCACGAACGAGGCCGGTTCGGCGATCAGCTCCAGAATGCGGGCGCCAACGCGCGCGCCGAAGGCCGCATTGCTGTTCTTCGGACCGATGATCTGTTCGAGCACTTCGGCTGGGATCTGATCGGCGGTGATATTCGTCGTCCAGAGCGCCCGGGAAACCGCGTCTTTCGTCTCGGGGTCGAGCGCGTCGAAGGCCGCCTGCGCATCGGATACTGCCTCCGCGGATGGTGTTCCCTCCTGCGCGGCTGCTGGAAGGCGATCGAGCCCGATCGCCGCGAGTCCGGCGGCTCCGGCGGTTCGCAGCAGCGAGCGGCGCGATTCGGCTCGGGAAACGAAACGGGTCAGTGCGTCGAACCGGTGATCCTGCATGAAATGGTCTCCCTCTTCGGTTTGCGAAGGGCGCTCGCGGAACGCCCCATGCGTCCAACGGCTTTGGTCGGGGTGCACCGATAACGCGATCGACCGGCAAATGCTGTCTGGATCGCGCTCATACCGGGTTGCCCAGCCCGAAATGGGATGCCTATGCAGTGTATCGGCCGGCACGACCGGGAGCAACAATCTCGCTGTTTGCCGAACACCC
>JBIQLF010000218.1:0-3562 GCA_044464585.1 Thermomicrobia bacterium
ACGGGCTCGATGACGACGATCGTGTGTGAATCAGGCATGCCCTCGTAGGAGTCGGCGCCCGTGTATTTGCGGACCATCGCCTTGACGAGCGGGTCGTCACTTCCGACCGTACGCCATTCGGTCATCGTGCCGCGGATTTCGAGATAGTGGATCGGATTATCCGGATCAGCCATAGACAGGGCGATCCGGGGATCGCGCTGGAGATTGCGCATTTTCTGGCCGGTGGGATGGATGGCGATAGAGAGCTCGCCGCCATCGTAGAGATACCAGACGGGATTCGATTGCGGTTCGCCGCGCGGGCCGATGGTGGCCGTGTGGCCCAGCAGCGGTTTGTCGAGCAAATCGAGATGGCTTTCGGGAATCGGGTTCGACGGCATGCGGACTCCTGAACGAATCGATCAATACCCGCGGCGTTTATCGAGCACGGGGGACATCTCGTCATACCGCCCGTCAAGATAGAGCGGAATATTGTGGACGAAGATATCGGTGATGCGTTGGTTCTCACTCGAGGCAGTGCTGGCCGAATGGGGAACCACCAGGACGTTGGGCAGATCCCAGAGCGGCGAATCGACCGGTAACGGTTCGGTGCGGAATACATCGAGGCCGGCATAGGCGATCTGGCCGGACCGGAGCGCCTCGATCATGGCGTCTTCGTCGATCACGATGCCACGGGCGATGTTGACGAGCACGATACCCGGTTTCATGGCAGCGATGGCGGCGGCATCGACCAGATTTTCGGTTTCAGGTGTGTGCGGGGCGGAAAGCACGACGAAATCGGACTGACCGAGGGCGGTATGCAGACCGGAGCGATCGTGGATTTCGTCGAACTCGGCGGAGCTCGTGCGTCCGTCGCCGGCTCGGGATGCGATGGCGATCGTGCGCATGCCAAATGCCTTGCCGATGCGACCGACTTCTCGCCCGATGCGGCCCGGACCGATGACGGTCAGCGTACGGCCATCGAGCTCGCCGGCACAATACCGAGCCCAACGATGCGCTTTCTGCGCTTCCCGCAACCGGGGGAATTCCTTGACCCAGCTCAGCATCACCGCGAAGGCGAATTCGGCCAGGGGTTTGGCGTGGATGCCGCTGGACGTGGTGACGATGATGTCCGTTTCGGCCAGACCAAGGCTTTCGATCATCGGGCCGACGCCGGCGGACGTGGTTTGGATCCAGCGGAGATTCGGCATCAATTCCAGCACGGGCTTCGTGGCCGCGCCGGGCGTGTCCCAAACGACCTCGGGAATATCCCAGACGACCTCGCACTCAGCCAGCATCGCCTCCCAGCGCGCCTGCTGTGCCGGTGGCCGTCGCCAGTCCGCCGGTCCATGATGATCGGCAACGTATTGGGCCGGCGGCAACAGATCCGGTTCATAACGCACGTCGATCCGCCCCGGCGCCGCCGCACGAATCTGCTCGACGTATTCGGGTTCCAATGGAGACGTTATGCCGATGATGACTGGTTTCGCTGTGTTCCTGCTCAATTCACCTTCCGCCACCGGGAGCCGGATCGACGATATGGACGATTGTAATGGGTGCTGTTGATTACCTGGTTTGCTCTGTCAGCAGCGATTCCAGGAGCCAATGCGAGGGGGTCACAAGAGGATTCACGATCGTAACGCCAGACCAGGTGAAGCCGTGCTGCATGTCCTCGGAAAGCAGCATACGACACCCCGCTTCGGCCGCTGTCGCCAACACGATTGCATCCCAGATCGATATCTTGCTCATAACTGAAAGACTCATCGCGCTATTGAGCGCGGTAGGTGTTGCTGGGGCAGTGGCATAGTCTCGTAAAAAGCGCTGGACGAGCTGGCGCGCCGAATCCGGCCGGATTCCAACTTTGCGCACGAGGACTCGAAAGAGCTCCCCCGTAACCTGTGCCGGAAGAATGATCGATCGTGCATGGAGCTGACGGATCAGCTGAACAACTTCCCGTTGGCGCTCGGGGCCGTTTCCGCCGACGGCAGAGACAAGTATGTTCGTGTCAATGGCCGCGATCATTTGTCGTCATCGTCGTAAAGCTCGTCTCTCGTCCAGGGGCCAATGTGATGTGTTGGGAGTGTCAGCAGGTAGTCCATGAACTCCTGGTGCCTGCGCTCCAGATCCTCATCGACATCGGGCGGGGGAGTTATGAGGGCGATCGGCCGGCCGTGGCTCGTAATCAGGTAGGAACGACCTTTCTCGACTTCTCGCAGTAGTGTCGAGAAGCTGCGATTGGCTTCAGTCGCTGAAACCTTGATTGTGCCGGACAACGTTGCGGGCATCGGGTGCTCCTGAATAGTAGTGATTATAACTACTTTAGTTCGAGCTTGGTAGGCCGCAAACCAATGGAGCAACGCGGCGGCCACGATCGAGCAGTATTCATCGAGCCCAGTGCTAGAATCGCGGGCATCGATATGATCGAGCGTTTCGCCCAGGAGTAATTCGATGGCGCCAGGAGTACCGACGAACGAGGTCTATGCCGAGCGAATCAAGCGGGCACAAGCGGAAATGAAACGGCAGGGGATCGATGTGCTGCTGGTCGGTCCGTCGTCCGATCTGGTCTATCTGATCGGATATGACGCGCACCTGAGCGAGCGGCTCAATCTCCTGATCGTCCGCCAGGAGGGGACGCCCGATCTGGTGACTCCGGTGCTGGAATCGTTCCTGGCAGAATCGTGCGAGCCAAATGTGACCTTGCGCCGTTGGACGGAAACGGAATCGCCCTCGGATCTGGTGGCGTCGCTGGTCGGGGATACGACCAATGTGACGATCGGGGTGAGCGACCAGCTCTGGAGCACCTTCCTTCTCAAGATGCAAAAGGCGATGCCGGATGCCGATTGGGAGAGTGGCCAACCCGTGCTGGCGCATTTGCGCGTGACCAAGGATCAGTCGGAGTTGGACAATCTCTTCGAGGTTGCCCGGTTGACCGATGAAGCGTGGCACGAGTTCATCGAAAGCGGGCAGATCAGCGGGCTGACCGAAGCACAGGCGATGGATCGTCTCAGCGGCATGATGGAAAAGCGCGGACTCGGACGGTCATTCGGTATCTGCGCCAGCGGGCCGAATTCGGCCTCGCCTCATCATCATACCGGCGACCGGGTGATCGAGCAGGGCGATGCGGTCATCTTCGACTGGGGTGGAACGCTCAATGGATATCACTCCGATGTGACCCGGACCGTCTTCATCGGCAATCCGACCGATGAATTCCGCACGGTCTATGACATCGTGCGCCAGGCGAACCAAGCGGCGCTCGATGCGGTTGCTCCCGGGGCGCCGGCGGAATCGATCGACAAGGCGGCGCGCGATCTGATCACCAAGGCTGGGTATGGCGAAGCGTTTTTGCACCGGGTAGGGCATGGACTCGGTCTGGATGTCCATGAGGAACCGTATCTGGTCGGTGGCAACACGACCCCGCTCGACGTCGGGATGGTCTTTTCCGACGAACCGGGCATCTATCTGACCGGCAATTTCGGAGTCCGGATCGAGGATTCGGTCGTCGTTACCGAATCCGGAGGGAAACGACTCAATGAGGCGACCCGCGATTTGACGGTCATGGATTAGCGGAGCCGGAGTCCGGGGCCGG
>JBIQLF010000219.1:0-3484 GCA_044464585.1 Thermomicrobia bacterium
CTCAGGACTCAGGACTCAGGCCGTCAGTGAATCGGTGTCCCCGCCGGATTCCGGGGCCTTCTGGCGTTGCGGTGGGCGGCCTTCGATGAAGGCCATGCCGATCGTCCGGTAACGGGTCCGCCGCGCTTTCAGGAGACGGCTGGTGCGGCGTTTGCGCAACGGTTCGAGCTGGCGGGCGATCGCTCCTGAGAGGAGGGTTGCGGCCAGATCGGGGTCGTGAATAGCGCCTGCGCTGGGTTCGGGCACGATCTCATCGATGACGCCAAGCTTCAGCAGCTCGGGTGCGGTGATGCGCAACGATTCGGCCAGTTCCGGTGCCCGGCTGGCATCGCGATAGAGGATCGTGGCGGCGCCTTCCGGACCGATAACCGAGAAGAACGCGCCGTCTTGCATCAGGACCTTGTCGGCGAGCGCCAATGCCAATGCACCGCCACTGCCGCCCTCTCCCACCACTACCGCGATCGTGGGGGTCGCGACCGAGCTCATCCGTTCCAGTGTCCGCGCAATTTCGCTCGCCAGTCCCGATGCTTCGGCTTCGATACCGGGATAGGCGCCCGGGGTATCGATGAAACTGACCACCGGCAGATGCCAGCGTTCGGCCAATCCGAGCAAGCGGCGCGCTTTGCGGAATCCGCCTGGCAGCGGGCGGCCCGCGGCGCCGGGCAAATCGCTTGCGGCAAATCGGTCGAATCCCATCAACGCAACTGGCATTCCCTCGATGCGGCCAATACCGATCATCACGGCGGGGTCTTCCGATCCTTCCCGGTCGCCATGGAGCTCGATGAATCCAGGGGTGATGCGCTCCAGATACGCGCGAGTGGAGGGACGGCCGGCGGCGCGTGCTGCCTCGACGATCTCCCAGGCAGAATGGCGTTCGGGTGTGGAATCGACCGGTCGTTCCTCTTGGCGGGAGTCGTCTGCCTCGTTCAGGGTATGAAGCAATGCGATCAACCAGGCACGTTGATCCGGGCGGGCGACGATGGCATCGAGCATACCGTGCGCGTATTGAAACTCGGCCGTGTGCGAACCCGGCGGCAATGGATGTCCGAGCGCCTGTTCGACCACGCGCGGTCCCGCGAACCCGATCAGGGCCTCGGGTTCGGCCAGGATCACATCGGCCAGACTGGCAAACGAGGCCAGCACCCCGCCCGTGGTCGGATCGCTCAGGATCGAAATAAAGGGAATGCCGGTTTCTTTCAATTCGGAGATAGCCGACGCTGTTTTCGCCATTTGCAGGAGCGAGAGCATGCCTTCCTGCATGCGGGCCCCACCGCTGGCAACGGCGACGATGAGCGGCCGCTTCTTGCCAGCGGCCAGCTCGGCGGCCCGCGCCAACCGTTCCCCGACGACCACGCCCATGCTGCCGCCGAGAAAGGTGAAATCGAGCACTGCCAGGACGACGGGCATGCCGCCCATGGTCGCGGTCCCGCAGAGCATCCCATCCGAACGGCCGGTGCGTTCCTGCATGGCCGCCAACCGTTCGGGATATGGTTCATCATCGGTGAAGGCGAGCGGGTCGGTGGAATAGAGATCGGTCGCGCGTTCCTCGAACGAATCCGGATCGGCCAGATAGCGAATGCGCCGCGACGCCGAAAGACCGAAATGCCGCCCGCACACCGGACAAATCCGGAAATGGGTGAAATCCGATTCACCTTCGAGAAGCGCATCGCACCGGTCGCATGTTTCCCGCGCGGGGAGATCGTAGACCTGGTGCTCGACGGTTGGACGGTCCCGGAAGGGGAGGAGCCGGCGCATAACGGCGATCCTTCGAACGCGGGGATTTTTGCCCCGCTGCATGTAGAATGTCGGGGTCGGGGATAAGAACCGTAGACGTTCGCGAACGCCCCGTCAAGCACCAGCACGAACGATGAACGCAATGCCCGAACCGACCACCTTCAGTCTCGAAAATCTCAGTGCCGATATCCGGATCGATGTACTCCAGCGCCTTGCCGAACAGGCGATGTCCGATCCCGATTTCCGCGCGGTCGCCCGGCACGACCTGCAGGGTGCCTTGCACCAGTTCGGTTACGACCTGAACGATTCCGAAATGGAACTGGTGCTCGCATTCCGCCGGTCGCTGGCCGATGCCGGGATCGACCTCTTTCTCACCGAGAAGATCACACCCGATCAGATCGCGCAAATCCAGCAGCTCTTCACCTGAGCTCGCTCAGGGCTCGACCGTGCCGAAGAGCCGGTCGCCCGCATCGCCCAATCCCGGCCTGATGAATTTGTTGTTGTCCAGCTCCCGATCGAGCCGGGCGACGTGGATTTGCACCTCCGGATGCTCACGGAGCATGAGCTCGACTCCTTCCGGCGCGGCGATGAGTCCCACGTATTTGATCCACTTGGCCCCGTGGGATTTCAGCTCGGCGATCGCCGCGGTGGCGGAACCAGCGGTCGCCAGCATGGGATCGAGCACGATCGTCAGATCGTAGGGGAGTGTATCGGGCAGCTTGCGGTAATAGCTGACCGGCAGATGGGTGATCTCGTCCCGATAGAGTCCAAGATGATACACGGTCGCCTGCGGCACGAGATCGCGCGCGCTATCGACCATCCCCAGACCAGCCCGCATGATGGGCACGAGCGCAATGCGGCAATCGAGCACGCTTCCCAGCGTTTGTTCCAGCGGCGTCGAAAAAAGCTCCTGCTTGAGCGGCAGGTCGGTCGTGGCCTCGTACATCAGGAAATGTGTCAGTTCCTGGGTGAGCTGCCGGAAGATGGCGGTTGACGTGCGCGCTTCGCTCAGCTGGGCGATCTTGTGTTGCACCAGCGGATGGCGACTGACGAACAGATTGGAATAGCGAGGCGATACTTCCGGGTATGGTTGCTCGGACAAGAGATTGCTCCGTTCGTTACGATAGCGACCGGCGATATCTTACTCGCGAATGTGGCGGCTCATCCTGGCTGGTGGACCGGTTCGCGGCCCCTTCGCGACGCAGAACAGGAGATCGATGATGGCATTCGTGATCAGATTGCAGCATACGAGCGTTCCCATGCCGCCCAATGGCGCTGAACAGGCGAGAGCGTTCTATGGCGATGCGCTGGGGATGACCGAAAAAACTCCGCCGTCCACGCTCAGCAATGTCGTTTGGTTCGAGGCGGGTCCGGATGGCCAGGAAGTGCATTGCTTTGTCGATCCCGATTTCGAGCCTCGGGAAAACCAGCAGCATCTCTGCCTGCAGGTGGATGATCTCGATGGTCTCCGGGCCCATCTGACCAGCCATGGCATTTCGGCCGAGAAGGCGACGCCCATCAAGAACCGCCCGCGTTTTTTCGTGCGCGATCCCTTCCAGAATCTCATCGAGCTCACGCAGATCACCGGGGATTACGATTGAGGCCCGGAATTCGGAGGCTTGGGTCTTGAGGCTTGAGGCTTGAGTGGGTGGCGGGGGTGATGTGGGTAGGAAGCGAGAGCTGGGATTATGCTCTCCCAAGACCCAAGACCCAAGACCCAAGACCCAAGACCCAAGACCCAAGACCCAAG
>JBIQLF010000220.1:0-3467 GCA_044464585.1 Thermomicrobia bacterium
ACTGCTTCCGGACTCCGGACCCCTCGGCCTACACCTTGTTCGGATCTACCGCGTACTCCCACCAATTGTTGCTGATGCCGTCGGTTTCGCCGGGGAATTTGGGGAGGTGGTCGAACCACCAGAGATGGTGGGCGCGCATGTCGCCGCCGCCCCAGTCTTTGGCGGTCATGGTTTTTGGTTGGCGGGGGAGATGGGGGTAGGTGTACCAGTCGTCGCAAAAGCTGGTGACGGGAGTGGTGTTGCCCCAGTCGTAGTCGCGGACGCTGTTGGGGGCATAGTGCATCCAACCACATTGGGCGTCGCCGGGGTTTTGCTTTTCGTAGTGGGTGAAGAGCGTCCACATGTTGCGCTGCTTGCCGCGGCGTTT
Source organism: Thermomicrobia bacterium (assembly GCA_044464585.1). GTDB lineage: Bacteria > Chloroflexota > Chloroflexia > Thermomicrobiales > UBA6265 > JAMLHN01. Next base: position 368 of record JBIQLF010000220.1, read on the forward strand.
GTAGAGCTCGGTCATGATCGATTCGGTGCGATGCCCGAAGTTTTCCAGCATACAATCGACACCGCGTTCCATATTGAATCCCATCATGACGAAGCGGCGTTTGAAACGGTCGGTGTTCTCGATGGCAGGGGCGTTACACCAGAAACCGCCGGGGCCGCCCATGATCGATTCGTATTCACCGGCGTACGGGAATGAGAAGAACCAGACTTCGTCGAATTCGCCGTTGTTGAAGCGGTTCTGCAAGTCGAATTGCTCGATGCGCGCGTGATAGTCGAGCATGTCGGGTTCGTGCGCCTTGCGTTTGCCGCGAATGACATCGACATAGTCCTTTGGGGTATAGGTGAATCCATCGATCTTGGGCGGGAATCGATCGGCGTCGATTCGCTCGACGATTTCGTAATTCACATAACCGCCACTGGCGTTGCGAAGGTCGTCGATGTATCCCCTGGCAAGGCGGTCGGGATCGTGCCAGCCGAATAGCGCGGTCAATCGTTTGCCGCCCTCGGAGGGGATGGGCGGATCGAGAACGATCATCAGCACCCTGGGGTGCACGGGGAGGATCTGGTCGTGTTTGGCATCGGGGCCGGACAATGGCTCGGTGCTGGTGGGACCCTCGGACTGGATGGTTCCGGCGGGCGTCCGCGGTTCGGCAGCATTTCCGGCGGTCATGCCGAGGCGTTTTCCGATACGATCCAGAAGACGCATGGGAACAGTCCCTTCACGAGATACGATCGATCAGGAGCAAAACGAAACGATGAAAACGGTCGAGCGCACGAGTGGTATTCACTGGGAGCCAGTTTCGCTGGACGAGGCGCGCGCTGCCCGGGAGCGTACGCGCGAGATTGCCGTTCGCACTCCCCTGGTTCGCTTCGATTATGACACCGAGGCGGATATCCACCTGAAGCTGGAGGTGTTGCAACCGATCCGGTCGTTCAAATTGCGGGGATCGTCGAATGCGATTCTGGCCGCCGGGCGGGAGACGCTCGCGGGTGGGGTCTGGACCAGCTCGGCCGGGAATATGGCGCAGGGGGTGTGCTTCACCGCCCGGGAAATCGGGGTGCCGGCGGCGGTCTATATGCCCGATACGGCGCCACAGGCAAAGATCGACAATGTGAAACGGTATGGTGGCGAGGTGCGGTTGCTGCCGGTGATGGAGTGGGCGGAGGTTTTTCGCGATCGACGCAATCCGGGTGCGTCGGGGGTGTATATCCATCCCTATAGCGATCCGCTGGTGATGGCGGGGAATGCGGTGATCGGACTGGAGTTGCTGGAGGACCTGCCCGATGTGGATGCGGTGGTGGTGCCGTGGGGCGGCGGCGGACTCTGTTGCGGGATTGCCTCGGCGGTGAAAGCGCTGAAGCCGGATTGCAAGATCTTTGCCGCCGAGGTCGATACCGGCGCGCCCTTGGCGGCCGCGTTCGAGGCGGGTCGACCAGTCGATGTGCCGTTCACGCCCAGTTTCGTGGATGGAATCAGCTCGCCCTTCGTGAACGACGAGATGTGGGCGCTGGCGCAGGAATTGGTGGACGGATCGCTGGTGGTATCGCGAGCGCAGATTGCGGATGCCTTGCGCGCGGTCGTGGAGCGGAATCGGGTGGTGCCGGAAGGCGCCGGCGCGACGGCGGTGGCAGCCGCGATGGCGGGTATGGCCGGAACTGGCAAGGTCGCGTGTGTGGTTTCGGGCGGGAATATCGATGTCGGGACGCTGGTGAAGATTTTGGAGGGCGGGGTGCCGGAGTGATGCGTCGGTGGCCCGATTTGGAGCCGGATCGGGTGTACCATTCAGCGAAAAGCTTCGCGGCAAAGAGAACCCCATGTCCCAGCGATTCAGCGCCACCATAACAAACGAAGACGAGCTGCCACTTCCACGGGAGGTACGTGAGCGACTTGGTCTCGCCAAGGGAGTGACCGTCACTTTTCTCCTCGAAGATGATGCGGTGATTGTCCTCCCGTCCGCGGAATCAGTCGAGCGTATCTTTGGATCGGTTCCTGCGCTTGGTACCGAGTCCGAGGATTTCGATGATGCGATCGAGGATGCGATCGATCATGCATTGGCTGAAAAGTATCCATGACCGATCCCGCCACGGGCTTGGTCGATGCGAATTTCTTCCTTCGAGCGATCGTCCAGGCAACCTCACCCGACACCCTTGTCCAGGCAGAGATCTCCCGAGGGCTCTTTCGTGGCGCCGTGTTAGGAGACCGATGAGGTTTTGGACAGCCTCAGTGCACTGCTGAACCTGCCAACGTGCGAAACGACAAGTCATTGCCGCTCTCGAGCGATGGCGATCCGATCCAAGACTGTCGTTTGTCGATTGCCTGATCGTCGAGCAGAGCATCGCGGATGGCATTCCGCTTGCGACATTCGACAAGCGGTTGCAGAAAGCCGCGGGAGAATTGAGCTGGGAGTACCGATGAGCCACTGATCGGCTGATCCTGACATCGAATGTACTCATTCGATGTCCCAGAGGCTTGGATAGGGTTGGAATGATGTAGTCGGTGGGGGTGTGCATCGTGTGGGAGGGATATCGTTGCGGGAGGTTGCTGAGGATTCCAACGAGCGAAATACTGGGGTGGTGTCATGGGCGGCGCCGTGCGGAAGCACCTCTGAAAACACCACGGTCTATCTCTCCGACGAGCAGACGATGGACATCAAGGATCGGGCACGCGAGATCGGGTCGAGTGAGACGGAGGTGATCCGAAGCGCGACCGATCAACTGGCCGGCGCGAAGCCGATTGCGCGAAAGTGTCCTCGTTCCATTGGTGCAATCTCAAGAGACACCGTTTGCGGCCGCGATTTCGATGAGTGGCTGGCGGCAAACTGGGAACGCGATTGGTAACGCTGGACACGTCGAAAGGGTGACCTTGTGCGTCGACAGCTCCGAGCGAGCGGCACGGGCATCGGATTGCCGATCGAGGCGGGTATGGACAGCAGGAGTTATACGGAAGCCGCTCGAATCCTTCGGTATGGGCTCGGTGCTTCGAAGCGTTCCCAACCTTGAACGGCTGGGCGAACACCCCGGAGGAATCACCCGGATTTCGTATGACTGACACGAGCGGTTCGGGTACGCTCAGATAGCGTGGGATCGCGCTTTCGTGAAGA
>JBIQLF010000221.1:0-3450 GCA_044464585.1 Thermomicrobia bacterium
TTGCCTCTTGCCGGTCGTTCTTAGACAGCGAACGGGAAGGTCTCTGGCAGTTCCTCCGCGGTTTCCCACCCGGAGTCCTTGTCGAGTGGACGCAGCGCCGAGGTGACATCCAGATGGATCATGGCATCGAACTGATCGGGCAGCCGCACCTCGAAATAGTGGCTGAACCGCTCGGTCTCTGGCCGGTAGATCACACCGATGGCGCGTTGCAATCGTTGCTGGCGCAGCTCGTCGGCGAGTTTTCCCGATTTGGGAATATCGAAGGTGAAATCGCCCTGACCGGTTTCGTGGAATAACGCTTCCCAGCTTCCGGGAAGCCCGGGCCGGACGGCGCGTTGCTGGGCGGGCTGGTCCCAATCGTGCGCGGCGGTGACGGCGCCGGTATACGTGCTGAACCCGATTCCGAGCGCATCCTCGCCATATTTCTGCCGGACCAGCTGCCCGACATTCAGCTCACCCTGCGCGCCCATTTCGGTGGCCCGGGCATCGCCGAGATGTGAATTGTGCGCCCAGATGACGAGACGGCCGCCCTTGGACCCATTGCGGCCCTGCAGGTGCGGCACGAGCGCATCGATGGTTTCGGCCATATGGCGATCGCGCAGATTCCAGGAAGAAATCCGTCCCCGAAACATCGAGCGGTAATACGCTTCGGCATTGCGGGCCAACCGGGCATTCTGTTCCGCGAAGAAGAATTCGTCGCGAGCCACCCGGCCATCGCGATTGGCGAGCTCGCCGGCCCGGCGTTGCAGCTCGACCAGTTGTCCGACCGCTTCGTTTTCACACGGCTCGGCGACCCCAAGACTGGTTTGGTACCCATAGACCTGCGGGTCGTCGCCGAAATGATCGAAACAGGCATAGCGCGCCCGCGCTCGGGCGGCGCCGTCCGGATCGACTTTCTCCAGATACCGGATGACCGATTCGATCGACGCGTTCAGACTATAGAGATCGAGCCCGTAGAATCCGGTTTGGATCCCGTTCGCGGATTGGAAATCGTTCCACTCTCGCAACCACCAGACGAAATCGCGCACCACCTCATTTCGCCACATCCAGCGGGGAAAACGACGGAACTCCCCGAGCGCGGTCTCGGCATCGGGATCGGAGCTTTCGCCCCGGACAAAACGGTTGACCCGGTAGGCGTCCGGCCAATCGGCTTCCACGGCGACCGCATCGAATCCGAGTTCCCGAATCAACCGCTGGGTGATCCGGGCGCGGTCCCGATAGAACTCATGGGTGCCATGCGATGCCTCCCCGATCAGAACGATGCGCGCATCCCGCGCGCGTTCGATCAGCGCATCGTAGTCGTTGGGTTCCCCGCGCACGGGAGTGAACCGCTCGGTCATGCGGTGAGCGGCCCGCGTCGTCGCCGCAGGATTGGCCGGCGGATCGGCCGCGGTCGCCACCGCTTCCTGCGATCTCCGGAGCAGATCGCAGACGTCCTGATCGGAGGTCGGACCGAAATCGTCATACCAGAGTCCGACGGCATAGAACGGTTCGGGCGTGGCCGCACAAACCATATCGTCGACCACATCCTTCATCGATGCGCAGACCTCGGCCGCGGCGACGGGCACCGCACCGACGAGCCAGGCGGGTTCGAGTTCTCGCAGCGCGGCCGCGGCCGCGCGCATCGTCGAGCCGGTGGCCAGACCGTCATCGACCAGGATCACGGTTTTGTTCTTGACCGCGGGATATCCGTGGGTACCCCGATAGAGTCGTTCGCGGCGTTGCAGTTCGCGTTGCTCGATCGCCTCGACGGCTTCGACCGCCGCATCGGAGATACCCAGATTCTGGATCAGCCGCTCGTCGAGCACCTTGGTGCCACCGGAAGCGATGGCGCCCATCGCCAGTTCTTCGTGGCCCGGAACCCCCAGCTTGCGTACCAAAAAGGCATCGAGCGGCGCATCCAGCGCGCGGGCGACCTCGGCGGCCACCGGCACACCGCCGCGCGGCAATCCGAGCACGATCGTATCGGGCCGGTCGGCATAGGCGCCCAATTCGGCGGCAAGATGCCGCCCCGCATCGGATCGGTCATGAAACGGAAGATTCATCAACGCACCTCCAGAAAACCGGGGATCGCGATGTGGATTCGAATGCTGATCCCCGGGCGCGAGCGCGTCGCGCGGGCGACCGCTCGTTCTCCTTATGGTAGGTCTTGGGCCGAACGCCGGTCCAATTCATGCGATGGAGGGACCGCGAAAAACGCGGCCGCTGCCGGCGTCGCGGGAGCATCGAGCAGCTCGATCCGGGGAAGAAATGTGCAGGTTAGCGCTTCTGCAACCGGGTCTCCGGCGCTCAGGTGGGCTAGAGTCATTGCACGGGCGGAATGCGTCCAGCGTTGCAGCTAAGAGGAGATGTAGAGAATGGATAGCAACCGATTCGACAATTTTGCGCGGCGGCTTTCGCGCCGCAAAGCCATTGGCGCGGCCGGCGCGGCCGGAATGGCAGCCGCCGTGTCGCATGTGCTGCCGTCGAGCGCCCAGGGTGGTCGCGTGGCCTGCACGGTAACGATGCAGGCGCTCACCTCGGCCGGACCATCGACCGGGCAGGCATACAGTGGCGTGCTGGAGCTCCCAATCGCCGGGCAAAATGCGATCGACCAGGGCACGTTCACCCCGGATGGCGGTGTGGCCGCATCGGTCGTGGGCCAGTCGAATGGCCGGGCGCTTTCGTTGCGGGTGACCTTTGCCGATGGGCAAGCGCTGGTGCTGACCGGAGTCGGTGAAAACGATCTCTCGGTTTGTTCGGGCGCGCTTTCCGGTACGTTCAGCGGTCCACAGCTCGGTGATACCGGCTCGTGGCGGATCGACCCGTCCCAGAGCCAGCTCAGCGGCGTCGTGGGCGGTGTCGGCGCCACGGCCACCAGCGTCCCGGCAATGCCGGAGGAAACAGCAACCTCCACCCCCTGTGCCGAGATGACCTGTGACGATCCGTTCGTGCTCGACCCGGAAACCTGCGAATGCGGTTGCCCGCCGCCCTATGAGGTGTGCGGCTTTGTGTGCTGTCCGGCGGGATCGGTCTGCACCGATCCGGATGCGGGCGAATGCTCCTGCCCGGAAGGCACCGAACTTTGCGGGGATTATTGCGTTGCATCCTGCGAAGTCGGCTCCTACCTCGACTACGAGACATGCCAGTGCGCCGAGGGATGCGGCCCGATCAGTTGCGCTGAGGGAGAGACCCTCGATCCGGAGACATGCCTCTGCGCCGTGGGCTGAGCGATTCCGGCTCTGCTGAAGATCGAACCCGTGTCCATTCGCACTGGACACGGGTTCTTCGATTTCCTCGAATGCCTCTGGTGACAACCGGACGAGCAATACGGAATCCGGATGATTCGTAAGGGGTATTAGCCCAGCGTTTCAACGGTGGGACCGCGCCGGAGCGATGGTGGGTATCCCGGAGCGCCGTGACCTCGGGGGACTCGCTGCGGCGAGGAGATCCTTCGACTGCGCTCAGGAT
>JBIQLF010000222.1:0-3445 GCA_044464585.1 Thermomicrobia bacterium
GGACTCAGGACTCAGGACTCAGGACTCAGGACTCAGGACTCAAGACTCAGGACTCAGGACTCAGGATTCAGGACTCAGGACTCAGGACTCAGGACTCAGGACTCAGGACCCGTTATGGGCGCATTCATTCTCAGACGGCTCCTCCTGCTCATCCCGCTGCTGCTGGGTGTTTCGATCGTGGTGTTCACGATGATCCACGCGATCCCCGGCGATCCGACGTTGATCCTGATCGGCACCGACCAGCGCATCACCGATGAGCAGCGGGCAATCATCCGCCAGCAATATGGGCTCGATCAACCGCTCCCGGTCCAATACGGGAAGTGGATCGGCCGCGTGGTGCAGGGGGATCTGGGCACCTCGATCCGCACCCGGCGGCCCCTGACCTATGAGCTCAAACTCCGTTTGCCAGTGACCGTCGAGCTCACCCTCCTGGCCGGGCTGATCGGCACGATTCCGGCGGTTGCGGTCGGGGTCATGGCCGCGGTGCGCCGCAATTCCCGGCTCGACTATCTGGCGACGGTCGCGACCCTGATCGGCATCTCGGTGCCCAATTTCCTGCTGGCGACGTTGCTGGTCCTGCTCTTTTCCGTCAAGCTGAAATGGCTCCCGCCGATCGGCTATGTTTCGATCCGGGACGATCTCATCGGGAATCTCAAGGTGATGGTCATGCCCGCGGTGAGTCTGGCGCTACCGCTGGCGGCGATCCTCATGCGCTACACCCGTTCGTCGGTCCTCGAAGCCCTGACCTCCGACCATGTGCGCGTGGCGCGCGCCAAGGGATTGTCGCAACGCACCGTGCTGGGACGGCATGTGCTGCGCAATGCCTCGATTCCGATCATCACGATCGCCGGTATCCAGCTCGCGACCCTGCTGGGCGGCACCGTGATCATCGAACGGATTTTTTCGCTCCCCGGTATCGGCAGCTATATCGTCGATGGCATCAACAATCGTGACTATGCCGTGGTGACCAGCGTCACCCTGGTCATGTCGACCATCTTCGTGCTGGTGAGTCTCTTCGTCGATATTCTCTATGCGGTCATGGACCCGCGCCTGCGGAAGGGAACCTGATGGAACAGGATGCAGGCGGTCTGGTCGACGGCGCCTTGGCATCGGACACGACCGCCGATGCCAACGCGCTTTCCCCGCTGGCGGCATCGTTGGTGCGCCAGCCGTGCCGCACCAGCATCTGGCGGGTGCTCGTCCGGCAGCGCCTGGCGCTGACCGGCATCGTTCTGGTTGCCTTTTTCGCGTTCGTCGCGCTGGTCGGACCGGCGGTCGCGCCCCATGGCAAAACCGAGCAGTTCAGCGGGCAACGACTCAAACCGCCCAGCCAGGAATTCCTGCTCGGCACCGATGAGTTCGGACGGGACATCTTTTCCCGCCTACTCTTCGGGGCGCGCATCTCGTTCGAGGTGGGATTCATCGTGGTCGGGATCGCGGCTTCGTTCGGCGTGTTCTTCGGCATCATTGCCGGCTATCGTGGCGGCTGGATCGACAATATCATTTCGCTCCTCTCCGATATCATCTTCGCGTTTCCGGCGGTGCTGCTGGCGATCGCGGTCATCACGATGCTGGGCAATAATCTGACCAATGCGATCCTGGCGATCTCGCTGGTCTACATTCCGCCCTTCGTTCGCATCGTCCGCGGGTCGACCCTGACCGTGCGCAATACCGCCTATATCGAAGCCGCTCGTTGTATCGGAGTTTCCACCCCGCGAATGCTGGTCCGGCATGTCTTTCCGAATATCACCGCGCCGCTCATCGTTCAGGCCTCGATCGCCTTCGCGCTGGCCATTCTTTCCGAGGCGGCGCTGGCGTTTCTCGGACTGGGCAACAAAGCGCCGGAGCCCTCGTGGGGATCGATGGTCAGCGGATCGTACGGGTATCTGCAAATCTCCGCCTGGCCGGCGATTGCGCCCGGGGTGGCGATTGCCTTGACCGTGCTGGGGTTCAATCTGCTCGGTGATGGCTTGCGGGATGCGCTCGATCCGCGATTGCGCAATGCCTGATCGGTCCGGGCGCCGGCTGTCCAGTCAGTTCGCGTCGTCGAGGTGAGATGAACGACTCGGTTGCGATCGTGCTGCGCGCGCTGAGCGCGGCTGCCGCCATCCTGGTGGCGGCCTATTTCGGTTTCGAGCTGTTGCTCTGGCTCAGTCGACGGGTCGGGGATCGATTCCCCATCCTGCCGAAGCTGCTCCAGCGCGCGCGGAAACCGGTGCGCTTTCTGGTGGGAATCGTCGCGGCGCGGGTCGTCTCGATGCGGATCGCTCATTTGCGCGAAGGGTGGGTCGATACCCTCGATCACGTCCTGCAGATCGGCACGATCGTCGCCATCATCTGGCTGGCGGTCGCCGCGATTGGCGCGATCGAGGATCGCATCCTGAAAAACGATCTGAAGAAGAACCGGGACCCGGTCGACCGTCGCCGCGTCGAAACGCAGGTGACGCTCCTGCGGCGGCTGATCGTGGCTGTCCTGGTCGGGGTCGGCGTCGTGGCCGTGCTGATGACCTTTCCCTCGGTGCGCGCTCTGGGCGCCAGCATCCTCGCATCGGCTGGGCTCATCTCCATCATCGCCGGACTCGCGGCCCAAACCTCGCTCACCAATGTCTTCGCTGGCATTCAGCTGGCGCTCAGCGATTCGGTGCGGGTCGGTGATGTGATCGTCGCCAACGAGGCGACCGGGATCGTGTCGCAGCTCACGCTCACCCACGTCGAGCTGCGATTGTGGGATGGCCGGGTGCTCATTCTGCCCTCATCCTTTTTCATCAGCCAGCCATTCGAAAACTGGACCCGCACCCTCAATCAGATCGGTGGTTCGGTTTTCATCGATGTCGATTGGGGTGCGCCGGTCGATGCCGTGCGAACCGAGGTGACCCGGTTGCTCGAAGCGTCCGAGCTGTGGGATGGACGTCGTAATTTCGTGTTCGTCGCCGATACCACCGGCACGACCCGGCGACTCCAGATCGGGGTCAGCGCCGCGAACACCAACGATCTGTTTGCATTGCAATCGCTCGTGCGCGAGAAGATCACCGAATTCCTGTTCGAGCGGCATCCGGAGAGTCTCGTTCGCAATCGGGTGCGCTCCCTCGACTCAGCCGAGTCCTCATCGGACCTGCAACCTGCCCCGGCGCGGCCGGAACCGGACCGAAATTAGCCATCCCGGCGGTTTCCTCCGGCTTTTCTGGCCGTCCTATTGACGCCGCGCCCATCCTCTGGAACACTTTCCATATTCCGGTGTACCCCAGCAACGCGCGACGCTCCAGTTTTTTTTGGCGCGTGGCGCCGTCCGGGGACGCCGCGGAGAATTGCCCGGGTCAACGGGCATTGTCATGACTCCAACGGCGGAGTCATACGGACACAGAGAGGGCGTGCCAATGAGTCGCTACGAAACGTATCCCTTCCGTGCGAACCGGCGAACGGTTCTCAAATCGGCCACCGGAGCCGC
>JBIQLF010000223.1:0-3396 GCA_044464585.1 Thermomicrobia bacterium
CAAGTCTCAAGACCCAAGTCTCCCTCCTACCGCGTCTTCCTCGGATCGAGCGCGTCGCGCAGTCCGTCGCCGATGTAGTTGATGGAGAGCACGGTCAGGAAGATGACGAGACCGGGGAAGAGCGCTTCGTGCGGGTAGAACTGGAAGAAGTCCTTGGCATCGTAGAGCATGCGACCCCAGCTCGGGATATCGGACGGAAATCCGAAACCGAGGAAGGACAACGTCGATTCGGTGATGATCGCCGCACCGACAGCCAGCGTGGCGGCCACGATGACCTGGCTGAACACATTCGGAAGAATGTGCCGCAACATCAGCGCCGTTTGCTTGGCGCCGATCGACCGAGCGGCCTCGACGAACTCCTTTTCCTTCAACCGCAGGAACTCGGCCCGCACGAGCCGCGCGGTCGACATCCAGTTCAACACCGCGATCACGCCGACGATCAGGAGGAAGATACCGATATTGCCGTTGCCGAACCGGGAATCCGCCCAACGATAGACCTGTTCGCGATAGAGAAAGCTGATCAGCAGCAGCAGCGGGAGTTGCGGAAGGCAGATGAACAGATCCGTGAGCCGCATCAGCAAGCCATCGATCGTTCCGCCATTGAATCCGGCCACGGCTCCGACGAGGGTTCCGAAGGAGATGGCGACCAGAGCGGAAAGCAACCCGACCGACAACGAGATGCGCCCGCCCCAGAGAATGCGCGCCAGAATATCCTGCCCCAGCGAATCGGTACCGAACGGGAACGATGCCGACGGCGCCGAATCCACCATCATGAAATCGATATCGGCGATTCCACGAGGATAGAACATCGTTCCGACGAAGCACGCCAGGATGATCACCACCAGCACGATGAGACCGGCCATCGCCAGCCGGTGCATCCGGAATTGCCGCCAGGCGTTCCCCCAAAGCGAGCGATAGTGACGGGCCGCCTGCGCATCGCGCAGGGTCACTTCCGCGCTGCCGGTCGACAGCGGTTGGCCGAATGGTTCTTCGGCAAGGGTGACGTCGTAGGGTTGAGACATCGATCGAACCTTCCCGGACCAGTCAGGAGAATTTGATGCGTGGATCGAGCAGGGCGTAGAGCACATCGGCCAGAACGTTGAAAATGACGACCAGAATCGCGTAGCCGAAACTGATCGCCATCACAACCGGCACGTCTTTTTCATTGACGCCCTGCACCAGCGCCGAGCCGATCCCCGGAATACGAAAGATCTGCTCGGTAACCACCGCCCCGCCAACGACCGCCGGTACCTCGATCGCCACGATCGTGACCACCGGGATCAGGGCATTTCTCGCCGCGTGCAGCACGATGACGGCGCGTTCGCGCAAACCTTTCGCCCGAGCGGTGCGGACGTAATCCTGCCCAATCGTTTCCAGCATCGACGCCCGCACGAACCGGGTGAGCGATCCCGCTCCGGCCAATGCCAGCACCAGCATCGGCATGATCATCTGTTTCAGATTGGGCCAGAGTCCTTTGACCGTGTCGTCATAGATGAATGGGAACCAATGGAGTTTCACGCTGAACAGCAGGATGAACAGAATGCCCGTGAAGAATGTGGGCAAACTGAACCCGAAGAAGGCGAACGTCGTCGCCACCTGATCGAAGATCGAATATTGCTTGATCGCCGATATGATTCCCACCGGCAGGGCAATCAGCAAGCTGATCAGATACGCGCCGCCCACGATCTTGAGCGTCACCGGCAAACGCCCGAGCACATAATCGCGCGCCGAGCTCCGGGTGGTATAGGAAACACCCCAGTTGCCCTGGATATACTGCGTTGCCCAGCGGCCATATTGCACGGGCAGCGGATCGTCGATGCCCATCTGCTCCCGCAGCTTTTGCCGCAGCTCGGCGGGCACATTGGGGTTCGCGCCGAACCCGGAGAGCGGGTCGCCCGGCGCCGTGGCGAGGATGCCAAAGATCACCAGGCTGATGAAGACGAGGGTGATGACCGACACGATCATACGTCGGATCAGATAGCGGCCCATGATCGGCTCCCGACTGTCAGGTATCTCGCATGTGAGGGCTCATTCCACCGAACGATCCGATGGGCCCGTCTCAGGAACGACCTTCGCTACGGCACCGCCGGTCCACCGGCTGCGATGGAGTGCTTCGACGCTGAATTCTCCCAAAAACGCCATCATGCTACGCAGCACCCTGACCCGGTGTCAAGAAGGGCGCGGGCGCGGTGCGCGCGGCCAGGCTCGAACCAAAATGCGGGCAACGCCCCCGAAAACCGCCAGCGGCCGCTTCCGCGGCCGCTATGGTAGACTGCGTCGGCGCGGCAAGGGCCGCGTTTTTCTATGCCATGCAAGCGTCCCGCTCGCGATGGCAACGGAAGTAGAAGTCAGGAGAGGACCATGAGCCAACCGACTTTGAGTGCCGAACCGCGTACGGTCGTCGGCAAGAAAGTCAAGAACCTGCGCAAGCAAGGACTCGTTCCCGGGGTCGTCTATGGACCCGCTCTGGACGAGACCGTACAGGTGAGCGTCGACGAGCGCGTATTCTCGAAGTTCTATCAGATCCACGGGCATTCGACGCTGTTCGAACTGAGCGCGGATGGCAAAACCTATCAGGTGCTGATTCGCGACGTCCAGATGCAGCCCGTGCGCCGCACCCCGGTGCACATCGATTTCTTCGCCCCGAACCTGCGGAAGGAAACGACCGCGCTCGTTCCGCTGGTGTTGCAGAACACCCCGGACGGACCAGGGATCTTTACCCCGAACCTGACCGAGCTGTATGTCTCCGGCTTGCCGCGTGAGATTCCCGCGCGCATCGAGGTCGATTGCTCGGTGCTGCAAAGTGAAGGCGACACGATTCGCGTTGCCGACCTGACCGTTCCTGCCGGGATCACGGTCCTGACCACCGAGGACGAGGTGATCGCCACCTTGACGCCGAAGGTGTCCGCCGAGGCATTCGAAGCCGCCGAGGCCGAGGCCGCTGGCGAGGCCGTTCCGGTCATCGAGGCGCCTGCCGAGGAAGGCCAGGCGGCTCCGGCGGAATAGCCGTCATCCTTCACTCATTCCGATCGGAACGACGAGCCCGGGCGCATCGCCCGGGCTCGTTCGGTGTTGGGAAACGGGGAGAGAATGCACCCTTGCCGCAAGTAGCTCGGAAACGACGAGAGCCGGTCCAAATGGACCGGCTCTCTGCTTTGGGGCACCGCCACCGGGGAACGAACCTAACGGCTCACTCCAACAGCGGCGATGCCCGTACCGTGACTACTCATGGGCATCACCTCCTTCACCCTACGCGGAACGTGATGGGTACAGCCGGGACCAGCAATGCTGTTTCAGCGATTCCGGCCCGGTGACCTAACAGTAGCATCTGCCAGGTGCGGGCGTCAATTCCGCGGGCTGCGGACAATTCACGCCCCCGGCCACGGGTCGTGGGTC
>JBIQLF010000224.1:0-3262 GCA_044464585.1 Thermomicrobia bacterium
TCCACCACCCAACCCCGCCACGGCATCGCCAATCGTTCGATCAGCGCGATCAGCGCAAAGAGCCCGATCGCCATCAATGCCAGCACCAGCACGCAGGCGAACACGAGCGGGGTCTTGAGCGATGCGCCGGCGAGGGCGATCGCATGACCGAGGCCGGCGTTCGAGCCCGACGATTCGCCGATGACCGCGCCAATGGCCGCGATCGCCATCCCGATCTTGGCCCCGGAAAAGAACGAGGGCAGTGCCGAGGGCGCGCGCACCAGCCGGAATTGCTGCCATCCCGTCGCGCCCATCGTCCGGAGCAGGTCGAGTGTTTCCCGATCGGCCGAGCGCAGTCCATCGACGAGATTGACCGTGATCGGAAAGAACGAGATCAATGCGACCATCACGATCTTCGGTTGCAATCCATGTCCGAACCAGATCAACAGCAAGGGCGCCAGCGCCACGAGCGGTACTGCCTGCGTGGCAATCACAACCGGGTAGAGCGCTCGTTCCACGATCAGAAAGCGTTCGATCGCGATCGCCACCGGCACTGCCACCACGACCGCCAATCCGAAGCCGATCAGCACCTCCTGCACTGTCACCCAAGCGTCGGCACGAATCGACGTCCGGTTGTCGATCAGCGCGCGCCAGATCGCGCTGGGGGCCGGCAAATACCAGGCGGGAGTGTCGCGCCAACGTACCCAGAGTTCCCAGGCAAGTACCAGCAGACCAAGGAGTCCCAACGATGGCGCCCATTGCCAAAGCCGGTACGCCCGGGACCGCCCGGGGAGCGTGTCGTCCTGCGTCACGGCGACATCTCGCCCGGCTGGTCGATGAGTCCAAGTTCGCTCAACAACCGCGCGCGCAGCGCGCTGAATTCCGGGGCCATCAGGAATGCGCGCGGCCGGGGCCGGGGGACCGGGATGGTTTCGATATACCGAATCGTGCCTGGTCGTTCGGAAAACACCAGAATCCGGTCGGAAAGAAAGATCGCCTCTTCGACATCGTGCGTCACGAGGAGAACGCTGCGCGGGTTTTCCACCAGCAGCGATTGCAGCCACCCCTGGCTGGTGGCGCGGGTGAGCGCATCGAGCGCGCCGAACGGTTCGTCCAGCAGCAGGAGGGATTGTCCAGTCAGCATGGTTCGCAGAAATGCCACCCGTTGCCGCATACCGCCCGAAAGCTGGGCCGGATAGCGATCTTCGAATCCGGCCAATCCAAAATCGGCGAAGCGCTCCCGCGCGGACATCCGGGCGGCGCGCCTGGGCATCCGCTGCACTTCGAGACCGAGCGCGGCATTGTCGAGCGCGGTGCGCCAGGGAAGGAGCAGATCGCGCTGGTGCATATAGGCGGAATGGCCCAGACGTTGCGGCGCCGTCGTCGTTACCCCGTCGAGCGCGATCTGTCCGGAATCCGGGGACCAGAGACCGGAGATGATATCGAGCAGCGTCGTCTTGCCGCTGCCGGATGGGCCGATGATGGACACGAATTCCTCTCGCCCGAGCGAAAACGAGACATCCCGCAACACCTGCAAGCGTCGTCGCTGCTCGACGAACGTGGCCGAAACCCCGTCCACGGCCAACACCGGCGTACCGGTGCCGCCGTGGGTTCGATGCGATTCGGTTTCGGCGGGCGACGATGGCATGGTGCGGTGAACCAAGGATACGAGGACTGCGAATGCGCCATCCGGGATTGTAGCCTCGACGCTCGCCGCCGTTCCCCGGCCCGCTGCTTCCGGACCCGCAACCGCTCCGATGCGGTAGACTGGCCGGTCGTTACCGGTCTGCTGCGACCGGTTCTGGCGATCCAGCTCGAGTTCCCGGCGCGATGTCCACGTTCGTTCCAGATCGACCGTCTTTGGCGGCCATGCTCCAGCCCCGACACACCAACGTGGTCGAACAATTGGCAGCGGCATTCGCCGGCGCCGGCTATGCGCTTTCCCTCGTCGGCGGGTTGGTGCGCGATGCGCTGCTGGGATTCCAGCCTCCGGTCGATCTCGATTTCGCCACCGACGCCCATCCCGAGCAGATCCTCGAAATCGGCCAGCGCGCCGGGGCGGATTCGACCTACGACATCGGCGCCAAATTCGGCACCATCGGGCTCGTCTTCGCCGGAGCGGACGACCAGACAGCGATCACAGTCGAGATCACGACCTATCGTTCCGAACACTATCCCGACGAAAGCCGTCATCCGGAGGTGCGATTCGGCACCGATCTGGTCGCCGACCTTTCCCGACGGGATTTCACCATCAACGCCATGGCGGTCGATGTGCTGACCGGGGAGCTGATCGACCCATTCGATGGTCAACCCGATTTGGCGCAGGCGATCATTCGCGCGGTTGGCGATCCGGTGCAGCGGTTCGAAGAAGATCCGTTGCGCTTGCTGCGGGCGGCCCGGTTCGTCAGTCAGCTCGGGTTCATGATCGAGCACGATACCTTCGATGCGATGATCGAGGTAGCGGCCAGCATCGAGCGCATCAGCCGGGAACGGGTCTATGCCGAGCTGACCAGGTTGCTGACCGGTTCCTACGCCTCCCATGCGCTGCAGGTGCTGAGCGATACCGGCTTGCTCACGCTGACCATGCCGGAGTTGGAGCCGCTTTCTCTCGAAACCGGAGAACGGGGACCCGTGCACCGAGAAAAAGACCTCTGGGAGCACACCAAGAAAGTGGTCGACAAAACCCCGCAGCGGCCCATCGTGCGCTGGGCGGCTCTCATGCATGATGCCGCAAAACCGCACACCCGCGGATACGACCAGCATGGCGAAATCCATTTCATCGGCCACGAACGGGAAGGCGCAATTCTGGCCCGCAAGGTGTTGGAAGGGATTCACGCCGACCGCGCCACGATCAAGGCCGTCGGTCGCATCGTCGAGCTGCACGGCCGTCCAGGAACCTACGATCGAAGCTGGACCGATAGCGCCGTCCGGCGTCTCATGCTCGATGCCGGGGACGAACTGAACGATCTGCTCGATCTGGCCGCGGCTGATGTCACCTCGGCCCGGCCAGCACGCCAGCAGGCGGCCGCCCAGCGAATCGCCGGGATGCGCGCGCATATCGCCCGGTTGGAAACCGAACGGGAGCTCGACCAATGGAAGAGCCCGCTCGACGGCGACGAGCTGATGCAGCTTTTGAACCGGCCACCGGGACGCTGGATCGGTGAGGTGAAGGAGCATCTGCGCGAGCTGGTGCTCGACGGCGCGCTCGAACCGGGCGACAAGGATCGAGCACTGGCCATCGCAACCGAGCTGCTCGAGGGGGAGGCCGGAGGCTTGGGTCTTG
>JBIQLF010000225.1:0-3141 GCA_044464585.1 Thermomicrobia bacterium
TTCCGGGTTGGAAAACCCCCGGAAAAGCTGAGCCCCCTGTTGCAGCAGGGGGCCCCGCGGGGGTCATTGGCGCCGGTTGGCGAGGGAAGGGGGGAAGCCAACCGGTGCACTCCTTACATCGTAGTCTTGTCCGCGAGTCAATTCCCGTCCTGTTCGGATAGGAATAGAGGACCATTCGGACCCCGCGTTCTGCCCGAACGGAACATTCGCGCTCCGCGAATCCGGAAATCCCACGGCGCCCACCCCGAACGTACGGAGTACGGTCACGCGGGCTCGCTTCATCCCGGCCGGAATATCCGGGGTTCCCCGCTGTCACGGCTACGTCGGTCTCACATGGCGCCGGGATCAGCTTTCGCTGGAACCCACCACGCGATCGCGCGCCCGGATCATGGCCACGAGCACTTCATCGATGAAATCGTCGATCCCGATGAAGAGGCGCGACGCCCGCCGGGCCGGCAGTCCCTCTTTTTCGATGACATCGAGCAGCGCCTTGACAACCGGATAGCGGAAATAGAGAAAGACCTCGATCGTTTCGCTGGTCGACAACGCCGCGCGGGCGCTGGAGATACCGTAATGCGCACCGATCTGGCGGCCTTCGTCCAGCAAATCGGCCCGTTCGTCGGCGTGGCCCGGGGTAGCAGCATAGCGAATTGCCAGATCGACCAGCCGGCGACCGATCTGGCGGTGTTCTTCCTGCGAGGTCGCTCCAAACGCGCGAAACCATTTTTGCTCGCGGGCTGCTTTCAGATAGTCGTCCTGATAGGCGGAGAGGGTACGGCTGGTGAGCTCCTGGCGGCTGACGCGCGATTTCCCGACCTTGCGCGGATTGCCGACCACGAGCGCGCGCAGGTCTTCCCGGGCGTACCGGCGATGGCCACCCGGGGTCTTGAAGACCGGCACCCTGCCATCGTTCGTCCAGCGGCGCAAGGTCGATTGATCGACCCCGAGAAACGCGCAGGCCTCCCGGATCGAAAGCCATCCGCCCGCGGGCACCAGCTCATCGTGTTGATCGTCGATCGTTGGGCTTGTCATTCCGCCTATCGAGTCCAAATAACCGCCCCGCGTTCTCGAACCATCGTGGTCGAACCAGTACTCCCGTTTCAATCCTAAAACGGATCGGGGACCGTTCGGGAATCTGGCCAGCGCCGGCTAGGCGGTAAGCAATGCCTCGCGGATGGAGATGACGCGGGTGCGCAACGCCGAATCTTCCTGCAACCGCGCTTCGATCTTTTCGATCCCGTGGATGACCGTCGTATGGTCGCGCCCGCCCAGCGCGCGCCCGATCTCAGCCAGGGATGCGCCGGTTTCTTCCCGCATCAGATACATGGCGATCTGCCGGGGCATGACGATCTCCTGCGCGCGGTTGCGGCCCTTCATCGCCTCGCTGGTGACCCCGCATTTTTCGGCGACGGTGGCAATGACATCGTCGTTGGTGATATCCGCTTTGCGAGCGGCCGCCCGACCGTCCGACAATGTGTCGATCGCGGCCTGCAAGGTGAGTGGGCGGCCCTGCAGTCGATGCACCGCCAGCACCTTATTGAACGCTCCCTCCAGTTCCCGAATATTCGTTTTGTCCCGGTGGGCGATATATTCGATCACCTCGTTGTCGATCGTCACCCCTTGCTCGTCGGCTTTTTCCCGCAGGATGGCAATACGCGTTTCGAAATCGGGCGCCTGGACATCGGCGGTGAGCCCGCCTTCGAACCGGGAGCGGAGACGGTCCTCCAGCCCGGCGATCTGGCTCGGCTGGCGGTCGCTGGAGATGACGAGCTGTTTGCTGCCCTGGTAGAGGGTATTGAAGGTGTGGAAGAACTCTTCCTGGGTGCTGTCTTTGCCACCGATGAACTGAATGTCGTCGATCATCATGAGATCGATGGTGCGATAGCGCTGGCGGAATTCTTCCATCCGCTGCGAGCGGATCGCTTCGATGACATCGTTGGTGAACTTCTCGGACGACACATAGACGACCCGCAGATTCGGGCGGATCGCCATGGCCTTGTGGCCGATGGCATGCAGGAGATGGGTCTTGCCCAAACCGACACCGCCATGGATATAGAGCGGGTTGTATTGGTCCCCGGGATGCTCGGCCACGGCCTGCGCGGCGGCATGCGCGAACATATTCGATTTGCCCACGATATAGGTTTCGAACAGATACCGTGGATTCAGATTGTGGGATGCCGGTGGCAGCGGGGCGGCCGGCGCCAACGCCAGTTGTTGTTCGCTGCGAACGGGTTGCCGGTTGGCGCGCCCGCCCGATCCGCCCCGGCCCCGCCGTTCCGGCAACTGGGGGACCGATGGCGCGAACGCCGCCAGATCGGCCGCGGACTCCTCGGTTCCAGCATCGCTCTGAACCGTGAATTCGACCCGGACCGGCCGCCCGATGATCGTGGTCAGCGCGCGTTCGATCTGATCCGCATAACGGGATTGCAGGGTCGATGCACCGAACGGATTCGGCGCGGCCACCACGGCCACGTCGTTCTCGAACGCAACGAGGCTGGTTGGCCGCAGCCAATTATCGAAGGCATTTTTCGGCAGGCGGGTCTGCATATCGCCCAGCACTGCCTGCCAGAGTTGCCTGGCTTGCATTTGCATCGTACGTTCGCTCGGTTGCGCATCCCGCCGGGGGCACGGGAAGGGTCGGATCCGTCGGGAATGATGCTACCACGGGGAACTCATGCAAACGCCCTCTCCCCGCGTTTGCGTCGAGAAATCCGCGGATGTCCTCGATAACGAGTGGAATATCGCTCAGCGCGATATCCCAGACGGTCTCCATATCGATCGCGCCCTGGTCATGGGCACGGCGATTTCACACACCACGAATTTTGGGGACCTCTGGAATCCTGGCGACGAGCGCTGGCTCCACCGCCAGGGCGCGCTCGAATGGTTCGGCTTTGGCGCTCGATGGCAAGCTCGTGCATCCGGTCGAACTTCACATCCCCGTCCGGCCCGGTCGCCGGGCCGAGCAAATCCAGCTCGATCGTTTCTAGTTTCCCGGCCTCGATGATGGGAGGCATTGGGATACTCGGCATGAGCACGGAGCATCCCACGCTCCAATCGCTCCGGCATGCCGGAGCGGCGGCGCAACGACCTGCTTGCAGCCTCGACGCTCCGTGACCTCGGGGGACTCGCTGCGGCGAGGAG
>JBIQLF010000226.1:0-3065 GCA_044464585.1 Thermomicrobia bacterium
CGGACCTCGTCGCGGAGGGTGTCGACGAGGTCCCTGGCCGCGTGGAGTGCGCGCAGGCCGATGCGCTTGAGTTTTCGTTCCTCCCCTTCGATTTCCCGATAGACCCGGGTCGAGAGCTCGGGACTGAAACGCGATCCGGCTTCCAGCTGGATTTGCAAGCGGTTCGCCATCACCCAGAGATAGACATCGGCCTCGGAGCGGTCCGGGAATTCCCGCAAGAGCTTTTGCTCGCGCACGGCCAGCACGATCGGCAGATACACATTGTCGTACCAATCGGCAGCCGCTTCCGTCATGGAAACCGGTTCGCCGTTGCGCATCTCGCTCATCCGCCGCCGGCGTCCCTCGATATGGGTCACGATCTCGTCGAACCGGCCGAGCGCGGTCGGGCGAATATCGTGCTGCGGGCGGGTGCGATCCAGATCGGTCTTGCGCAGGAATTCCGCGTATTCGACCTGATGGAGCAATTTGCGCGGGCTCATGCTCGAATCGATGGGAATGCGAATATGCCCCTCGATCACCTCGGCATCGATGAATGCGACACCGTGTTCCCGCGCGACTGAGACGCGATGGTTGCCGTCCTTGACGAAATAGACATCCCCGACTTTGTAGAGTTGAATCGGCGGCAGCACGATGTCCTGATGGTACGCCCGGTCGATATTCTTCCAGCGATTGGCGGTATTCGACCGCTTCGGCAAAAAGCGGCGATCGAAATCGCGAAAGCGGTCGACGCTGCCAACGATCTTGTCGACGGGAACCACCTGCATCCCACGATAGCTCTCTCCCTCCATCGTGACGCGATTGCGCACATCGGCATAGGAAATGAGCGTGTTCGGTTCCCGGCGAAAGAAGCTGACGATATCGCGCAGAAACGCCTTCCGGCGCGCGCGATCGTAGTCGGCTCGGACCTGATCTTCAGCCATTGTGGCGCAGAATTCGCGCTCGGTCAGCCAGCGACCGGTTTCTCGAAATCCAGTTCGAGCTTTCGATACGGATAGACATTGATAACCCTGGTCTCTCCCAACGTTGCCTGCCATGGCTCGTTGCGATCGTAGAGATGGATATGACCATGGAGGAGATAGCGTGGCTTGAACAGCCGGACAAACGTGCGATAGGCCCCGAATCCACGATGCGCTTGATCCGGCCGGTCATTGACATCGCGCGGGGGAGCATGGGTGATGAGCACATCGACCCACCGGCCGCGTCTGATCCGCTGATAGAGCAATCGCGGCGCCATTCGGGCAATCGTCCAATAGACCTGCAATTCGGTGAACTGCTGGCCGCCCTCGCCGGAATATTTGGGCGATCCGGAAAGTCCGGCCAGCACCAGACCGGTGGACGGCTCATAGATCACCTTACCATTGAGACCGGTCGCGCCCATTGGCTCGTAGATCCGCCCGGTCTGGGCATCCTCGACCCATTCTTCCATGTGGTTGCCGAGCACGAAGTACACCGGACGTTCCAGCGCATCCGCCAGAAATTCCAGATAGCGCGCGGGCAGATCACCCGCGCCGATCACGATGTCGATATCCGGCATGCGTTGCCGCAGCGTTGCGGAATGGATTCGCGGATCGACCGTGTCCGACACCGCCAGCACGCGCACGGTCATGGTTCGCTAGCGCACGTCGTCCAGCCGCGCGAGCGCGCGCTCGAACCGTGCATCGATCTCATCCAGCGTCGCCTCCGACATCGGTGTCGAAATGCAGAACATGAGACGTGGGGCAACGAACAGCCCTTCCTGCAGCAATGCCAAGTGCAGCACCTTCTTCAACGCCTGGTTGCTGCGCGCTGCGTCACGGTAATTGCGCACTGGACCGGACGTGAAATGAATGGCGCCGAAAGAGCCATAGCCGGTGATGGTAGCCTCGAAACCGTACATCTCCAGCAACATGCCGATCCGGCTGCGAAGCTGGTCGCCAAGCGTATTGATGCGGGCGACCTCATTGGCGCCGAAATGATCGAGCGCCGCGACTCCAGCCACCATGGTAACGGCATTGCCATTGAAGGTGCCGCTTTGCCACAGTGGCTGTTTGGAGAACGGATCGAAGATCGACATCACCTCATCGGTGCCCCCAAACGCCCCGCCGGGGAATCCGCCGCTCATGATCTTGGCGAACGAGGTGATATCCGGAGAGGTCTCGTAGTTCCCCTGCATACCGCCATGACCGAGCCGGAACGACATCACCTCGTCGAACATCAGGAGCGCGCCGTGCCTGGTCGTCAGCGCGCGCAGGGCACGCAAGAATTCCGGTTCGGCAGGAATCATCCCGGCCGACCCCATGACCGGTTCGAGAATGACCGCGGCAATCTCGTCGCCGCGCTCGGCAAAGATGCGCTCGGCCGCCGCGATGTCATTGAACGGAATCACGGAGACGGTTTGCAGACGATTCCGCGGCACCCCCAGGGTGTCGATGGTAGCGATCGGGTCGCCATCCGGCCCGGAATCGACCGGCGGATGCATGCTCACCTCGAAATCGTCGAACGTGCCGTGATAGCCCCCCTCCATCTTCACGATCAGCTCGCGGCCCGTGAACGCGCGGGCGCCGCGAATTGCCATCATGGTGGCCTCGGTGCCGGAATTCGTGAACCGGACCTTATCCACCGAACGCACTCGCCCGGTGAGTCGCTCGGCCAGATCGGCCTGCACCTGCAGCGCCGCCGCGTAGTTCGTCCCGAGCCCAAGTTGGGCGGTGACCGCCTCGGTGATCGGACCGAACGCGTGCCCATGAATGAGGGAGGTGTAGTTGTTCAAGAGATCGATGTAGGTATTGCCATCGAGATCGGTGAGCGTATACCCCGCGCCACTCACGATCGTCAGGGGATAGGGCGGATGGAATGCAACCGTGCGGGTGTCGCCCCCCGGCATCGACCGCTTGGCCCGCTCGTACGCCGCCGCGGAGGCCGTCGTGCGCCCAACGTATTCCTGCTGCATCCGCTCCGCCACCCGGGCCAGCTCGGGTCCGGTTCCACTGCGCCGTGTTCCTTCTGCCACCATGGTTCGACTCCTCTATACGGGTCTTGGGTCTTGGGTCTTGGGTCTTGGGTCTTGGGTCTTGGGTCTTGGGTCT
>JBIQLF010000227.1:0-1603 GCA_044464585.1 Thermomicrobia bacterium
CCGGTCAAGGAACAGGTCTATCGGGTGGCCGCGCGATATCGGATCCCGCTGATGGTGGTGGCGAACGGGCCACTGCGCATTCCGGAGATGCCCGATCTGATTGCCCGGATGGTGGTGGCGCCGGGCGGGCTGGATGCCGCCGATGACTGGATCGTGGAACAGGCAACGCCGGACGATCTGGTGCTGACCGCCGACATTCTGCTGGCGCAGCGGACGCTGGAACGTGGAGTGCGCACACTCGATTTCCGGGGGAGTGAATTCTCTCCGACCCGGATCGGGGAAGCGGTGGCCGCGCGAGATTTGGCGGCGCATCTGCGGTCGATGGGATTGCCAAGTGGCGGCCCGCCGCCGTTTTCACAGAAAGACCGGGGGAAGTTCGCATCGTTGCTGGACAACGCGGTGAGCCGGATGGCCCGGTTGCGCGACGATATGTAAATCGATCTGTAGATGCGCCGGTGGCGGGGGCGGGATCGGATACGATGCGTCGCATCCGGATTTCGTATTGCTCGCGTAAGGGGGCGCTCTCCATGACCGATCGACAAGCGCCGAAGATTGGCTTTTATCTCGGGTCGATCACGGGCGGGATGCGCGATGGCGCACTCCGCTGGACCGATATTGCCGCGCTGGCGCAACGGGCCGAGGAGGTCGGGTTCGATTCCTTTTGGGTGCCCGATCATCTGCTCTTTCGATTCGAGGGACAACCGGCGCATGCCCCCTGGGAGGGATGGTCGATCATTTCGGCGCTGGCGGCATCGACCACGCGCATCGACATCGGTTCGCTCGCCGTGTGCACCGGGTTTCGCAATCCGGGGTTGCTGGCGAAAATGGCCGATACCGTCGATGAGATCAGCGGCGGGCGATTCACGCTTGGGGTGGGCGCGGGCTGGCACGAACCCGAGTACCTCGCCTATGGCTATCCGCCCGATCGCCGGATCGACCGTTTCGAAGAAGCCGTGTCGATCATCCGGACGCTGCTGCGTGAGGGCCGGATCGAGCACAAGGGCCGGTATTACGAGCTGCGGGATTGCGAGCTGCGGCCGCGCGGCCCCCGGCCGCAAGGCCCGCCGATCATGATCGGAGCCCTCGCCAGCCGCCCGCGAATGTTGCGGTTGGCGGCGACCTATGCCGATATCTGGAATGGCTGGCTCGTCGCCGGGCGCAGCTACGCCGACCAGGGGCTGATCTTGCAAGCGGCGATGGACGCGGCCTGTGCGAAGGCCGGCCGCGATCCGCGCACGCTGGAGCGAACGGTCGGCATTCTGGTCGACCAGCGACCGCCGGGCCGTCGCGCCGCTCGCCAGTACCCGAGCTTGTCCACGGTTTCGCTCGATATCGAGCAGCAACCGTTGACGGGTGAACCCGAGATGATCGCCGCTGAGCTGCGCCGGTTCGGCGAGGCTGGATTCAGCCAGATCCAGGTGTCCCCGGCGATCGATGGGCTGGCGGGGGTGGACGCGATGGCTCCTGTACTGGAACATCTGAGAGCGGGATGATGCGGGAAAGCCGGACATGGGCTGGCGCGATCACCAGGCAGGCGTTGGCGGGCGTTCGGCGTCGGCGGTGCGGAGGATGGGCGTCGTCGTCATATTGGGTTCGACGATCG
>JBIQLF010000227.1:1703-3029 GCA_044464585.1 Thermomicrobia bacterium
TTTCGTGTTCGAGAATGACGGCCTGCACGAAGAATTGCAGGGTGATACCGAAATAGAGAGCGAACGGCAAGGCGACGATGGTGAGCCCGACCGAAGCGAGCAGAACGAAATAGATGAGCCAGGCGGATAGATCCGTACCGAAGTGGGTGATCGACGCGCGATAGCTTCCCCGGACGGTGGGGCGCTCGCCGCGACGAATATGCTTCATCGCCTGCACCACCGCGGGTACGACGAAGAGGAGCATGGCCGCCTGTTGCAATCCACCGACGATACTTGCCGCCGTGAAGGCGGCGCCGCCCGAAAAGTGGAACCATCCGAGTACCTGATCGAAGGGCGATACGCGGGTCAGCGCCTGGATGGCCAGATTGAAGAGAAACCCGATCGGTATGGCCAGCAACCCGATCCCCAGGAAGGTCGCCAGCTCGTTGCCATAGATATCGAGAGCTTCGAGGAGATAGGGCCAAACCCGGTAGAAGGCGATTCCGATCAGAACGAGCACGGCGATGCCGATCGAGGCGATGGTCCACGGTTTGTCGATCAATTGCGCGACGGCCCGTGAACTGTATTCCGTGACCGAGCAGAAGGTGCGGGTGGCATCGAGACCGACCGACGGCCCCCGGGGCACCGTCAGGGCGACCGTGGTCCAGTTCCGCATCGCGCCGGCGGGATCGCTCCATTTCTGGGTGGAGTTCGGACCGAGGGGACCGTTGAAAAGCGGTTCGCCGCGTTGGCCCCAACGTCCTTCGAAGAGCGCCCAGGCAAAGGGACCAGTCGGGTCCACGGGGTCCGGAATGACCACCGCGTTCAAGGGGGTTGCAATGCTTGGTCCGCTGGTGTTGTCGCATCCAAATCCGCTGCCATGTTCGCCCCAGCTGATGAACAGATCGCTGGAGGGATAGGTGGCGTGCGAACCGGCGCCGGGGTAGACGATGAGGTGCGTGCCATCACGTTCCAGGCGGGGATCGTCCCAGCGGACGCGCTGGCCGTTTTCGTGCTGGGCGAAACCGATCTCATCCGGACCGATGGCCAGGGCATCGACCGGATCGGTGGTGTCGAATACGAGCTGGATCATCTCCCAGTCGGATTCGTGCAGATTGTTCCAGTCGTTGAAGAGATACCAGAACCAGTATTGGAGATAGAGTTTGCGTTTGCCCTCGTCGATGACGACATGGACGTAGGTGCTCGGGTGCAGGTCGAACCGTTTGGCGTTGTCCTTGAAATAGGTTTCGTAACGGCAACCAGGCTGATGCGGATCGTTGGGGAAGTCGATATAGGCGCCCGGGCCGGCGGTGGCCAGATCGGCCGGGGTGAAGCCACGTTGCAGAA
>JBIQLF010000228.1:0-3021 GCA_044464585.1 Thermomicrobia bacterium
TTCGATGCGGGCGGCGGGATTCGAACCCGCACGGATTTCTCCAGCGGTGTTTAAGACCGCAGCGTCTGCCATTCCGCCACGCCCGCGCATGGGTACGCAATGGTACCCCCTTGCTCGTTTCCGATTGGTTCGCAATCATGCCGCGACACGGTGGGGGAACAGGTCAGCAATTGCACGATCTGTCAAACGAATCCGCTGGGTTTACGCTTGATCTGTTTCGGCGAACGCAGGCGTCGCCTGGGAGCGATGCGCCCGAGTCGTCGAGCCTTGCTGAAGCTCCCGGGCGGCTTCCGCAGGAACCTCCGGCCCGTTGAGCGACACTTTTTGACCATGAGAGGAGCGGGAACAATGGCGATCAATCGAATGCGCCGGTTGCGCGCGTGCGCGTTGTTGCTGGCGCTCGCGAGCGCAATGGCGTGTGGACCGGCTACCGCACAGGACGCGACTCCGGAGGCACCGGTGGCCACCCCGGTCGCGAGTCCTGCCACGGATGCGCCCGTCGAGCTCGAATTGGTCGAACGGTCCCGCAATGTCAACATGGTCGATATCGGGAACGATGGCCCCACCCCAGGAGACCTGATCGTCTGGGGACCAGACCCACTCTACGATTCCGACAATATCGAGGATACCGGCTCGGTCACATATGGAAGTTGCGTGATGGTCAATACCGATGGCGATTGCATGGCGCAGGAGACCTTCGTTTTCGCCGATGGCAGCACGCTGGAGGTGCAGGGACTCGAATTCGGCGCCACGCTGCCGTCGGTCAAGACGATCGTGGGCGGCTCGGGGGTTTTCCTCGGCGCATCGGGTACGCTGACCGACATTCCGGACAGCACCCGCACCACCTGGACCAAGCATATTCGCTATTGGCCCGGACCGAACGCGCCGGTTCGATAGCATCCGATTGCGTTCACGCCGGGAGGTATCGGCCCGGGCCGCCGGGCGCGCTCTTCACCATGGAACCTTCGGGCAACTGCGGCCGGATTCAGCCTCGGAGGCTGGTGGTGGCCGGCCTCCCGCCGACGATTCCGACGGCGGTCGCGGCGAGCCCGGCGCCGGCTCTGGCGGCGATGCGGTCGTCTTGAGTGCGCAGCCAGGCAGACAGAAAACCCGCGCAGAACGCGTCTCCGGCGCCGGTTGGGTCGACAACGGGCGCCGCGCGCACCGTCTCGGAAAAGACGCGATCGTTTCGGGCAACCGTAAAACCGGCGGGGCCAGCGGTGACGACCGCAACACTCGTGGACGATGCGAGCTCCAGAGCGATCGACTCCGAATTCTCGATTCCAGTCAGCAACACTCCTTCGCCATGGTTGGCAAAGACGAAGTCCGCGGCAGCCAGCAGCTCGCACACTCGGCGGACGTCCAATTCCGCCAACAACCCAGCTGATCCAGGCGAAATGCTCAGCAGGACTCCAGCGGTGCGGCAGCGATCGATCAGTCTCCGTGCTCCATCGAATCCCGCATCGTTCAGGAGAACATGTCCGGTGAGATGAAGAACCCGTGCGCGCGCGAGCAGGTCGTCCGTGACGTCGTCCGGCGACAGCGCGGTGTTGGCGCCCCGATCGGTCAGCATATCCCGCCGGTCCTGCTGGACGATGATGACGATGCGACCGGTTTGCAACACCGGATGTTCGCGCAATCTCGATTCGACGCCGGGAAGCGCATTCGCATGGCGATCGGCATCACCCAGCCCAACGACACCGACAAAACTCACCGGGCATCCAGCGGTGGCGAGCCATGCGGCGGTATTGGCGGCAGAGCCACCGGGGCGAACCTGGATGGCGGAACGGGTGTCCGTATCCGGCTGGATCGGTCCTTGGGGCGTGACGACGATATCGTCGATGACATCGCCATAGCACACGACCCGGTCAGTCAAGCGCCACCCACGCCTTGGCAACATCGCCCGCTACCCGCACGTTATTACGCGCAAGATCGAGATTGACTTCGAGACTGCGGCCCCCGGACCTCTTCACGATTTCGAGCAGCAGGAATGGCGTCACGGACTTGCCCGTAATGCCTCGTTCCCCGGCAAGCGCCAATGCCTCCGCCAACACGCGGTCGTGCTCCTCGGCGGTCCAGGCCTGATCGGCCGGAACCGGATTGGCCAGCACGATTCCTTGCGGCAAGCCCAGCTCGTCCCGGGCTCGCATGATGCGGGCGACCTCTTCCGGCGAATCGACCGTCCAGTCCAGCCGGGCGTCCGATTCCCGCAACCAGAAGCGAGGAAAGACATCGGTGCCGAATCCGAGCACCGGGATCCCCAGCGTTTCGAGACGTTCCAATGTCGCTTGGATATCCAGAACCGATTTGACCCCGGCCGAAACGACCGTGATCGGCGTGGAAGCCAGGGCCAGGATATCGGCGGATTCATCGAACGAATCGGCGGCGCCGCGATGCACCCCGCCAAGTCCCCCGGTTGCAAATACGCGAATACCAGCCCGGTTCGCCAGAAACGAGGTCGATGCAACCGTCGTCGCCGCGCTCGTACCCTTGGCTGCCAGAATTGGCAGATCGCGCACGCTCGCTTTGGCCAACGGTTCGTCCGCAATTCGCCGGAGCGCGGTTGCATCGAGCCCGATATGTGGGGTTCCATCGAGCACCGCAATGGTGGCCGGCACGACCCCGGCCTCCTCGAGAATGGATTCGAATTCTTGCGCTGCCTCGAAATTCCGCGGGCGCGGCAAACCATGGGAAATGATGGTCGATTCGAGCGCCACGACCGGCCGCCGCGCGGCGATTGCAGCCGACACTCGTTCAGAAATATGCAGGGCAACCGAACTCACAAGCTGTCCAATCCAGCACCCGATTCACGCCCGCTGAGCGGCGAATCCATCCGTACATCAGCACTTCCATCAGACGCGGATTGTACTTCGCGATCCCGCCGGCGATGACGACTACCGGGAAGTTCCTGGCTTAGAACGACCGGCAAGAGGCAAGAGGCAAGAGGCAAACGTGAGCGGGCCCGCATGGGTGCTTCGCCTATCCCTGCGAGTTCCGCGAGGTTCGGTTTCTGGTTGTCCT
>JBIQLF010000229.1:0-2932 GCA_044464585.1 Thermomicrobia bacterium
TCGATCGTTTCGCGCCAGTCGATACCGGCCACGACCGGCAGATGATCCGACCCCGCATCCCGGCCGAGTCCCGCGCTGCGGGCGATGAAGTCGCGGGTGTACCAGATATAGTCGATCCGGATGACCGGGGGCAGACTGATATTCTGGGTGCGCGCGCCGAACCGGTGCGGATTGCCGACCCGTTTCGGGAAACTGGCAACCGAGCTCCCGACCTCGTGAAATGCGTCGATCAGCCCGGCCGCTGTCAAGATGGCATGCTCGGGTTGCCGGTCGGTCATGTTGAAATCGCCCAGCACCAGCGAGGGTGTACCGTTCGTCGCCAGTCTGGCAACTTCCTGAATCTGCCGCAGGGTAACGGGATCGAACGACGCTCCGGACATGCGCACCTTCGGGGGGCGCGGATGGGCAACCACCACCTGCACCAGGCGCTGGCCGATTCGCAACATGGCGCTCAAATCCGGTCGCCCGTTGGCGAATGCATGGCGTTCGCTCGTGACGATCGGGAATTTGCTGAGCAGTCCCTTGCCGGCAAAACCATCCGGATGCAGGATGCGATAGGGATAGGCAGCGTAGAGATACCGTTCGATCGCTTCGGCTTGATCGACCGCCAATTCCTGCAATCCGATGATATCGGCCTCGGCATAATAGAGATAGTGCACCAACCGGTCGGCCGGCGCCAGCCCATTGCCGACGTTATAGCTGAGCACCCGCGCGGTTACCGATTCGCCGTGCGTTCCCGAATCGATTGGCGGGCGGTCATTCAACATCCCGATCTTCTTCCGTCAACAATGAGCTTCTTCGAATGGAGACGATTGCGTCCGGGAACGCGGTCCGGAGCCGGTGCATTGCCTCCAGCTCGGTTTCTCGCGACCTCGACCGGTCCGCACGAAGTATGACCCTGGCGCGAATCTTGGTTGGGTCTTCGATCCGGGAGCGCCGTTTCGAACCGAATCCATGATTGATGATCACCTCGAACGCGCGCTCCACCCTATTGTGCTCGGCGTTGGAGGAGATCGCCACTTGGCCGGAGATCGCCGGTTCGACCCCCAGCGCCTGCTCGATGAGCTGACCGGCCGATACCCGGTCGCCGTCGATACCGATGACCCGGATGACGGAAGAAACCGCGGTCTCCCGGTCCAGATTGCGGAATGGCTCGCTGAGGTGCAACGAATTGGGGATGACCACCGTGGCCTGATCGTCGGTCAGCATGGTCGTGGTTCGGACTCCGATCTCGGTTACCTCTCCCTCGTTGTCCCGCACCTTGATCCGATCGCCCACCTGATACGGGCGCTCCAGAATCAGGAACGCGCCCCCCAGGATGCTCTTCAGCAGATCCTGGAATCCGAACACGGCGGCGATCGTGCTGATGCTGAACGCGGTGATCAAGGTCGACCACGACGCCCCCAAAAAGGCCAGCGTCAGGGTGAAGGCCAGCGCGTAGAAAAAGAGGGCGACGGTGTTGTTGATGAGCGACTCGGTTGCCGGGGTCACCTCGTCGATCGGAATCCGCTTCCAGACGAGCCGTTGCAGGAATTTGGCGATGAAACGAGCGATCAGAAAAAAGATCGCAATGATGAACAGATAGAAGGCGATCTGGACCAACTGATCCCAGGCGACCAAAAAACGATCGTGCAGACCCGCCCGCGAAATCAGCGGCAATCCGTCGAGCTCAGAACCCCGGAAGCGCATGGAGGTGCCCTAACGCCAGATACACAAAAACCAACGAGCAGTTCGCAACTTGGTAATACTACGAAATGCGGACCGGCGATCTGGCGGGGGGCCGCATTGGGGCGATCGACCGGTTCGGACCGGGACGACCGCCCTCGACGCAACGACCCGAACGCCGCATCGCTGCACGGTGAATTTCCACCTGATAGAATGTCGGCAGGGCCGTACGTACACATGGGGAGTCATTTCATGAAACGATGGTCAGCGCTTCTCGTTTTTCTCTTCGGGTGCCTGCTGCTCATCCCGGCAGCTGCCCATGCCCAGGATGCGTCCCCGACCGCGGCGGAAAGCACGGAAACAGAAACCCCATCGGTTACCGCCACCATTACCGATTCGGACAACAGCTTTCTGATGAAGGTCAAAGGCGATGCCAATGTCGCCGCGGGCGATACGATTCAGAACGCGATCGTCATCAACGGCAACCTCACGGTCGATGGCACGATCGAAGAGAATGCCTTCGTCGTCAAGGGCGATGCCGTCATCAATGGCAAGGTCGATGGGTCCATCACCGTCATCAAGGGAACATTGACGCTCGGAAGCTCGTCATCGGTCGATGATGTGACATTGATCGACAGCACGTTGAACCGCGCCGATGGCGCAACGGTCACCGGCAAGATCGACGATCGCGGATATGACTTTTCCTTCGGTCGTGGATTCGCCATCTTCTCGGCGATGTGGTGGATCGGTATGACCATCGTGGCGCTGGTGGCGGCCGCCATCTTCGGGTGGCTCGGCCGGGCGCAGCTCTATGGCTCGGTGGGCACGTTGCAGGGCGATTTCGTCAAGAGCCTGATCACCACGATCGTAATGTGGATTCTGCTGCCGCTCGGCGCGGCGTTGATTCTCTTTACGCTGGTCGGCGCTCCACTCGGACTGCTGATTCTGCTCGTGGTTTTGCCGATCCTCTGGTTGCTTGGCATGATCGTGGTGGGCGCCTGGGTCGGGAGTCTCATCATCAAACCAACCGACACCGGCCGGGCCATCGGCGCCGCCGTCCTTGGTACCCTGATCTTCTCGTTGATCTCGCTGATCCCGTTCGTGGCAATCGTCACCAGCATCGCGGCGCTGCTCGGATCGGGAGCATTCGTCTATCGGGCGATCGCACACCGCAACACTCCGCCGCGGGTATTGCCGGCCGTCCAACCGATCTGATACGGAATCCGCTTGGACACTGTGGGATATCCACCAGCGGTTCGGCGCGATC
>JBIQLF010000230.1:0-2912 GCA_044464585.1 Thermomicrobia bacterium
GATCTGCACGATTGCCGGATTGGTGATCTTTCAGCGGCGCGATTTGCCGAATTGATGCATCGTCGCTTGCCAATCATGGATATGGCGTTGACATGGCGCCATGCCGAATGTAACGATTCCCCAGCCGCGTTGTGAGTTCGTGCAACGCCCGGCAGGTTGGGGTTGTCTTCGAGGAAAACGACCCATCTTCCGATATCGACATAAGGAGTCATCTGTTGACCGATCACGCTCGTGGATTGATGCAGGAGTTCTTCGCCGGCAAGCTCGACCGGCGGCAATTGATGACGCGGGCAGCAGCGCTTGGCGTCAGCGCTTCCGCGCTGGGCGCCGTGGCGGCCGCGCCGTGGACAGCGATCGGCGTTGCCGCGCAGGATGGGACGCCCACGGGCGATCTGGTGGTGGCGGCGGGCGGCGATATCGATACGCTCGATCCGCAGGTCAGCCAGCTTGTGCTCTATGGCGATATGCTGCGCCGGACGGTGTTCAATTGCCTGGTCGCCTATGCCGACGACCTGAGCTATGTGGGCGATCTGGCGGAATCGTGGGACAACCCGGACGACACGACCTATGTATTCACGTTGCGTGAGGGACTCCACTATCACGACGGCACACCAGTGACCGCCGCCGACGTTGCCTTTTCGTTCGATCGGGTGGTCGAAAAGGAAACGGTCTGGTCGAGCCGTCTGACGAATGTCGATAGCTACGAGGTGGTCGACGATCGCACGATCTCGGTCAAGCTACCGTGCAGGCCGATTTTCTCGATGGGCTGACCCAGATCGCCATCATTTCCGAGGCGATCGCCGCCGATATCGAAAACACCCCGATCGGCACGGGGCCATTCAAATTCATCGAGTGGGTACCCAACGATCATATCTCGCTCGAAGCGAATCCGGACTATTTCGTGGCGGGCCAGCCGGGGGTGGCGACCCTCCGGTTCAATATCCTGCCCGAGCCGCAGGTGGCCATTACCAATCTCAAGTCGGGCGATGTGCAGGGCGTGCTGAACGTGCCGGTCACGCAATCGAAGGTTCTCGAAAACGATGCGAGCGTGACGGTGCTGAATGTGCCGACCAGCAGCATCCCGCTGTTCGAGATGCTCGGCAAGAACAACGAAACGATCCGGAGCAACGCCCGGGTGCGCCAGGCGCTGGCGATGTGTCTGGACAAGAACGCGGTCCAGCAGACTGTCTACGCCGGTGGCGGTTTGCCGAAATGGACCTTCGTCGGTTCGGGCAGCTGGGCGTACAAGGATATCCCCGGATATGAGTACGATCCCGCGGGCGCCAAGGCGATCTTGGACGAGGAAGGCGCATCCGGCCTCGAATTCACGGTGCTGAGTATCCAGGGCTATCCGGAAGGCGAGCAGGCAGCGACGATCTGGCAAGCGGGTCTGGCCGAAGCCGGTGTGAAGATGAATCTGGAATTGCAGGAGCTGTCGGTCTGGCTGGACAACTACCTGGCGCATACGTATGACGTCATCTGGAATGTCTTCCCCGGGTTTGCCGATCCGAACTATTTCGTCAGCTTCGCGTTGCTGCCGCATCTGACCGACGGCTGGACCAATGAGGAAGCCGCGCAGTTGGCGGCGAGCGCCAATGCAACGCTCGATCAGGATGCCCGCATCGAGCAATACGGGCGCTTGCAGGATCTCTTCGTCGAAGAACTGCCGATCATGGTCATCCAGGAGACGCCGAAGGTTTCCCTGACGGCCCCGACCGTTCAAAACTGGGGAATCAACTCGTTGAGCTGGGTGCTCCTGAACGATGTGACGATCTCCGAATAACTCGATCTTCGCGAGCGCGGCGCTGTCATTCGAGATAGCGCCGCGCGTCGTTCGCTGGGATTCTCGATGGCCCGATTTGCCGCCAGCCGCATTCTGCAGGCTGTTCCGACGATGTTCATCGTCACCATGCTGGTCTTCGGACTCATCCGCATGGCGCCGGGAGATCCGGCGGCCATGCGGATGGGCCGGGAAGCCGCCAAACCGGAGAACCTGCCCAAGCTCGAGGCGTTGCGTGAGGAAATGGGGCTGACCAAACCGGTTCCGGTGCAATACCTCTATTGGATCGAGGATCTGGCGCGCGGCAATTTCGGCGACTCGCTCAAGAACAAGCGGCCGACCTTCGATCTGTTCATGCAGAAGCTGCCAGCCACCCTGGAGTTGGTGCTGGGTGCGACATTGTTCGCCTTCCTGATCGCGTTCCCACTCGGGATCATTGCCGCTCTCAAGCGCGGATCGCTGATCGACCGGGCGGCGATGGGATTCGTCAGCGCGGGATTGGCCGTTCCGAGTTTCTGGCTGGGCTTGACGTTGATCCTGATCTTCAGCGTGCGGCTTGGCTGGTTGCCGGCATCGGGGTATGTGCCCTTGCGCGACGATCCGGTCGAGAATCTGCGGCGGTTGCTGTTGCCGGCGATCACGCTCGGCACCTATCTGGCCGCGACCCTGATGCGATTCATTCGCTCGGACATGATCCAGGTGCTCGGCGCCGACTATATCCGGACGGCTCGCGCCAAGGGATTGCGGGAGAAGTCGGTAATCGCGCGCCATGCCTTGCGCAATGCGCTCATTCCGGTGTTGACCGTCGCCGGGCTCGAAATCGGGGCAATGCTGGGCGGAGCCGTGATCATCGAGCAGGTGTTCGGTTGGTCGGGGGTGGGTTGGTTGACCGTGCAGGCAATCTTCGACCGCGACTATCCGCTGGTGCAGACCTCGGTGCTCTTCGTCACCGCCGGCCTGATTGTCGTGAATCTGCTCACCGATCTGGCCTATGGGCTGCTCAACCCACGTATGCGGATCTCCTGAGCGATGGCGGTTTCGATGGCGGCTGAGACAATGCCGGTGCGGGAACGGTCACGCTCGCTGAGCTGGCGAATCTTCGGCGGCAAGGCCGATCCGGTGCTGATCGCGG
>JBIQLF010000231.1:0-2878 GCA_044464585.1 Thermomicrobia bacterium
GTCCTGAGTCGTGAGTCCTGAGTCTTGGGTCTTGGGTCTTGGGTCTTGGGTCTTGAGATGTTATGCGGGATTCGCGTAGGAGGATTAGCGGCGCTCTCCTCTTCGGTGGGAACGCGTGGCACTCCGTTTCATCGTCTCCGCCATTCCGCCAGTCCCCAGCTTCAATCCTCAAATCTCAAGACCCAAGTCTCAAGACCCAAGACTCAGGA
Source organism: Thermomicrobia bacterium (assembly GCA_044464585.1). Classification (GTDB taxonomy): domain Bacteria; phylum Chloroflexota; class Chloroflexia; order Thermomicrobiales; family UBA6265; genus JAMLHN01. The sequence goes on from JBIQLF010000231.1 coordinate 210, forward strand.
CTCACGACTCAAGACTCAAGAATCGGCTGCCCGTAACTCTCCTCGAAACGCGCGGTCATTTCGGCCACCAGATCTTCGGGCACCAGCTGCGGTTCCTGCCCCCCGTTGGCCGCCAGCGCATGAACATAGACCTCGGCCGCCTCCTCGACCAGCATCGAATAGAGCAAGGCGTTTTCGAATGTCCGGCCGAAGGTGATCAATCCGTGATTGCGCATGATCACCGCACGCGATGCCGGCGTCATCACATCGAGCACGCTCTCACCGATATCGCTCATGGCGGTCAGTCCATAGCGGGTCACCGGAATCCGAGCTCCCACCACCAGACAGGTCTCGGTCAGCAACGGCGGCAGAAACGGCCGGATCGTGCTGACCACGGTCGAAAAGTGCGAATGGGTGTGCACGATCGCATCGATATGGTCGAACGCCCGCATGATCATCGTATGCATCGGGGTTTCGGAGCTGGGTCGCCGGTGCCCGTCGACCACCTTCCCCCTATCGTCGACGATCACCACATCGTCGATGGTCGTGTCCGGATAGGGAATTCCGCTCGGCGAGATCGCGATCAACCCCGTTTCCCGATCGCGTTCGCTGAAATTGCCCGCGGTGCCATGCACGATCCCCCGCCGCAGGGCTTCATTCCCAGCCTCGACCACCCGTTTTCGTTGTTCGATCAACAGCACGTTCCGCTCTCCATATTCATTGCGCTAAACCCGGCATGAGACGCGCCCCAGGACTTTCCGGCGACCGCGCAGGATTGCACCGCCCAGCATGCCGGACTAGCATTAGAGCGGTATCCGAATCGCTGCGATCCGGTGTGCCATTCCGCCGCTACCGAATCGAGCCAGCGCCATGGCCCATGCCCGTACCATTTCGATTGCCATGACCGTCCTCGGTGTGGCTCTGGTTGTCATCGGAGTCGTCGCCGGTCTCGATCCGCTCGTCACCATCACCGGGATGCTCCTCGTTGTGGCCGGAATTGTAAAGATCGGAATGGTCGCGATCTGGAAATCATTCTTTTCGATCCCCGTCGATACCCCCGCCCAAACCGACACGCCCCACAAATCCGGGGCGCACAAGGGAAAGGTGTGAGCCATGGCCAGCTCCCATAACGACGATGCCAAACGGAGAGCGACGCGCGCCCGGCAGGTGATCTCTGGCAGCGATGTCCGCCCGCCCAGCCAATCGGCCTACCCGACCGCGCCCTCGCAACGCTATGTGTCCTATCAGGAAGAGGGACGCATCTCCGGACCCCAGTCGATCTATCTGGGGATCCTGCTCGGTCTGTTCGCGCTGGCGATCATCCTCTATCTCATCTTCGGGGGTGGTGTTTCCAGCGTCTTCTTCTTCCTGCTCGCGCTGGCGCTCTTCTGCGGCTGGTTCGTCTTCTGAACGGCTCGCCGGTATCCGACCCCGCTCCCATCGACTGGAGGCTGATCGCCACCGAGCACCCGCTCGCGGGGATCACCCGGCAAACCGTCCACGGTCGCAACCAGACCCTGGTGCGCTACATCTACCAGCCCGGATCCGTCTTTCCGGTCCACAGCCATCCCGAAGAGCAAATCACCATCGTGTTGAGTGGCGCCATCGAGTTCACGGTCGCCGGAACGTCCCTCGTCCTCTCCGCGGGCGAATCCGCCCTCATCCCGGCCAATGTTCCGCATGGAGCCCGGGTCACCGGCTCCGAACCGGTGGTGACATTGAATACAATGTCGCCGCGAAGATCGGCAGCGCCCAGCGTGGAATCGACAGAAGAGGATATTCCGTGAGCGAAGACGACGCCAAACGACGACTCCGTCTCGTACGTCCCGGTGAAACGCCCCCGGTATCGAATTCGTCTGCTTCAGCGCCTCCGGCAGCCGGCTCCTTCCCGTATCCACCCGGGCATTTCGCCAGCATGTTCGATCTGTCCGGCAAAGTCGCGCTCGTCGTCGGTGGCGGCGGCGGACTCTCCCGCGCCATCGCCTGCGCCATGGCGGATTTCGGCGCCCAGGTCGCCATCGCCGATCTGAACCTCGAAGCCGCCGAAGCGACCGCCGCTGCCTGTGACCGGGACGACCGCCAGGCGATGGCGGCCATGCTCGATGTCACCGATCCGGATATGGTCGAGGATGTCGTCGGTCAGATCGAAGCGCAAACCGGCCACATCGATATCCTGCTCAATGGCGCTGGCATCACTATCCGCCGCCCAGCGGTCGAGTTCACCCCGGAAGACTGGATGGCGGTCATCAACACCAATCTCTCGGGGGTCTTCTATGTCACCCAGGCGGTCGCCCGCGGCATGCTCCAGCGGGGGTATGGTCGTGTGCTCTCGATCGGATCGGTTTCCAGCCTGCTCGGGCATCCGGAAAATGCGCCCTACGCCGCCGCCAAGGGCGGGATCGCCATCATGACCAAATCGCTCGCGACCGAGTGGGCCGCGCGCGGTATCACCGTCAACGCCATCGGCCCAGCCTATACCGAAACCGAGCTGACCAAGCACATCCTGGCCGATCCTCAGGTCCGCGCCGATCTGGTGCGCGGCATCCCGATGGGCCGCTTCGGTTTGCCGGAGGATCTGGTCGGAGCCGCCGTCTACCTCTGTTCCGACGCCGCCCGCTTCGTCACCGGCCAGACGCTCTATATCGACGGCGGCCGCACGGCGGACTGAGTCCTGAGTCCTGAGTCCTGAG
>JBIQLF010000232.1:0-2812 GCA_044464585.1 Thermomicrobia bacterium
GGGACCGCATTTGGTATCGCCTGGCGGGCAGACGCAAACCCCGCCGCTCTCGTACTGAATTCCTGGACAACGAACCGGCGGAGGCGTCGGGGCGCTGGGACGCCGGGCGGCTCTGGTCATCCCGCCGAGCACCGCGCCGCCAGTCAGAGCGATACCGCCGCCCAGCGCGCTACGCAATAACGCGCGCCGTGACCGGACAGCGCCCAGCCGCCGGACCAAATCATCGAAGGCTTGTCCATCCATACGCGTTTCAGTCCTTTGGCATCCGCCATTCATTCTCGAAAATGAGAACGCCTCTCATCGTAGCCGCGGGTTCCCGCGCTTGGGTACCCTGCGAAAGGAGGGTATCGTAGAAGCGGACCGGGAACGGAAAATCCCCATCGCGTTTTCCGCCAGCCGGGCGCCAGAGCGAACCCGTCGTTTTCCGCCATGCCCCCAGCCTCCAGCCTCCCCGCTCATTTATGATTAGCTCTTCCGGACCGCGCACCGGCGAGCGGGCCCGGGGCATCGCGTTCGCAAACGGTTCTGGAGTTCTCGTTACCACCAATGATGACCTCGACCAATGGGCATGCCGCCCGGCACCGGCTCAATCTCGCAATCGACCTCGACGGGGTCCTCACCGAACATCCGCGCCCCCTGGCAATCGCCGCATCTCAGCACTTCGGACTCGATCTGCCCGAACGCGCCTTCGTCGATTCGGCCGGGCTCAATGTGCCCCAGGCCGTTCGCGACTGGGTCTACGCCGACGATGGTCCCGCATCCCGGCTGCAGGCGGCAGAGGGAGCGCAACATTTCCTGCGCGAAATCATCGATCTCCTCGGTCCCGACCACGTCCAGATCATTACCGCCCGTTCGGCCGCATCGGCGCATATGACTCGACATTGGCTGCAACGGCACAACTTCCCGGATGTCACGATCCTCTTTGCCGATGACAAACCGACCGTCGCCGCCCAGCGCGGTTGCAATGTGGCCATCGAGGACAGCATTCGCCATGCGCGTTCCTATTCCGATTCCGGATTGCTCTGTTTTCTCATTGCCCCGCCCGATGCCTATAGCGGCGATCTGCCCGGTGTCGTCCGGGTCGATGGCCTGACCCCGATTCCCGGATTGCTCCGCGACGAAATCGCCCGGATCGACAATGGCAAGAACGGCACCGCGGCATTCGCCGCTCGTCCGCGCATCGTCATCTCCGATGCCATCGATCCGGACGCTCGCATCGCGCTCGCCGAGGTTGCCGAGGTCATCGATGTCGATGGCGCCGATACCCCGGCGCTGATGGCCGCCCTGGCCGATGCCGACGCGCTGATCGTCCGCAGTGAAACGCAGGTCACCGCCGCGGTCATCGCCGCCGGACCGAACCTGCGCGTGATTGCGCGGGCTGGAGTCGGAGTCGACAATGTCGATCTCGATGCCGCCACGCGCGCGGGGGTGTTGGTGCTCAACGCCCCCGGCGCCAATCGCTATTCCGCCGGTGAGCACACCATTGCGCTCCTGCTGGCGATCACTCGCCAGATTCCCCGCGCCAACGAAGCGACCCATGCCTGCCGTTGGGAACGCAAGAAGCTGAAACCGGTCGATCTGCGCGGCCGCACGGTTGGCATCGTTGGGCTCGGCCGGGTCGGCGCCGTCGTTGCCAAACGCCTGGCCGCGTTCGACATGAAAATCCTTGCCTACGACCCCTACATCACCGATGCGCGGTTCGCCGAATACGATGCCGAACCGGTTTCGTATGAGGAACTGCTGCGCCGTTCGGACATCATCACCTATCACGTTCCCTCCACACCGGAAACGCGCAATATGCTCTGCGCCGAGACATTCCCGTTGCTCAAGGATGGCGTGATCGTCATCAATTGCTCGCGTGGCGATGTCGTCGATCAGAACGTGCTGGCCGAGGCGCTGAAATCGGGCGCGGTGGCAGCCGCCGGTCTCGATGTCTTTCCCCACGAGCCATGCACGGAGAGCCCGCTCTTTGGACTTCCGAATGTGGTGCTCACTCCACATATCGGCGGATCGAGTCAGGAAGCGTTGAAAGCAGTCGGTGAGATGATCAGCTCATCGGTGATCGCGGCCCTCGAAGGCCAGGCGGTGCCGAACGCGGTCAATCTACCGCCAGCCTCCCTGGTGGCGCCTGAACTCCAGCGCCTGACTTCGGTCGCCAGCGCCGCTGGATATCTGCTGGCGGTCCTGCAGCCCTCACCGCCCGCCGGATTCCGCATGACGGTCAATGGCAACGTTCCCGATGATGTCACCGAGCATGTTACCGGCGCGGCCCTCAGCGAAGCGATGCATCTCTGGACCCATCGCCGGGTCACGCCCGTCAATGCCCGGCTGATCGCCGAAGAACTTGGAATGCATGTGCGTGTCGATGCCGGCACGCGCGATCCGAACGTCATCCCCGCGTTCACCTTCGAAGCCACGGGTGAACCGGAAGAACCCGCGCATCAGGTGCGGGTCGTTTGGGATCGCTCCCAGGCCGGCATCGTGGCGGTCGATCGCTTCACCCTCGACCGCCCGCTCGCGGGTGAGTTGCTGATCACGCACCATCGCGATGTTCCCGGCGTCATCGGGCGAGTCGGCACCATCATCGGGCGCTACGAGATCAATATCGCTGGTATGGAAGTCGGACGGCATCATCGTGGTGGCGAAGCCATCATGGTCGTCAATATCGACGACGAAATTCCCGATGCCGCGCTCGATGAAATTCGCGCCATCCCCGGCATGGTCGGCGCGTTCAAGATTTCCCTGCCCGCCGATCTCAGTCGCCCCCGCCCAAGTGTTCCCGTGCTCGCAGCCGCCGAGCTTTAGCTCGGTC
>JBIQLF010000233.1:0-2808 GCA_044464585.1 Thermomicrobia bacterium
GCGTGAGCGATCTCGCGACCTCGTTCCTGCCCCGGAGTACGATCGGCTGATCGCGGTGAAGCGCCAGCGGTTCGAGGCCATCCGGCGGTTGTCCGAGTTGCGGCTTCGGCTGGCGCGGGGCGAGGACGCGGAAGCTCTCACCGTGGGACTACGAGCGCTGCTAGAGACACAAGCCGAGCCCGGGTCGATCGACAGGCTGTTGCACTAAATCCTCGACGGTCTTTCCCAGAGCGCGACCACATGAGCGCAGTCGCGGCAGGAGGGTAGCCGAGTGCGAGCTCTTGCACGATCGCGACGAGATGACGTGCTGCACCGTCGAGGCGAGCCTCCGATCGATCGAAATCTCGATCGATCGGGAACGGGACTCGCGAAGCAGCCCTTGACAATTTCTTTCAGGTCTTGGTAGCGTAGGGGCAATCCAGAAACGCCAAGGCGTCGAGGAGGACGAGTACCCGGGTCGGGGGATGCAGAGAACCGCGGTTGGTGTGAAGCGGTGTCGATGATCTGGGGAAAAAGACCTCTGAGCCTCGCTCCGAACGGTCGGACGACCAAGTAGGCGGCGACGGGTGGCCGCAAGGCCAAGCGACTCCCGTTACAGAGTCGCCGCATCGCTCTCCGTGAGCCGCGCGGTAAAGCGCCTCGCATGTCCTCCATGCGAGGAAGTGGGGTGGTACCACGGGCCCAGACACCGCTCGTCCCCAGCCGGGGATGGCGGTTTTTTTGTTCCTCCAAACCGGAAGCAGGTGTCACGTTCGGTGTTGTTTGCGACACACGGAGGTGACCGATGTACCGAAAATCAGATCCATTGCTCGCCCGGATAGCTCGCTCGAAGCGCAAGGCGCGCTGGCAGGTCGCCAGTCGCGCCGAAACCGCAATCGTTTTCCGTCGAACCCATGGCCGAAATCGAATGTGGCGCACCGCGCCGGGAGTTTTTCAGGATGACCACGAGCACCGTTCCGACCATCAGTGAGCAATTGACCGGCGCATTCACCGCGCTCGTCACCCCGTTTCGCAATGGCGAGATCGATTTTCCCGCATTGCGCGAGCTGGTCGAATTCCAGATCGAGAGCGGAATCGACGGGCTGGTTCCGTGTGGCACCACTGGCGAGTCGGCCACGATGACCGAGCAGGAGCATGCGCTGGTGATCGAAACCGTCCTCGACCAAACCGCTGGCCGGGTGCCGGTGATTGCCGGGACCGGCACCAACAACACACGATCGACGATCGAGCGCACCCGGCATGCCGCACATGCCGGGGCGACGGCGGCCCTGCTGGTCGTTCCCTATTACAACAAGCCAACCCAGGAAGGATTGATCGCGCATTACACCGCGATCGCCGGGGCAACCGATTTGCCGCTGGTCCTCTACAACGTTCCCGGCCGCACCGGTATCACCATGAGCCCGGCGACCACGATCGCGCTCTCGGAGCTTCCAACGATTGCGGCCATCAAGGAAGCCGCCGGCAGTCTCGATATCGTCACCGAGATCGTCAGCGAAACCCGCGAGGATTTCGTCGTGCTCTCTGGAGACGATTCGCTGACCGTGCCGATGATGAGTGTCGGTGCGCGCGGGGTGATCTCGGTGCTTTCCAATATTCTTCCGGCCGAAGTGGCCGCCATGGTTCGCCTGGCAAACGCGGGCGATTTCGCGGCCGCCCGGACGCGGCATCTCGGACTGTTCGATGTCATGCGCGCGATGTTCACAGGCAACAATCCGACCGCGGTCAAGGCGGCTGCCGAATTGCTCGGACGCTGCTCGGGCGAGGTGCGGTTGCCATTGACCCGATTGAACGACACCCAATTCCGCACGGTGGAGCGGGCCATTCAGCCGTGGATGGTTGCCACGCAACCGATGGCTGCCGACTGATACACCCATGGAGGGATTGCGCGTGATTCACCTCGCGACGGTCAAACACCCAATCGAAACCGGTCTGGTGCGGATCGGCATTGCCGGGGCCAATGGACGTATGGGCCGGGAGATCGCGGCATCGGCCGCGGAATGGCCGGGTGTTTCGATCGGGGGCGGACTCGTCCGCCCCGGGTCGCCTCCGCCCCAACCAGCATTCTCGTTTCCGGTGTTCACCGAACCGGAATTACTGGCAGCCAATGTCGATGTGCTGATCGATGTTTCGTCGCCGCAGGCGACACCGTGGATTGCCGGTGCGGCGCGCGTGTGCGGAATCCCGCTGGTTTGCGGGGTGACTGGGCTGGGAGATGTGGCGCAGGCCGCGCTCGATGCCGCATCGCAGCGGGTGGCTGTGCTCTATGCCCGCAATCTCAGTCCGGGAATCACGGCGCTGCTCGATCTGCTGCCGCGTCTGGTGGCAGCCTTGCCGGAAGCCGATATCGAGGTCGTCGAAACGCATCATCGCGGCAAGAAGGACGCGCCGTCGGGCACGGCCGCGGCCCTGGTGGAGTCGATCGTGCATATCCGCGGCGAACGTGAGAATCAGCCCGTCGTCCATGGGCGAGCGGGCCTGGCTCCCCGGCAGCCTGGAGAGATCGGTGTCCACTCGCTGCGTGGTGGCGCCAATAGTGGCGAGCACACGGTGTTGCTGGCGCTCGATGGCGAAGAGATTCGCATCAGCCACCGGGCGCTCAGCCGCCGGACATTCGCGGATGGCGCCGTGCGGGCAGCGGAATGGATCGTGCGCCAGCCGCCGGGGATGTACGGAATGGCGGACGTGCTGGCGGGGTAAGAGGGTCTTGAGACTTGAGTCTTGAGTCGTGAGAATGACCGACTCCCGTTCGGTTACGAATGCCTTATCGTTCTCACGACTCACGACTCACGACTCACGACTCACGACTCA
>JBIQLF010000234.1:0-2782 GCA_044464585.1 Thermomicrobia bacterium
GCTGTCAGCGAGCTCACCTCCTGGCCGGATTGGGATTTGTTCGAGTTGGATGCCTGACGCCGGCCGTGGTCCGTTGGGAGACCGCTCGCATCCGCATCGCGAGCGGTCGGGCCGAAGGCATGCCGCTATGGCTTGCCAGCAACGGTCTGCGTTTCGTAGTGGGCAATGGTTGCGTCGCGCAGGGCCAACACCCCGGCGGACATATCGACCTGATACGTCCGTTCCGGAGTCAGCTCGCGCAAGAATTCGGGGAGATGATCGAGCGAAGCCAGCGCAGCGGCGCGAATCTCGTGTACCGAGCGTTCTGGCATCACCCGCTTGCCGTCGAGGACGATCGGCTGTAGCAATGCTCGGCTGTCCGCGGGGGCCGGTTCGTCATCGAGCGCGATGAGATCCCGCTCGAATCCGCCTATCCGGTAGACCTGTTTGCGTCCTGGCCAGGTGCTCTTGCTGCCAGCGATCTTGATCCGCGAGGGATGGTCGGGATCGCTGTCGAACCAAACCAGTTTGTAGACGGCGCCGCTGACCCCGCCGACCGTACCGCTGGCGACCGTGCCCAGGCCGACCCCGAGATTGCCGCCGACTCCGAAGCCATCGACCGGAGCTCCGGCGCCGAGGATTTCGGCAATGCGGAATTCGTCGATATCGCCGCTGACCAGCACCTTGACCTCGGGCAAGCCGGCCTCGTCGAGCTTGTGCCGCACCAGGAAGCTATCGGCGATGAGATCGCCGCTATCGAGACGTACCGCGGTCAGCCGGTTGCCGGTGCGAGGATCTTCGTGCTTTGCGACTTCGATGGCGTGGTCGATGCCCGAGGGGACGCTATAGGTGTCGAGGAGCAGGCTGTATCGTGGAAGGGCGGTGGCCACCGCGCGGAATGCTTCCAGTTCGGTTGGATAGGCTTGCACGAGCGCATGCGGGATGGTGCCGCTGGCGGGAATGTCGTAGGCCATGGCGGCGGCAACGAACGAAGTGCTGTCGCAGCCGCCGATATAGCCGGAGCGAGCGGCGATATAGGGCGCGTGGGCGCGACGGAATGCGAAATCGGCTACGGCGGCGCCCTGGGCGGCCAGGGTAAGCCGGGCGGATTTGGTCGAGATCAGCGTCGAAATCCCGATCGCTCGCAACAATCCCGATTCGAGAATGAGCGCCTCATGAAACGGGGCGGTGACGCGCAACAACGGTTCGTTCGGGAAGGCGATTTCGCCTTCGGGCATACCGAAGATATCGCCGGAAAAGCGCATCTCGCTCAGGAATCGCAGGAAGGCGGGTTCGTAGCGTTCGAGTCGTTCGAGATAGGCCAGCTGGGGATCGGTGAAAACGAACCGCTGGAGAAAATCCATGGCGGGTTCCAGTCCGGCAACCAGCAGGAATCCGCCAGCGAACAGATTGGAGCGGGTATAGAGATCGAAGGTTGCCGTGCCGGTGTGCTGGCCCTTCCATGCCATATAGGCCGCATCGAGATGATAGAGATCGACGAAGAGCGCGGTCGATTCCGGCAGGAACGCGTGATCGCCCTGGTAGCTTCCGATCTCGCCCGGATCGTCCACGAATCCGCGATTGGCGTTGATGCTCATGCGTTCTCCGCCCCTCCCCGGGGATCTTGCCGGCGCGGCGAGGCACCAACCGTCATGACAACGATCTGACGATGCGAATATTGTTCGAAGCCAGATGATAGAGCCAGACCGCGTGGAAGAAATCGCCGGGATGGGCCGTGCCCGGCGGGAGGGCCGGATCGTCCGGGATATCGAAGGTGTCGACGCAATCCATCGGCACGATCACCTGGTATCCCTGGATGCCGCGGGCATTGGCGCGCAACCGCAGGTGCATGGCCAGAGCGGTCACGCACAGATCGGTGCAATCGCCAATGACGATGGCGGTACGCACATTGGGATGGGCGTCCAGCCAGGGATCGAAGGTGGTGTCGATGGCGGGGTGGAGTGAGTTCTTTTCGATGATCGTGAAGCGGTTGGCGAAGGGCAGCGCGGCGAGCTCGGGAATCATCTCGCTTTCGGTCGTGCCAGCGACGGCATGCGCGGGATAGGCCTCGAACTCGGGGGTATCGGCTGGATGGGTGTCCTGCAGGAAGACGAAATCACGCACCCCGTAGGTCCAGGCCCGCTGGACGAGATCCAGCACCGGTTCGGTAAGAGCATCGATGCGTCCGGACGAGAGAGCTCCTTCGCGCAAGAAGCCATTGATGATATCGGCGGCGAAAATGGCGGTCGCGGCCGGGTCGGGAGCGGCCTCGTCGAGCGGTACGGCGGGAACGGTGTCCAGCCAGCGGGCGACGAACGCGGGGATAGGGGTGGTCACGATGAAACTCCGTGCGGTGGATGGCGCCGGGCCATTCGGCGATCCAATCCATTTTCGCACGGAGTCCGAGATGTGTCGCCAGCCAGTCCCAGGATGAATGACAGAGCAACGCTTCTCCGTAGCTGAGGACGGAGAAACCGGGGAGAAGAGGCACTCAGCGGGTCGTAAAGGATCGATCGGCCCTGTGTTTCGGTCCTCGGGATCGGGGAGCGATCATTCCGCTGGTTGTTCTGGGATCTCACGCATCGAACGCAACGCCGCAACCGAGAGCGGAGCCATTGGCGGCCGTCCAGCGGCGCAGGGCATCGAGCTCGTCGTCATCGATGACCCATTGATGCGAACATGCCGGACAGACGACGGCAACCGTGCAATCTCCGCGGCTTTCGCACCATTCGACCAGATCGCCGAATGCGTGACAATCCCCCTCGCAGAGATGCGCGATCACCTCAGTGAGGATGGCGGGCGC
>JBIQLF010000235.1:0-2682 GCA_044464585.1 Thermomicrobia bacterium
GAGCCAGCGTGGGCCGATGCGCATGAACAACAGGCCGCCCAACACCAGGCCCGCGCCGATCAATTTGCGCGGCCCGAAGACCTCGTCGTAGATCGTCGCCGAAAGCACCCCGGCGATGACCGGCACCAGCAACCCGAAGCTGGTGGCGATGGCGGCCCCGCGCCGGGCGATCGCGAAATTCCAGAGGATATACGCGATATACACCGGAAAGATCACCATATAGATGACCGCAATCCAACTCCGGCTGGTCAGCGCGCCCCAATCCTGATCGAGCATCGCCGGGATGCCGAAGAGCATCAATGGCACGCCCCCGAAGAGGAGCGTCCAGGCCGAGTAGGTGGCCGCGGAATACCGCTCGACCAGGGGCCGGTTGATAACGCCATAGATGCCGAACGCCGCTGCGCCCATGATGCAGAGCAGATCCCCGGCGGTCGAATGCGCGCCGCCGCGCTTGTCGCTCAGAAACAGCGCCACTCCGGCCACTGCCACCGCAACCCCGACCCAAGCCGCGGCCGGGGGACGTTCGCCGATCGCGGTCAGCACCAGGATCGTAAAGAGCGGACTGGTGGATATCAGCAACGACGCGGAAAAGACCGAAGTGCGGTCCAACCCCAGATTGAACCCGAGTTGATAGACCGTGAACCCGGCCAATCCAGCGGCCAGAAAGCGGCCCAGATCCGTACGCGCGGGGACGATCCGCGCCTGGGGAGCGCGGGCACGCACCACCGCCAGGATGCCGAACGCCATCAGGGTCATCAGCCCGAAGCGCACGAAGACGAACGCCATCACCCCGAATCGGGTGAAGGCGTCCTTGGTCACGATGAAGGTCGATGCCCAAAGCGAGATCGTGACCAGCAAGGCAAGTTCTGGCAGAACGGCGCTACGGGCGAGGGCGGGCGATTCGAGCGTTTCAGTGCGAGTCGTCACGTTGGCTTGGGGATCCTCGGTCGTAATACGGGCGCCCCCGGATGAATCGGCGAGGCACATCTGCCGCCAGGGAAAGATAACCGTTCGGGTTGTCGCGGCGATTCGAGTTCCGCGCTTCCGGCGGTCATGATACGAACGAATTCGGCGCGTCATCGTGAGATGCGGGGTATTCGGGATATCGTGTCCGAGGTGCCTGATGGAGCGCCCGTTCGGACCGATGCCAGGCGCCCGCGCGGGCGGTCTGGAGAGCCTTTGATAGAATCGGCATGCATTCTGCGATGGGTAGAAACCGGATTGCGTTCGAGCGCCAGCGAGAGCGGCATCCTCGATGCGTAGGGATGGGAATAGCCGATGTCAGACGATCGAGCCAGGATAACGGTGCACCCGGAGTACGTCGCCGGCGATATCGACGACCGTCTCTACGGTGGGTTCATCGAACACTATGGGCGTGCTATCTACGGCGGCATCTACGAACCGGGGCACCCCACCGCGGACGCGCATGGATTTCGACGCGATGTGCTGGACCTGGTGCGTGAGCTGGATGTGCCGCTGGTGCGCTATCCGGGCGGCAATTTCGTTTCCGCCTATCACTGGGAAGATGGGATCGGTCCGGTCGCGGATCGTCCCCGGCGACTGGATTCGGCCTGGCGAACGATCGAAACCAATCAGGTCGGCGTGAACGAATTCGCGGCCTGGGCCAAACTGGCCGGCGCCGCCGTCAATATGGCGGTCAATCTGGGAACACGCGGGGTCGATGCGGCCTGCAATCTGCTCGAATACTGCAATCATCCGGGCGGTTCGTATTGGAGCGATCTGCGCCGTTCGCATGGGATCGAGCAGCCGTATGGATTCCGGACCTGGTGTCTCGGCAACGAGATGGACGGTCCCTGGCAAGTGGGGCATACCACTGCCGATGCCTACGGTCTGCTGGCGCAGCAAACCGCATCGGCCATGCGCCGGCTCGATTCGAATCTCGAACTGGTCGCCTGCGGTAGCTCCAATTCGAAGATGCCCACCTATCCGCAGTGGGAAGAAACCGTGCTCGACCATACCTATGAGGACGTCGATTTCATCTCGCTCCACCTCTACGCGACCAATTTCGATGACGATCTGGGAACGTTTCTTGCCCAGTCGATCGATATGGATCGCTATATCGAGACCATCGTTTCGGTCTGCGATGTGGTCAAAGCGAAAAAGCGCTCCAGCAAGACGATGTACGTCTCGTTCGACGAATGGAATGTCTGGTATCACCAGCGCGCTGCCGATCATCGCTATCTGGAAGGCGCTGACTGGAAAATCGCGCCCCCGCTGGCGGAGGATATCTACACCCTGGAAGACGCGCTGGTGGCGGGGTGCATGTTGATCTCATTGATCAAGCACGCCGGCCGGGTCAAGATCGCCTGCATCGCGCAATTGGTCAACGCCATCGCGCCGATCTTCACCGAAACCGGCGGCCGCGCCTGGCGGCAGACGATCTTCTGGCCGTTGCTGCACGCCTCCCGGTACGGTCGGGGGACGGCCCTGCAGGTCCAGATCGACGCGCCCGGCTATCCGAACGAGACCTTCGGCATGGTGCCGTATCTGGAATCGGTCGCCACCCTCGACGATCGCGACGAATCGCTGACCATCTTCGCTGTCAACCGCAAACCCGACGGCCCCTTGCCGATCGAGGGCGACCTGCGGGCATTTCCCGGCTATCGCGTGCGCGAGCACCTCGTTTTGGAACATCCCGATCCCAAGGCGACCAACACCGCC
>JBIQLF010000236.1:0-2548 GCA_044464585.1 Thermomicrobia bacterium
GCTGGCGGCGCTGGAACGGTGCGGTAGTCGTTCGGGTCATTGGCGAGCGCCATCATCATGTGGAAGAACATCATCGCCGCATAGTGCGGATCGACCGGTTCCAATTCCCCGCTGGCACTCGCCCGCTCGAAGATGCCCGCGAGCAGTATCTCCATTTTCCACAGGCGCTCGTGTACCCCGTCATGTTCCGTCTCGGGCACATGCCGGAAGAAATCGCGTATCAGCTCATGGATTTCTGGTTGGGCCATCCGCTGATAGTTGACCCGCGCCAGCCGCGTCAGGCGCGCTTCGATCGACCCCGAAACCAGATCGAGCTCCTCGAATTCCGCCAGCAGGCGATCCATCTCCTGCGCCATGACCGCGGCAAAGAGCGCTTCCTTGCCGCGAAAATGATGGTAGAGCGACGCCTTGCGCAAGCCGGCCGCATCGGCAATCTGCTGCATCGACACCCCCAGATAGCCTTGCTCGATGAACAACCGTCGCGCCGTTTCGACGATACGCTGGCGGCTGCTCTGGGGAGTTCCATCATCTGAAATCGGTTCGATCGGTCTCACATCGATCAACGTGGCGCGTTCCTCTTGACAGGTGGTGAATGGCCCGGTATCCTACCGACCGGTCGGTAGGATAATCGACCGACCGGTCGGTAGGCCGCTGGCCTCTAGTGTACGAAATCGGACGGCAGGGAACAATGCCGCCCGCAGGGAGGACCGCATGACACCATCTCGAACCGTCGTCCTTGCCCAGGGATTGGAAAAGCGCTTTGGCGAAACGCGCGCCCTGCGCGGACTCGATCTCGAGCTCGAACAGGGACAGATTCTCGGCGTGCTGGGACCGAATGGCGCCGGCAAGACGACCGCCGTCCGTATTCTGACCACCCTCTCCAAACCGGATGCCGGCACGGCCACGGTGGCCGGGTTCGATGTCGTCCAGCAACCGCAACAGGTACGCCTGCGCATCGGAGTGACCGGTCAGTATTCCGCCGTCGATGAGTTGTTGACCGGCCGGGAGAACCTGGAAATGGTCGGGCGGCTGGCGCGGCTGCCCGGGACCGTCAGCAAAACCCGGGCCGCCGAGCTGCTCGAACGGCTCGATCTGACCGATGCCGCCGACCGGGTCAGCAAGGGGTATTCCGGCGGTATGCGCCGCCGGCTCGATCTGGCCGCCAGTCTGATGGCCAGCCCGCCGATCATCTTTCTGGATGAACCGACGACCGGGCTCGATCCGCGCAGCCGTATGCAAATGTGGGATCTGATCGAGGATCTGGTGCATGGCGGCGCTTCGATCCTGCTGACCACGCAGTATCTGGAGGAAGCCGACCGGCTGGCTGACGATATCGTGATCGTCGATCACGGTCTGGCGATCGCCCGCGGCACAACCGATCAGCTCAAAGAACAAGCCGGTGGCCAGCGGCTGGAAGTCGTGCTGGCGCATCCGGATCAGATGAGCAAAGCCGAACCGATCGTACAACGATTTGGCGAGGGGCCGGTTCAATACGATCAGCGCCGCGGCCGGCTCTTCACTCCCGTTTCCGCCACCGATGGATTGCTGGCGCAGGTCGTGCTCGCGCTGGACGAGCAGGGGATCGGCATCCAGGACCTCGGCGTCCGTAAACCCACCCTGGACGATGTGTTCCTCCAGCTGACCGGGCGCGAGCTTTCCCTCGAAGAATCGATCGAAACCGACGTCGTCGACGTCCAGGAGCAAACCGCAGCATGAGCACCGTTGTGACTTCTGCTTCTCTGTCCACCCAGGCCATCGCCGATTCCGAAACCCGAGGCGGATTCCGCTGGGCGCTTTCCGACACTTGGGAGATGGTCAAGCGCAATCTGCGCCACATTCCCCGTTCGCCCGAGCTGCTGCTCGATGTCACCGTGCAGCCGGTCATTTTCGTGCTGCTTTTCGTCTACATCTTCGGCGGGGCGATCGAGATTCCCGGTATGTCGTATGTGAACTACCTCATGGCCGGCATCTTCGCCCAAACATTGATCTTCGCGTGTATGACCAGCGGAATCGGCCTCGCCTACGATCTCCAGAAAGGGCTGATCGATCGTTTTCGCTCGTTGCCGATGTCGCGTTCGGCGGTTGTCGCCGGGCGGACCGTGACCGATCTGCTGCGCGGCATTCTGGCGGTGGCGATCATGTTCATCGTCGGGTTGGCGGTTGGGTTCCGGCCGGAAGGCAATGTGCTCGACTGGGTGATCGGGCTCGGGTTGCTGCTCCTCTTCGCCTTCGCCTTCTCATGGATTGGCGTGACGATCGGCATGGCAGTCGGCAGTCCGGAAGCCGTCCAGGCCGCGCTCTTCATCTTCGTCTTCCCGCTCACGTTTGCCAGCAGCGCATTCGTGCCCGTCGAGACGATGCCGGCATGGTTGCGCACGTTCGCCCAGAATCAGCCATTGACCAAAGTCATCGACACCCTGCGCAATATCTTCGTCGGTCAACCGTGGCACACCGACGCGCTTTGGACCCTTGGCTGGTCGGTGCTGTTGCTGGCGATCTTCTTCCCGGTCGCGATCTCGCTCTACAAGAAGCGAACGACGGAGTAGCG
>JBIQLF010000237.1:0-2397 GCA_044464585.1 Thermomicrobia bacterium
ATAGAAGCCGAAGTCGAGGTGTCGTTCGATGAAGCATTCCGGGGAACGACCCGCCGTTTCGATATCCAGGCCGAGGAAGTCTGTCCGACCTGCGGCGGCGCGGGATTGGTTCGCAACTCGATCTGTCCGACCTGCGATGGAGCAGGCTATATCCCCCGCATCAAAACGATCGAAGTCAAGATACCAGCGGGGGTAGCCAATGGATCGCGGATTCGCGTGGCGGGCCAGGGTGGCGCTGGCCAGGCGGGCGGTCCGAATGGTGATGTCTACCTCATCGTCGAGGTGGCAAACGACAGTCGATTCACCCGGGAGGGCGACAACCTGCGCAGCGAGGTCGATGTTCCGCTGCTCACCGCGCTTCTGGGCGGGAAAGTGAAGGTGACCACGCCAACCGGCCGAGTCGAGCTCACCATCCCCGCTGAAACCCAGCAGGGAAAGGTCTTTCGGCTGCGTGGACAGGGGATGCCGAAACTGAAATCGCGCAGTGGCGAGCGCGGAGATCTTTTGGCGAAAGCCAATGTGGTCCTGCCGACCAATCTCACTGGCCGTGAGAAAGAACTGCTCGAACAATTGCGCGAACTGCGTGCCGGAGATCGATGATGCCTGCTCGACCCGGAAAATCGAACGACTCCCTACGAACCCGATACGTTTCGCTCGAAGCCATATCGACCCGAACCGGCGTGACGACCAGGCGCGTGCTCTATCTGGAGCGCGCGGGACTGATCGGGCCGGCGGAATCGGAACAGCACCTGCGTCTCTATTCCGAGGAAACGATCGAGCGAATCAACACGATCGAACGATTGACCAATGATCTGGGCGTCAATCTGGCCGGAGTCGAGGTCATTCTCAATATGCGTGAACAGATCATCGCCTTGCGTCGTCTCGCCGGACTCCCGGTCGAGCCCCCGCGTCCGCGACATTAACGTTTGTCTCGATCGGATCGGTTTCGATTAGTCATCAGTCAGGAAGAGGATGCCAGCAACAATCGTTCTCGGTGGCCAATGGGGTGATGAAGGCAAGGGCAAGATAACCGACGCGCTTGCCGGCGAATCGGACATGGTTGTGCGCGCCAATGGCGGCAGCAACGCCGGCCATACGATCTCGACCTCCCAGGGTGTCTTCAAGATGCATCTCGTTCCGTCGGGGATTCTCTCGCCGGGCACGATGTGTGTCATCGGCGCGGGGGTGGCGATCGACCCGATCCAACTGGCGAAGGAGCTCGCCGAATTGCGGGCCCGCGGAATCGACACCTCCGCATTGGTCATTTCTGACCGTGCTCATGTGGTGCTTCCCTTCCATCCGGAGATCGATCGGGGCGAAGAGAGCTTGCGGGGCGAGTCGCCGATCGGCACGACGTTGCGTGGAATCGGTCCAGCCTACGCTGACAAGGTGTCCCGCCGCGGGATGCGCATGGCCGATCTCTGCGACGAGCGGGAATCGCGCAGGCGCCTCGAACGCGATTTCGAAGCGCGCAATCGCCTCCTGGAAGGCTATTACGCAAGTGAGCCGGTCGACGCTGCCGCGGCCACGGAGCATCTGCTCGAATCGGCTGAGATCCTGGCGCCCTTTGTCGGCCATGCGGAAGAGGTGGTGCAGGATGCCCTCGATCGCAATGTGCGCGTCATCGTCGAATGCGCGCAAGGGGCCATGCTCGATATCGACTATGGCAGCTACCCGTTCGTCACCTCGTCATCACCGACTGCCGCTGGCGCCTGCCAGGGAGCAGGCATCGCGCCGAACCAGGTCGACCGGGTTATCGGAGTGTTCAAAGCCTACAGTTCCCGAGTCGGAAGCGGCCCCTTCCCGTCCGAGCTTTTCGACCAAACCGGCCATGAAATCCGTGAGCGCGGGCATGAATACGGAACGACGACGGGACGTGCCCGGCGCGTCGGTTGGTTCGATGCGGTGGCGGCTCGCCGGGTCACCCGGCTCAATGGCGTAACCGATATCGCATTGACATTGCTCGATGTGCTCGATGCTTTCCCGGAAATTCAGGTCGGCATCGGTTACGAGATCGACGGTCGGCCAATCGATCATATTCCGACCATTGCCGCCGATTACGATCGCGTGCGACCTCGCTATTCCGCCAGCGACGGCTGGCTCCAGGACATTACGGCAGCACGCTCGATCGGCGATCTCCCATCCGGCGCCCAAGCCTATGTCGCGCGAATCGGCGACCTGGCGGGCGCTCCCGTTTCCTTGATCGGGGTCGGGCCCGATCGCGAGCAATTGGTCCCGGTCGAGTCGCTGGCCGGCGCGTTCGCCTAGCAGAAAGGTTGCGCATATGGCAGACACCGAACCGACGACCGTGCTCGACTCGGTCGCGATCCAGAACATCTTGCCGCACCGGTTTCCGTTCTTGCTGGTCGATCGCATCATCGAGCTCGAACCGGGCAA
>JBIQLF010000238.1:0-2297 GCA_044464585.1 Thermomicrobia bacterium
CCCCGCGCCTCCCATCTCGCCGCCTGCCCAGATATGCGATGATCCCGCTTCGAGGAGGACCCTGCATGACCGTCGACCCGATTCGCCTGGGAATCGTCACCGAGATCCATATCGTTCCGCCCGGCACGCGCGCTTTGACCTGGCACAACCCCTTTTTGTCCGATCGGGCGGAAGCGTTGTTCCGCGCGGCGATCGAGCGGTGCGTGGAGCAACAAGTCGATGCCATCGCGATACTCGGCGACGTGACCCATTTCGCCGATCCAGAATCGTTCGCGGTGATGCGGCGGGTGTTGGAAGCGGTCGAGCTCCCGGTCGATGTGCTTCCCGGCAACCACGATCTGGATACCAGCCAGCGCCCGCTGGCGGCCTTCCACCGCGCGCTCGATCTGCCGCATGTCACGGTGGCGCCCGTCAATCTCGCGCTCACCCCCGAAATCGATGCGATGCTGGTCGGACTCGAACCGGGTGGGGAAGAAAAGCGCTATGCCGCTATTCGTTCGCACACCGCCACGGGCGGCACTCCGAAGCTCACCGTGGTGTTGACCCATTTTCCGGTCTTCGCGATGAAAGAGATGCTGGCCGAGGCGGATCTGAAACACGCCGGGGATGTGGAAAACCGGCCGTCGTTACTGGAGGATGTGCAGGGTATTCCTGGACCGGTGCTGATCGTCAATGGTCACCTGCATGTGCACGCGACCATCGAGGATGGTCCGCGTCTCCAGCTTTCGGTGGCCGCGCTGACCGAACCGCCACACGATGTGACGATTGTGACCATCGGTTTCGACGATGTGGGCGCGCCGTGGATCGAGCGGCGGGCGGAAGGACTGGTCGAAACACCGGGCGTTTCGTTGCCGGTGCTTTCCGATAGAGTGGAACGCTGGCAGTTCAGCCAGGGCGCATGGTGCCCGATCAGCCCCTGACCCGATAACGACCACTCGGCTCGCGCCGCGATCGTCCGGCAGCCGCCCAGTGTCGCGAACCCTGGAACCCAAAAACCACTGTCCCGACCATCGTCTCCGGACCCCGGACCCGACTATCGCAGGAGCGCATCATGTGCACACGTGTATTTTGGAATGACAACGGCGTTGCTCTGGTTGCTGGCCGGACGATGGATTGGCCCGATACCGGAAACCCCATCCTGACGATCTTCCCGCGGGGGACGGCGCATGATGGCGGTCTCGCCGCTGGGCGCGTGGTGGTGAAGGAAAATCCGCTTCGCTGGACCTCCCGCTATGGCAATCTGATCGTCACCCTCTATGGAGCCGGCACGATCGACGGCGTCAACGAGCGCGGTCTCGCCGCGCACATGCTCCATCTGGACGATGCCGATTTCGGTTCCAGGGATACGAGCCAACCGGGTCTGCAGGCCGCGCTCTGGGGGCAATATGTGCTCGACCGGGCAGCCAATGTCGAGGAGGCGCTGGCCGTGCTGGATGCGGTCCAGATCGTGCAGTTCGATATTCACGGCTATGCCTCGACCGTCCACCTGGCATTGAGCGATGCCAGCGGCGATTCGGCGGTGGTCGAGTATGTCGATGGGGGAACGAAAAAGATCTACCACGGTCGTGAGCATCGGGTCATGGCAAATGCCCCGGCCTACGACCAGCAGCTGGCGCTGGTCGGAGCGATGGATCTTTCCCATCCCTCGGCGGACGTTTCCCTGCCGGGCAATATCACCTCCCGCGAACGCTTCCAGCGGGCGACCTATTTCATGAGCACCCTGCCCGAACCCAAAGACGACCGGGACAGTCTCGCCGGTGTGCTTTCCGTGCTGCGCAATGTCTCGGTTCCGTTCGGCGCACCCTACGATGAGTTCGGTGTCTACGACACGCAATACCGCACCATGGTCGATCTGACCAACATGCGCTATTTCTTCGAATACGCCTCGTTGCCGAATGTCGTCTGGGTCGATGTCGATCAGATCGACTTCTCGGAAGGAAGTGGCGTGCGCGCGCTCGATCCGGACGACTTCTCGCTCACCGGCGATGTGACCAACCGGTTCGAGCCAGCCGTCGCGCCATTCTGATATCGGCCACCAAGGGCCGGCGAAAAACGCCGGACAAAACATCGGCCCGGTCGAGGGACCGGGCCGATGCGGGAAGGGGAGGGGTGAAGCGTGTGCGGCGCTTCACTGGGCTTGGGAAAGAGCATCTATTTTGGGGTGATGCTCTCACTGTCATCTACGCGGGCCGGTTCGATTTGGATTCATGGCGGTTCGAGCAGGCGGCAGGCAGCCATCAGCAGGCAGCCAACAGCGGTCGGTACAGAGAAACCCGGCATGCCACCAGCAGCATGGC
>JBIQLF010000239.1:0-2072 GCA_044464585.1 Thermomicrobia bacterium
CTTCATCCAAACTTCATCCAACCCCGCCACAGTGCGAGAAGAAACCGGTACCATCCGGCAACATCCGAACGGGGAGCCAATTCGTGCGCATTCTGGTGGTCGAGGACGAAACGCGCCTGGCGGATCTGATCCGCACGGGACTCGAAGAGGAAGGCCACGCGGTCGATGTGGCCGGCGCGGCGGGCGAGGGGGCCTACATGATCCGCATGGCCACCTACGACGCCATCGTGCTCGATCGCATGCTTCCCGATTACGATGGGTCCGAGCTCTGCCGCAACCTCCGGCGGCAGGGGGTTCGCACGCCGATCCTGATGCTCACCGCGCGCGATTCCGTGGACGACCGGGTGGGCGGGCTCGATGCCGGCGCCGACGATTATCTGGTCAAGCCCTTTTCGTTTCCCGAATTGCTGGCCCGGATTCGCGCGCTGGCGCGCCGCCCACCGGATATCCTCGGAGCCGAATTGACCGCCGGCGATCTGCGGCTCGATCCGGCCGCGCGCCGGGTCTGGCGGGGTGATACGGAGATCCCGCTTCCGAACAAGGAATTCCGCATTCTCGAATTGCTGATGCGCAATACTGGCCGGGTGATGACCCGCGACATGATCGCCAATCATGTCTGGGATTACGAATTCCTCAATGCCACCAATGTGATCGATGTGCATATCCGCCGGTTGCGCGAGCGCCTGGGCGATCCGGTGCCGGGAGGGATGATCCAAACCGTACGCGGAGCCGGCTATCGTTTCCAACCGGCATGAGACGCCCCCGATCGATTCGCCTCCGTCTGACATTCTGGTACTCGGCATTCCTGCTGGGAACGCTCGTGGTGGCGGGAGTAGGCGTCTATTTCGGGTTGTCGCATCTGCTGCTCGACAGTTTTGCCGATCAGACTGAACAGGAAGCCATCCTGGCGCAGACCGGGGTCAGCCGGGAAGACGGGCGATTGGCGTTCGATCCCGCTGCCCTGGCCGGGTATGACGATGACGACCATTTCATTCGGGTTGTCACCAGCACCGGCACGGTCATCGTCGACACCAGCGACCCGGATGACGAGGTTCCCTCCCTGAGGGCCGGCGACGATCCCGGCGAAGCCAAATTCGCGTGGGTCGAGCTCGATGGAGAGCAATTCGGAATCGCGGCGGTTCCGGTGGTCGTCGATGGCGCGATCGTGGGGCGCGTGGAGGTGGGGCGTTCGCGTTCCGATATCGACGAAACGCTCGCTACGCTCAAATCGATCTTTGCCATTGCGCTGCCGATCCTGCTCGCATTCGCCGGAATCGGGGGCTATCTGGTGTCTGGGCGGGCGCTGGCGCCCGTGGCCGCCATTACCTCCATGGCGGCCGGTATCCGGCCGGACGATCTGGCCGAACGGCTCGATCTCGATCTACCCGACGACGAGCTCGGCCGCCTGGCGCGCACCTTCGATGCGATGCTGGAACGTATCGAAACCGCGTTCGAGCGCCAGCGGCAATTCACCAGCAACGCCGCCCACGAGCTGCGCACTCCCTTGAGTCTGATGCGAAGCCAGGTCGAGCTCACGCTCGCGCGCCCGCGCGAACCAGCGGAATATCGGGACGCGCTCGCGAATCTACATGGCGATATCGACCGGCTCACCACGATCGTCAGCATCTTGCTGGCGCTGGCGCGGGCCGATTCGGAACGTTTGCAGCTCGTGCGCGAACCGGCCGATCTGGGGGAGATCGTGCCGCTGGTGCTCGCGTCCTATGCGTCCCAGGCCGGAGAGAAGGGCATCCGACTGCTCGACCGCTCGTCGCCGGCCCCCGTGCTGGTGGACGACGATCTGATCGTGCAATTGCTGGTGAATCTGATCGACAACGCCCTGGCGCATACGCCGCCGGGCGGCACAATCGCCGTGGGGACCGAAACGGAATCCGGACGAACCGGTCTCTGGGTCGAAGACACGGGAACGGGGATCGCCCCCGAACACCAACCGCATATCTTCGAGCGGTTCTACCGGGCCGATGCCGGGCGCGACCGGGGAGCAGGCGGAGTCGGGCTGGGGCTGGCATTCTGCAAAGCCATCGCCGAAGCGCACGGCGGCAGTCTCACTGTCG
>JBIQLF010000240.1:0-2048 GCA_044464585.1 Thermomicrobia bacterium
TCTGCACGAACCGCATCAGAATCAGCACCGAGGTCATCGCCAGCACGGTCGAGGTGAACAACCAGGCGCGCGATCCCTTGATGGCCGCCAATCCCCGTTCCGATCCGCCCTGCACTGGAACGAACCGCTCCCGCACGAAGAAGAGCACGATCGCCCCGCCCACGGCAAAGAGCACCGAGGAAAAGAGAAAGGTCGCGCGATACCCAATCAGATCGGCCAGGATGCCACCGAAGAACGGCCCGACCGATGCCCCGGCAAAGACCGCGGTCTGGATCATTCCAAGCGCGTACCCCATCTGATCCTTGGGCGCGGTCGAAGCCACCAGCGCGATACTGGCCGCCACCGTGCCGGCAAACGCGCCTTCGATCATCCGGAGCGCCATCATCTGCCACGGCGCCTGGGCGAACGCCATCAACGTGGCCGTGATCATGGCCGCCCACATCGCCCGCAGCACCATCGGCTTGCGGCCGTGCCGGTCGGCCAGCGCCCCCCAGATCGGCGCGGCAATCGCCATCACCAGCGATCCGCCCGCCATCGCCAATCCGGACCAGACTGCCGCCTGGTCGGTCGTCAGCTTGCCGAGATCCTGCATATAAAAGGGAAAGAAAGCATCGCGAAACGAAAACGCGACCAGCACCAGGGTTTGGGCGATCCAGAGCGCGTAGAGATTTCGTTTCCAGGAGATCGGCCGATCCGCCGCTTTGTGCGTGGTGGGAGTCGCGCGTTTGCCAAGCATCGTTTGGCAGTGTACCGGAAGGACCGGCCCCTGTCGGGGTCTGATTCACCGGTAGCGCGTATGCAGGAGGTTCGAGCGCCGCACTCACCGAAGGAGCGCGGCGACTGCGGAAGGGATGTCTACGGGGCTTTCTGGATCGGAGGGAGCGCGTAGGAACCGTCGAGCACCGATTCCTCGGGGAGGTAGATCCGTATGAGCGGACGGAAGTCACCCTTGGGCGTGGGGAGCCAGTTGGCTTTCGCTTTCGAGTCGGTAGGCTCGCCGTGCTGGAGAGAGAGATCGAGCGAGCCGTCGTCGTTCGTGGCGATTCCGGGGGTTCGATCGCCGATGGAATATCGGTCGATCGGGTTCTCGACGAGGTAGTAATTGGGAGTGTCGTACATCGTCACCGACCAGAACGCTTTGGCCGGAGGGGGAGCATCGAAGTGAACGACGTAGCGGTTTGCGCCGTTCAGCGTATCGCCATCGCCATCCTCGAAGGCCCAGGCATAGTACGCCTCGTAGCCGTGGTTACCCCACAGTCCGCCCTGCGCGGCGATCGCGCGCATCAGATAGACGATTCCGGAATCGGTCTGTTTCCACTCCGGGGCGTCGATCGTGCCAGGTCCAAGGCAATAGCGGTTGTAGTCGAAAAAATGCCCGGCAGAGTGCCAGGCATTGACGGTCGTTCCCCCCTGTTTGCCAGCAGTGGCGATCGCGCTATTTCCGCTTGCCTGGGCAGCGGTCAGTGTGGCTGCCAAGCCGGGATCCGGATCGACATACGGGCTTTCGTCCGCCAGTAGCCCGAGCGGCTCCAGTAGGGCGACGAATGCGTCTTCCTGTGTGGGCGGAGGGAAGCGCTTCAGCCAGGCACGGAACTTTTCCCAGAAGACCAGATCGTCTCCAACCCGGGTGTCATAGGGCGCCACGTCCCAGTCACCCAAGGCACGCTCGCTCCCATCGGACACGTTGGGATAGTCGCTGAGCGGGGTAAGCCAGGTTTGCTGCTGGATGACCTCGACATTGGGAACATCGGCCGTGCCATCGACGGCGTGCCGCCCGACGATGGAGAAAACGTCGGTGGGGGCTTGCACCAGGCGCATACCATCGGGAACATCGCCACTCCAGCCCGGTCCGGCGAGCAGGAAGAGTCCTTCGCCGTTGCCGGTGGCGCGGGTCCCGAGATAAGCGAAGTTGTTGGTCCAGACATCGACGAACTGCATGACCCGATAGCGATCACCCACGGCCGGCAGATGGAGCACCAGCGGCTCGTTCGTCACATCGCAATTGGCGATGGAATAGAGCGTATCGTTGTTGAGCGAAACGAATGCAT
>JBIQLF010000241.1:0-2023 GCA_044464585.1 Thermomicrobia bacterium
CCTTCCGCCGGGGCATAGAGAATATCGATCACGACCGGTTGGTTCGGATCGGCATTCTCGATCGTCCAGCCGTCCGCGGTCGGTTCGGCGGGCCCGGCGATATTCCGCACCGCAAGCCCCTCCGGGCCAGCGAAATTGGCTGCTGGCAGGGTATACGAACCGATCGGGATATTGAGCCACTGATACGATCCGTCTTCCATCTGTTCGGCA
Organism: Thermomicrobia bacterium; assembly: GCA_044464585.1. Taxonomy (GTDB): domain Bacteria; phylum Chloroflexota; class Chloroflexia; order Thermomicrobiales; family UBA6265; genus JAMLHN01. The sequence goes on from JBIQLF010000241.1 coordinate 211, forward strand.
TTGCTCAGATCGATCACCTGCCCATCGGGCAACGTCATCGAGAACTTGGTCAGCTCGACCGCGCCGGCATTCTTGCAATCGCTATCCGGTGTCGACTTTTCCGGACATTTATAGGCAGCGAGAATCATGCTGCCGAGTTCGACGCCACTGGCGCCCTGCGGTGGCGGCACAGTGCTCTGATCGGTGGTGTCGTTCTGGGCGACCGCGGTTGGCACAGCCGGTTCGTCCTTGCCCCCACCTCGCGATAGCACCGCGATGGTCAGTACCGCAAACACACCGACCGCAATCAGCGCCGCAACGATGGCGCGTCGTCTCGCCTCGGGGTTTTGCATCGTCCGTACCTCCAGCGCCGTCAGCGCGCCAGCGCATCGGGTCGAATCGTTCCATCCATGACGATCATCGTCTGCCCGCGCAGCGTGACCGTACACGCGCCATTCTGCCGCAGGTCGAAGCGCACGACCAGCGGCATCCCGCTCGATGTCATGATCTCCACCGGCGATTTCACCAGTCCCCGCCCGGCACTCACCACCGCGCTGGCAACCGCTCCGGTCCCGCAGGCAAGGGTTTCCGCTTCGACCCCACGTTCGTAGGTGCGCATACGCAACCGGTTCTTTCCCAGTTTCGAAACGACATTCACATTCGTCCCAGCCGGCGCGAATCTATCCGACCGGCGGATCGCCCGGCCGATGCGTTCCAGCTCGGCCCGGCTGCCGAACGCATCGGCATCGTCCACGAAGAGCACCGCGTGAGGCACCCCCACCTGAATCGGCGTCAATTCGTACCCGGTTCCCTCGACCGGCACGGTGCGCGGCGGCTCGATCGGTCCGGTATCCGGCATATCCAGGGCGACTTGCCCGCTGCCGGAATCGACCGTGGCCAGCACCGTACCGCTCATCGTGGAAAAGGCCATCGCCGGGCTGGCCGCGCCGATTATCTCGGCAAACCGGGCACCGCACATGGCGCCATTGCCGCACATCTCCCCCTCCGAACCGTCGGCATTGAAATAGCGCCAGCGAAAATCGACTCGGTCGTCCTCCGTTTCCTCGATGAGCACCACGCCATCGGCGCCAATCGACCGGGCCCGGCGGCAAATGAGCCGGCTGAATTCGCTCAACCGCTCCTCCGGCAGATCGCCCTCGCGGTTGTCGATGACCACGAAATCGTTGCCCGACCCGTGCAGTTTCATGAAGTCGATCGATTCGAATTCGAAATCCACGACGCTTTCACCACATATCTATCAAGGATCGCGTGTTCGGTATTGTGTACATCATCGAAGACCAGGATGCGCAGGTATCGGGAGATACGATATATGGCGATCGATCCGGCAATTAGGGTCGATTTCGGTGACGCCCACCCGCTTGCCGCTCTCGACCGAATACCGGAGACGGCCCCGGCAGCCAAGGCCGTCGCAGCGCCCTGTTCGACGTGGTAGATGAAGATCGTGGTGTCGATCCCAATTCGGTGCGCCGGTCGGAGCGACGCTACGATTGCGCCGGATTGTCTCTAGCATCCCGCTCCTCTTCGAGATAGGACCGGACATCGCCTTTCCACACATCACGGTAGAGTCCTCGCAATCGATCGACCACATCGTCGCCCTCGGGCACGAGCACGATGACTCCATCACGAATCTGGACGAGAAGGCGGTCGCCAGCTTCCAATCGAAGTTCTTTTCGCACTGTCGCCGGTACTGCGATCTGATGCTTGCTGCTGATTCTCACCGACACTTGGGACATACCAGACCTCCGGATCCGCGTGATGGCTTAGAGTGTCCGGCAATAGGTGGGTACTCAGGAGGACAACCAGAAACCGAACC
>JBIQLF010000242.1:0-1990 GCA_044464585.1 Thermomicrobia bacterium
GGATCTCCTCGCCGCAGCGAGTCCCCCGAGGCCACGGAGTTCCAAGTCTGCAGCCAGCTCGTTTCGCAATCGCGCCAAAGCAGACTGCCGCGCGATGGTGTTTGCGTTACATCGACGAGGAAAGACTCCTTCGGCGTTGCTCCGGGCGGGCGCTTCCTTCGTCAGAATGACAGGGGGGGTTCCGAGACGGGATTTCGGGCAACGAGCGGGCGCTCGACTTCTCGCCATTTCGCCCGGGGCGCCGGAACGGGCCGGGTGAACATTCACCCGGCCCGTCGACCATTGCCTATTTCCGATTTCCCATTTCCCATTTCCGCCCGGATGCTTACGCCGGCGACGCACCGAGATACCGCCCGGCCACGTACCCGTTGTCTTCCCCGGATTGGATTTCGAACCAGAAAAGGCCGTCGGCTTCGATCGGCCCGCTGACGACGCGAACAGCGGCGCCGGTTTCGAGTTCGGCGATCGGCTCGCCCTCGACCGAGGTGTCATCCCGGAGGTTGAGCGGACCGTCGGCGACGAGGGCATCGGTACCGACCGTGATACCGCCGGAGATCAGCGAACCGGCGACATAGCCGGTCACCGTGGCATCGCCGGTACCGAATGAGACCGGATACCAATCGTAGTCGTCAGCCGTCACTGGCGCGCCGGTGACGGTTCCGATCTGGCCGTCGAGCAATTCGCTGACGATCTCCGCATCGATGGAGGCATCGGCGCGAAGATTGAGCGTGTCGCTCTCGACGAAGACATAGGAGCCTTCCGGAAATGCAGCCGCGGCGACGGCAGCCGGTGTCGCTTCGGTCTGGGCACCGGCGGCCGCGGTGGTCGCCGCGCCGGGAGCACCGAGATAGACCGCGGCCAACCAGCCATCTTCGCCATAGGCGGTCTGGACCTCATACCAATCGAGATCGCCCGCGGTCTCGGGACCGCTCACGATGGTGACCGAATCTCCATTGGCCAGTCCGCTGACGATTTCGCCGGAGGAGCCCGGTTCTGCCCGGAGATTGAGCGATTCGGTGATCACCTGGCGTTCGGTTCCCGCCGGAAGCGCCGGAGCGCCTTTGGCAATCCCGAATTGCCGCGCATCGACCCAGCCGGTGATACCGCCATCGGTTTCGACCTGATACCAGTCGGTGCCGCCAACCTGCTCAGGACCGGCCTGGACGGTTACCATCCGGCCCTCGTCGATCTCGGTCAGCGTGGCGGCTTCGGCTCCGGCCGCGTTTCGCACGCTGGCGTTGCCCTCCATGAGCACCAGCACGGTGCCGAACGGATATTTGCCCGTGGCAATCGCGGCAGCGTTCGCATCGGCTTCGGTTTGCGATTCGGTTGTCGCGGCCGATGTCTCGGTCGCATCCTGGGCGGCGATCGAATGGACCGGCGCGGCCAAGGGCAGTCCAAGGAGCGCGGCCAATGCCAGTGTGCCGAGTGCGCCTCGTGTTCGGTTCATGATGTTCCCTCTGTGTTCTCCGCGCCCGCATGACGAGTGGGCGGTGTACGCACGTGCCACGGCCAGCATCGAGCGGCGCGTGCGGTTCTTCGAACTGCCTGCCAGCGATTCGAAGAACATCGCCTGGCCGGCAGACTGCGCGGGGACGCATCTGTACGGGGATTGGGTCCATCATAGCAGGATGTGACCGTACACTTCTACTCGTTCTCGGCGTACCGGCACGGGCAGGCGGCGCGGTGGGGGGTGGAACGGCAATCCGTGCGGATAATGCGGGCGCACAAGGGGGCGCATTACCGGCTCCATACATCCGGCCGGACCGCGCTCCCAGGAGAAAGACCCGCGAGATACCGCATGGGAGACAATGGAGACGGTGGGAACCATACGTCCTACGATGATGGAGAAACACGTATGAGCAGCGACGGACCGATCTTTCCCAGGAAATCCCAAACCGGCGCCCCAGAGGACGACGCACCGCCCGTCGTCATCGAACGATCGGACGATCCGAATTTCGGCAAGACCACGACGCGCGGACGCGGATCG
>JBIQLF010000243.1:0-1938 GCA_044464585.1 Thermomicrobia bacterium
CCATAGATGAGCATGGTATCCTCAGCCGCTATATGAGTCCGCGCGCGCATGCGCATTCCAGACGATGCCAAAGTGATCTCGATCGACCAGCGTGAAGGCAAATCTGGCCTGCTCGACCAGATCCGAATCCAGTGTCTCGAATGCGGAGCGCTGCAATCGGCAACCGAGCCGGTATCGGTCTGTCCGATCTGTGGCGGTCTCTTCGAGATCGATCTGAAGCTGCAAGCGCTCGATCGCGGTGTCTTCGATCGCGACGCAACGGGCGGCCGCTCGTTCTCCGGTGTCTGGCGCTATCAGGCTATGCTGCCAAAACTGCCCGATGACGCCATCGTTTCGCGCGCCGAGGGACGCACCCCTATTTATTGGGATGACCGCATCGCCGCCTATGCAGGATTGCAACGGGTCGGACTGAAACACGAAGGCCAGAATCCGACAGCCTCGTTCAAGGACCGTGGTATGACCGTTGGCGTGAGCCATGCCAAGGCGGTTGGCGCAAAGATCGTTGCCTGCGCCTCGACTGGTAATACCTCGGCGTCACTGGCCTCCTATGCCGCCGCCGGCGGGATGCAGGCGCTGGTGATCATTCCGGAGGGGAAGATCGCGGGCGGCAAGCTGGCTCAGACGATCGCCATGGGCGCGCGCATCGTGCAAGTCGATGGCGATTTCGACATCGCGCTCGCGCTGCTCCGGCAACTGACCGCCAACTATCCCGTGTATCTGGTCAACTCGGTCAACCCCTTCCGGCTGGAGGGGCAAAAAACGATCGTCATCGAGATGCTGGAGCAACTCGACTGGCAGGCGCCCGATGTGATCGCGCTGCCCGGAGGGAATCTGGGCAATACCGCCGCATTCGGCAAGGCCTTGCACGATCTGCACACCGCCAAATTGATCGACCGGTTGCCCCGCATCATGACGATCCAGGCCGAAGGGGCCGCTCCCTTCGCGCACTATTTCGCAAGCGGTTTCGATCACTATGAACCGGTGAAAGCCGAGACCGTCGCCACTGCCATCAAGATCGGTGCCCCCGCCAGCATGGAACGGGCGCGCCGCGCGATCCAGCTCACCGATGGCGCGGTCGCCAGCGTGACCGACGATGAGATCATGGCCGCGAAATCGTGGATCGACCGAGTGGGGATCGGATGCGAACCGGCCTCCGCGGCATCGCTGGCCGGTGTGCGGAAGCTGGTCGCATCCGGCGTCATCGACCGGGATGCGTCCGTGGTCGGCATACTCACCGGTCATCTGCTCAAGGATGCGGACGCGGTGGTGAACTATCACCTTGGCGATCTGGGAGGCCCCGAGCGTCCGAATATCAATCAACCGGTGACGGTCGAACCGACGCTCGATGCCCTCGAACGGACGCTTGCCGATGCGCTTTCGGGTTAAGGCTCCGGCGTCCAGCGCTAATCTCGGTCCGGGATTCGATGCGCTCGGTTTGGCGCTCGATCTCTGGAACGAGCTCGAAATCGACACAGACGGCGAACCGGGCGCGGTTACGGTCGAGGGCGCCGATGGTGCCCTGCTGGCCGATAAGCAGAATTACAGTCTCAATGCCATGCAGGAACTGGTCGAACAGCATGGTTCGGTGCTGCCGGGGTTCTCGATGACGATCCGGGCGCGGGTGCCGGTGGCGCGCGGGCTTGGTAGTTCGGCCGCTGCGCTGGCTTGCGGTCTGGTCGCGGGGAACGAGGTCGCCGGTCTCGGATTGACCATCGACGAGTTGTATCTGCATTCCTGGAGAATGGAAGGCCACGGCGATAACGTCGGCGCGGCGTTTTTTGGCGGGGCCATTTTGGCGGTTGCCGGGATGTCGCATGCGATTCTGCTCTCGAACGGCGACGATCTGGGACTGATGGCCGTCACCTTCATTCCAGAGGCGAGCAGCGCCACCTGGGCGGCGCGGGCGGCGCTCCCGGCCACGGTTCCGCTACCGGATGC